>JAYPMZ010000100.1:0-10401 GCA_038130205.1 Erythrobacteraceae bacterium | reverse complement strand
CGTCGGGGCTGATTACGGCGGTCGTGGTCGATTCGGGGACCAAGGATGTGCTCGTCGTGGCCTATATGAATGCCGAAGCTTTGGCGCAGACCCGCGCGACGGGCAACGTCACCTTCTGGTCGCGGTCCCGCGGGAAGCTGTGGATGAAGGGCGAGACTTCGGGGAACGTCTTGTCGGTCGAGGAAATCCGCGTCGATTGCGATCAGGACGCCTTGCTGATCCTCGCCAGACCTGCGGGTCCGACCTGTCACACCGGCGCGACGAGTTGTTTTTACCGCATCTTGGTCCCCGAAGCGACGAGCGATGCGGAGGTTCTCGCAAAGGTCACTTCTTGACGTTCACGTAAAGGGAAGGTAGATGAGGGTGCATGGCTTCTGCACCCAAATCAAACTCGGAAAATATCGCCACGACCTCGAAAACGGGCGCGCCCGAGGGCCAACGCCGCAACGGCGCGCACCTCGATCGCCCGGACAAGCTCGAGCGCGAACAATATTCGATCTCCGACCTCACTTCCGAATTCGGCTGCACCGCGCGCGCGCTACGCTTTTACGAGGACGAAGGTCTGATCAATCCGGCTCGCGTCGGTCTGACCCGCGTGTATTCCAAGCGTGACCGTGCGCGGCTCGCCTGGATCATGCGCGCAAAGAACGTCGGCTTCAGCCTGACCGAAATCCGCGAGATGATTGACCTCTACGATCTTGACGACGGCCGCGTGGAACAGCGCCGCGTCACGATCGAGAAGTGCCGGAACCATATTTCCAAGCTCAAGGCGCAGCGCGCTGACATCGATTCGTCGATCAAAGAGTTGTCTGCCTTCGTCGTCGAGATCGAAAAACTCTTCGACTGAGCTCTGCGCGCGCCGCACCCCCGATACGAACATCTGTCCTTAGAAAGAACAGCTCATGCCCACCTATACCGCTCCCACCCGCGACACCCGCTTTGTCATCAACGAGATGCTCGACCTCGCAAGCTACGGCGATCTGCCGGGTTTCGAGAATGCGACGCAGGACATGACCGATACGGTCGTGAACGAAGCGGGCAAGTTCTGTTCCGAAGTTCTCGCCCCGATCAATCAGGCAGGCGACGAACACGGCTGCACCCGTCACGAAGACGGCAGCGTCACCACGCCTCCGGGCTTCAAGGAAGCCTATGATGCCTTCTGTGAAAGCGGTTGGGGCACGCTCTCGGCAGAGGAAGAGTTCGGTGGGCAGGGCCTTCCGCATGTGCTCGGCATGATGATGGAAGAATTCTCGGCCGCCGCGAACCAGGCGTTTGCGATGTATCCGGGCCTGACCCGCGGTGCGACTGCAGCAATCGTGCAGGTCGGCACCCAGGATCAGAAGGACACCTACCTGCCCAAAATGATCTCGGGGGAATGGTCGGGCACGATGAACCTGACCGAACCGCATTGCGGTACCGACCTCGGCATGATCCGCACCAAGGCCGTCCCGCAGGACGATGGCAGTTACAAGATCAGCGGGACCAAGATCTTCATCTCCGCTGGCGAACATGATCTGACCAGCAACATCATTCACCTCGTCCTCGCGAAGACCCCCGGCGCTCCCGACAGCGCAAAGGGTATTTCTCTCTTCATCGTTCCCAAGTTCCTGCTCGACGAGAATGGCGAGCCTGCGACCCGCAACGGCGTCACCTGCGGTTCGATCGAAAAGAAGATGGGTATCCACGGCAATGCGACCTGCGTGCTCAACTATGACGAAGCCACCGGCTATCTTCTGGGTGAAGAGAACAAGGGCCTCGCCGCAATGTTCATCATGATGAACGCCGCGCGTCTGGGCGTTGGTCTTCAGGGGCTGGCACAGGCCGAAGTCGCCTATCAGAACGCCGTCACCTATGCGCTTGATCGTCGTCAGGGCCGCGCTCTGACCGGCCCCGCCGATCCCGAAGCGAAGGCCGATCCGATCTTCGTCCACCCCGACGTCCGCCGCATGTTGATGGATGCCAAGGTGTTCAACGAAGGGATGCGCGCGCTGTGTCTGTGGGGAGCGCTTCAGGTGGACCTGACGCACAGGGCCAAGACCGAAGAAGAGCGCCAGCTTGCAGATGACCTGATCAGCGTGATGACTCCCGTGATCAAGGGTTACGGCACCGACAAGGGGTACGAAGTCTGCACCAATATGCAGCAGGTCTATGGCGGCCATGGCTACATCCAGGAATGGGGCATGGACCAGTTCGTGCGCGATGCCCGTATCGCTATGATCTACGAAGGCACCAATGGCGTGCAGGCGATGGACCTGTGCGGCCGCAAGCTTGCGAGCAAGGGCGGCCGGGCCATTCAGGCCTTCTTCAAGATGATCGACGACGAAATTGCCGCGGCGAAGGAAGACGAAGCGCTCGCGGAAATCGCGACGGCTCTCGAAAAAGCGCTCGGCGAACAAAAGCTGGCGACCATGTGGTTCATGCAGAACGCCATGGCGAACCCCAACCATCTCGGCGCAGGTGCGCACCACTATATGACGATCATGGGCATCGTCACGCTTGGCTTCTTCTGGCTCAAGATGGCGAAGATCGCGAAGGATGCTCTTGCCAGCTCGCCCGAGGATAAGGGTTTCTACGAAGCAAAAATGACGGCTGCGTCCTATTATGCGCAGCGCTTCCTGCCAGACTGCGGGGCGCTACGGCGTAAACTCGAAGCGGGCAGCGACACCATGATGGCGCTCCCCGAAGAGGCGTTTGCCACCGTCGCATGACGGAAAATCACTGAAGTCGTCACCATAGAGGCCCGGCTCTGGGGGGAGCCGGGCCTCTATTTATTCAAGCCCAGTGATCAATTACGCTAGGCACTCGTCGAAGAATTCGAGCAGGGCGTGCCAGCTCTGTCGGTCGGCGCTCGCGTCATACGCGGGATTCGGCGAGCCGTCGAAAGTGCGTGGATTGGTGAACCCGTGTTCCACTCCGGCATAGGCATGGAAGTGCCAATCTGCCTTGACCGCGTCCATTTCTTCCCAAAACCCGACGACTTGTGAGCGTGGAACGAGGCTGTCGGCGTCTCCGTGGCAAACCAGTATGCGCGGCGTGATCGGTCCGCGTGCGGGCAGGGCGGTTTCGAGCAGGCCGTGGAAGCTTGCCACCGCCACAAGTTCCGCACCGTCGCGCGCCATTTCGAGCACAGCCATCCCACCCAGACAAAAGCCGATTGCGAGTTGCGGCTCATCGGGCGCAAGCTCGCGCATCTTGGCGAGTGAAGCGCGCAGGCGTGTTCGCATGGCGACCGGATCGCTGCGCAGGTTGCGCATGGCGGCAAAGGCTTCTTCGGGGCTGGCCGGGTAATCGGGACCATAGAAATCCGCGATCAGAACCGCGAATCCTGCCTCAACCAAGAGCTGTGCTTTGGCCTCAACCGAAGGGGTTGAATTGATGAAGGTCGGGAACACCGTCACCGCACCGCGCACGGAGCCATGAGGGACGGCGTGCAGGCCTGTCAGCGCAACATCGCCGTCCCGATATTCAACCTTCGCAAAGCCGCTCATTCGGGCAGGAAGTCCGGCACCGACAGATAACGCTCGCCCGTATCGTAGTTGAAGCCGAGTACGCGAGTGCCTGCATTGAGATCGCCCAGCTTGCTCGCAATAGCGGCCAGCGTTGCGCCAGAGGAGATGCCTACCAGCATTCCTTCCTCGGCCGCGGCGCGGCGAGCCATTTCCTTGGCTTCTTCCGCATCCACTTTAATCGCACCGTCGATGGCGTTGGTGTGTAGGTTGCTCGGGATGAAGCCTGCGCCGATGCCCTGGATGGGATGAGGGCCCGGTTCGCCGCCGTTGATCACGGGGGAGAGAGCAGGTTCGACCGCATAAGCTTTGAGGCCAGACCATTCGGCCTTGAGCGCTTCGGCGCAGCCAGTGAGGTGGCCACCGGTACCGACACCGGTAATCAGCACATCGACGGGGCTGTCAGCGAAATCTTTGAGGATTTCCTGCGCAGTCGTGCGAGCGTGCACGGCGGGGTTCGCGCCATTATCGAATTGGCTGGGCATCCATGCGCCTTCGGTATTCGCAACGATCTCGCTGGCCCGCTCGATAGCGCCCTTCATGCCCTTTTCCTTGGGCGTAAGATCGAAGGTCGCGCCATAAGCAAGCATCAGGCGGCGGCGCTCGATCGACATTGATTCGGGCATGACCAAAACCAGCTTGTAGCCCTTTACCGCCGCAACCATCGCAAGGCCGATGCCGGTGTTGCCACTGGTCGGCTCGACAATCGTCCCGCCGGGCTTCAGCAGACCCTTGGCCTCGGCATCCTCGACCATGGCTAGCGCAATGCGATCCTTGATCGAGCCGCCGGGATTGGAGCGTTCGGATTTGATCCAGACCTCGTGATCGGGAAATAGCCGCGAGAGGCGAATATGCGGGGTATTTCCGATCGTCTCGAGGATGTTTGCAGCTTTCATGTCAGGCTCTCCCTTCTGAATTTTGGGACTCTTCTAGCAGATCCTCGGGCGGATCGAAGGTCTTGGTGGTTCGCAACACCGGAAATACGCGGGCCCAGACGACAACGGTGACGATCGCTCCCGCGCCGCCGCCGACAACCGCGATGACCGGTCCGAACACATAGGCGAGGGAACCGGAGAAGAAATCGCCGAATTCGTTCGAAGCGCTGATCGTCAGCAGGCTGACCGAGGACACGCGGCCGCGCTTGTCGTCGGGCGTGTGCAGCTGGATCAGCGACTGGCGGATATAGACGCTGAACATGTCAGCCGCGCCGACGATCGCCAGCATCGCCAGGCTGAACGGCATCCATGTCGATAGGCCGAAACCGATAGTCGCAAAGCCGAATATCACGACCGCGCCGAGCATCTTGGGCCCCACATTGGAATTGATAGGGCGGAAAGAGAACCAAAGCGCCGTGACGGCTGCGCCGATCGCGGGGGCCATGGCGAGCTGGCTGAGGCCGGTTTCTCCGACTTTCAGGATATCGCGCGCAAATACGGGGAACAGCGCGGTGGCTCCGGCAAGGAACACAGCAAAGAGATCGAGCGTGATCGCGCCGAGCACCATCTTGTTCTGCACAACATAGCGAACCCCGTCGACAATCGCGCCAATAGGCCGCTGGTCCTTGCGCGCCGGAGGTTGGGGCACCTTGCCGATTACGGCCAGCGCGACGAGCGAGAATGCGAAGAGGCCCATCGCCGCTGCATAGGGAAGGACAGGTTCGATTGCGTAGAGGTAGCCGCCGAGTGCCGGTCCGCCGATCATTCCGACCTGCCACGAGATCGATGACAAGGCGATGGCCGTCGGCAGGATTGGTTTGGGAACAAGATTGGGCGCGAGCGAGGAAAGCGCGGGGCCGAGGAAGGTGCGCGAGACGCCGAGAATGATTGCAACGCTGTAAAGGACCGTAAGACCAATCGCCTCGGTCCAGGTGAACCACGCAAGGACCGCAGCGCAGATAAATTGCAGCACCAGCGTGATTTGCGCGAGACTGCGGCGATCGAAACGGTCGGCGGCTAGGCCCGAGAAGGGCGTAAGGACAAACAGCGGAAGGAACTGGAACAGACCGATCAGAGCGAGCTGGCCCGAAGCCGCCGGAATGCTCATCCCTGCATCGCGCGCGATATTGTACGTCTGCCACCCGATGATCAGCATCATCGCATATTGGCCGAGCGTTAGCGCAAACCGCCCGACCCAATAGGCGCGGAAGTTGTGGACCTTGAGCGGGTGGGATGGGTGGGGTGCGGCGTCGTTCACATACGCGCAATGGCAGGCGCAAACGGGCCTGCCAATGGGTCAAATTCTAGCGATGTCGAAAGCCGCGCTTTGCAGCCGCTGATCAGCGCCCCCGACGCAGGCGCGGGTTGGGCTGGAGCGTGTCGATGATCGAGACGAAATCGTCGAGACGGATGATCCGTTCGAACTGGAAACCGGCGCGTTCGTCGCGGGTCCAGATAACATAGGCCTCAATCCGCCCCACTATAGGAAGGCGGATAATGACCCGATCGCCGCGGCTCAGCTTTTCCGCATCATCGACCATAAAGCCGTGTGCCGAAATATTGCAGACGTGCAGATTGAGATCGCCGTGAGCGAAATGCTCGACGATCACCGGAAAGTCGACAGGGTGACGCGCAGCGCGGCGCATATCGGTTACGCTCAGGTTAGCTCCGGCAGTCACAGCCTCACCTCTCCATAATCAAACCTGCCCGAGAAGCCGGACATCACCCCTAATGCGGGATAAAGGCTGATAATTGGTAAAGCCGGAGCTGGCTTTTGGCGCGGGGGACAGACGGGTCAGCGCGTGACCAGGCCGTGCTTCTTCTTGCCAAGGCTGAGCTTGAGGCTTTGACCGTCCGCCGGTGCGACGAGATGGCCAGGGTCCTTGATCGTCTCGCCATCAAGCTTGACTGCGCCTTCAGCCAGCTTGCGCTTGGCCTCACCATTGGAAGCCGTAAAGCCGATCTCGGTTAGCACCGCACCGATACGCATGCCCTCTGACCCAACAGCAAGAGTAGGGAGGTCTTCGCCCGCGCCGCCGCCGGCAAAGGTTTCGCGCGCGGTCGCTTCTGCACCGTTTGCGGCATCTTCTCCGCGCACCATCGCGGTGACGGCATTGGCGAGGATGATCTTGGCATCGTTGATGTCCGCCCCTTCAAGCTTTTCAAGGCGTGCGATCTCGTCGAGCGGAATGTCGGTGAACAGCTTGAGGAAGCGGCCAACGTCGCGGTCGTCCGTGTTGCGCCAGTATTGCCAGAAGTCATAGGCCGGCAGCGCGTCTTCATTGAGCCAGATCGCGCCATCGACCGACTTGCCCATCTTCGCCCCGTCCGAGCGGGTGATCAGCGGCTGCGTAACCCCGAAGGTCTCGCGCCCGTCGATGCGGCGGTTCAATTCCATCCCGTTGACGATATTGCCCCACTGGTCGCTGCCGCCCATCTGCAGCACGCAATCATACTCGCGCGCGAGCACGAGGAAGTCGTAGGCCTGCATGATCATGTAGTTGAATTCGAGGAAGCTGAGCGGTTGTTCGCGCTCGAGCCGCAGCTTCACCGAATCGAAAGTCATCATGCGGTTGATGGTGAAATGCGGACCGACGGCGCGCAGCAGTTCGATATAGCCGAGCTTCGACAGCCAATCGTCGTTATTGATCAGCAGCGCGCCGGTTTCGCTATTATCGAAACGCAGGATCTTCTCAAAGCTGCCCTTGATTCCCGCGATGTTCGCCGCAAGCTTCTCTTCGGTCAGCATCGTGCGGGTTTCGTCTTTTCCCGAAGGATCGCCGACCTTCGCCGTGCCGCCGCCCATAATGACAATCGGACGATGCCCCGCCTGTTGCAAACGCTTGAGCAGCATAATCGAAGCAAGATTGCCGATGTGGAGCGACGAAGCGGTCGGGTCGAATCCGACGTAGCCCGTGATGACCTCTTTCTTGGCGCGCGCATCGAGCGCGGCCGGATCGGTGATCTGGTGCAGGTGGCCACGGCTTTCGAGGAGGCGCAGCAGTTCGGATTCGTAAGTGCTCATGGCACGCGCGCTTAACAGCGTGCGGGGAAGGGGGCTAGAGGCTTGCGCAGCAGGCGTTGCGGCGCGATATCGCAGACGATGCACAGGCTCACGCTCCATCCCGATTGCAAAGCCGGTCCGATCACGGCCCTTTCCGCAGACATTCGCGCTACATCAGCGGGATGCGATGTGGAATTCCGGCTCGAAGGCGCTCTCGACGGCGTGCGATTGCCTTTGCCCGCGCCATCGCAACGGGCAAGCGGACTTTGGCAGCACACTTGCTTGGAGTTCTTCTGGCAGACGGACGGTGGCGAGAGCTATCAGGAATTCAATCTCGCTCCCTCGGGCCAATGGGCAGCCTATGTCTTTGACAGTTATCGGGAAGGCATGCGCGACGCAGAAGTCGGAGCAATTGCCGTGGCGAGCGGTCACAATGTCTCGAACGGGCAGGGGACGCTGGAACTCAAGGCGAGCATTGCTGCTGAGCTAGGCGCTCCTGCAAAAGCGGGCCTCAGCGCGGTGATCGAACTCACCGACGGGACGCTGCAATATTGGGCGCTCGCTTTTCCACCCGGCAAGCCCGATTTCCACGCTGCGGTTTGCCGCCCGCTCACCTTCTCGCGTTAGGCGGGGAACGGGGCGCAAAAGCAATTGCCTTTGGACATGGCTTGGGCCACCTCACCGGCATGACTTCATCTGTAAAATTCGGCATCGACCGCCTGCTTGCCGACCCGTCCTTGCTCGCAGAACTCGAAGGCCGCCGCGCCGCACTGGTCGCCCATCCGGCGAGCGTGACGCAAGACCTGACGCATAGCCTCGATGCGCTGATTGCTAAGGGTGTGCAGGTTTCCAGCGCCTTTGGTCCCCAGCACGGGCTCAAGGGCGACAAGCAGGACAATATGGTAGAGACCGCGGACGAGATCGATCCGAAATACGGTATCCCGATCTTCAGCCTCTATGGTGAAGTCCGTCGCCCGACGGGGCAGATGATGTCGAGCGCGGATGTTTTCCTGTTCGACCTTCAGGACCTTGGCTGCCGCATCTACACCTTTGTTACCACTTTGCTCTATCTGCTTGAAGAGGCGGCAAAACACGGCAAGGAGGTGTGGGTGCTTGACCGCCCGAACCCCGCCGGTCGCCCGGTCGAAGGGACTTTGCTGGTTCCGGGTCACGAAAGCTTCGTCGGGGCCGCGCCGATGCCGATGCGCCACGGTCTCACCATGGGGGAAATGGGGCACTGGTTCGTCGAGCACTTCAACCTCGACGTTACGTATAAGGTAGTCGCGATGGAGGGCTGGCAGCCCGACGGCCCCGGACATGGCTGGCCGGAAGACCGCATCTGGATCAACCCATCACCCAACGCCGCCAATGTGAACATGGCGCGCTGTTATGCCGGAACGGTAATGATCGAGGGCGCTACCCTGTCGGAAGGGCGCGGAACCACCCGCCCGCTCGAAGTGCTTTTCGGCGCGCCAGACACGAATGCGAAGGCGGTCGCCGCCGAAATGCAGCGGATCGCGCCCGAATGGTGCGCCGGTGTCATCATGCGCGATTGCTGGTTCGAACCCACTTTCCACAAACACGCAGGAAAGCTCTGCAACGCTTTGATGTTGCATGCAGAAGGTCCTGACTACGCGCACCACGCGTTCAAGCCGTGGCGGATGCAGGCGCTCGCGTTCAAGGCGATCCGCAACCTGTATCCCGACTACCCGATCTGGCGCGGGAAAGACTTTAAATACGAATACACGGACAACGTGCTCGCTATCGATGTGATCAATGGTGGTCCTGCGCTGCGCGAGTGGGTCGATGATCGCAACGCATCCCCGCACGATCTCGACGTGATGGCGTCAGCGGACGAGGCGGCCTGGGTGCAGATGGTGCGCGGGCATCTGCTTTATTGATACGCATGCGAAGAACGAGGACCGGCGCACCGGCCCTCGTTCCGTTCTCAGCCTTTGTCAGAACCGCGCGTTGAGTCTCACCCAACCGCCTTGGCCTGCACCTGGCAGGCGTTCTCCAAGGACCACATCCGATGCACCCACGCGGCTGCGCCCTGCGAGATGCGACTGATATTCGGTGTCGAACAGGTTCTCGACCCCCGCTTCGATGCTGATCGCCTCGCTCACCGCATAGCGGCTGAAAAGTCCGACCACGGCGTAACCGTCGCTCGGCTGCTCATCGTTGGAGGCAGAGACCTTGTCCTGCTTTGCAGCGGCAAGAAGTTCTGCTCCGAATGAGAGACGATCACCGATCCACGCAGCCGAGAGACGCAGATTGGCTGGCGCAAGACGATAGAGATTATCGTCAATATCGCGCCGCTTGCCGCGCACATAGCTGGCCGTGCCCGACAGTTCGATGCGCTCCATAGGGCGCACCATGAAGTCGAGATCGACGCCGTAGAGTTCGGCATCGACATTGCCGAAGCGAAGCGGCGTGGAGTCGCCGTTCATATTGGCGATCATCTCGATCGGACTGTCGATCACACCCACCGTGGCATCTACCGGCACACCTTGAATGAAATCATCGACGCGCCGGTAAAACACCGTGGGGCGCAGTGAGAAGGTTTCGGCTTCGAGATCAAAGCCTGCCTCGGCAATCCATGCGGTTTCCGGCGCGAGGTCGAGGTTCCCGACGTAGATATTGCCATCTGCCAAGCCGAAACTTGCCTCGGTCGGAAGCCATCCGAAGCGTTCGAGCAGGCTCGGAACCCGTTCCTTGCGAGCGAGCGTAAGACGCGGGGTGAGGATGCCTGACGGAACCCATGCGCGCACCACCGCGTCCACCGTCGTCTCCGGATGTTCGCGGTCGGCGCCGGTAAATGCCGCTGCCAGCCCGCGCGGTCCCATCGGCACTGCCGAACCGAGCTGCGGGATGCCTGCGGACTGATCGGTGCGATCAACCCGTCCTCCGACTTCCATCTCGACAACGCCCAATGCGCCCCGCCACTGTGCAAAGG
>JAYPMZ010000099.1:0-10440 GCA_038130205.1 Erythrobacteraceae bacterium | reverse complement strand
CCCTCGGCAATATCACGCTTCTCGACGGCGGCGAAGGCGTTTTCCTCGCATTCGAACACGCGCGCCGGACCGCTGAACTGTAGGCGAGCCATGCCCGCAACCTTCACGATCGCGCCGTCGGGTGCGAGCGAACCCTTCAGTCCGACCACGCCGCCGGTGGGAGTGATCGGCGTTTTGACGTCATAGAAAACCTTTTGATCGGGATTCCACGTGATCTCTTCGATGTTCTCGCCAATCGTCTTGCCGGTGACGGTCATCGGGTTGGGATCAAGGAAACCGCCGTCGAGCAGCGTCTTCATCCCCATATAGACCCCGCCTGCCTCGTGCATGTCCTTGGCGACGTACTTACCGCCGGGCTTGAGGTCTGCGATGTAAGGTGTTGATTTAAATATCTCTGCAACGTCAAACAGGTCGAAGTCGATGCCGCATTCGCTTGCCATTGCGGGCAAGTGCAGCGCGGCATTGGTCGAGCCGCCGGTCGCAGCCACAACGCGTGCGGCATTCTCGAAAGCTTCCTTGGTGCAGATGTCGCGCGGGCGCAGGTTCTTCTCCAGCAGCACCATCACCTGCTCGCCCGCAGCGCGTGCGATTTCTTCGCGCGATCTGTAAGGAGCGGGAGCCATGTTGCTGTTTGGCAAGCTCAATCCGATAGCCTCGCCGACGCAAGCCATGGTGTTGGCGGTGAACTGGCCGCCGCAGGCTCCGTGGCCGGGACATGCAACCTTTTCGAGTGCGATCAGTTCTTGCAGCGGGCAATTGCCGGCTGCGTGCTGTCCAACCGCCTCGAACACATCAACCACGGTCACATCCTCGTCGTGGAAAGTGCCGGGCAGGATCGAGCCGCCATAGACGAAGATCGAAGGCACATTGAGCCGCAGCATCGACATCATCATGCCGGGCAGGCTCTTGTCGCAGCCCGCAAAGCCCACCAGCGCGTCATAGCAATGCCCGCGCACCGAAAGCTCGACCGAATCCGCAATCACTTCGCGGCTCACGAGCGAGCTTTTCATACCCTGATGGCCCATCGCGATGCCATCGGTGACAGTGATGGTGTTGAACCGGCGCGGCGTGCCTCCGCCGCTGATGACGCCTTCACGGCAGATATCCGCCTGCGCGTTTAAGGTTGTGTTGCAAGGCGCAGAATCATTGCCCGCGCTGGCGACCGCGACGAAGGGACGTGCGATCTCTTCCTCGGTCATTCCCATCGCATAGTAATAGGAGCGGTGCGGTGCGCGCTCGGGACCGACCGAAACGTGGCGGCTGGGCAGCTTGGACTTGTCGAACGACATATTCTTTCCCGTCGATTGCAATCTGGGAAACGCCAGTGCCTTTAGTCGAGCGCGAGCGCAACCCTTCCGCACACATCTGCGATCATGGAGGCCCAGCGCGCCTGGTCTGCGCGGGTCGATATCAGGTCCTGCCGGACCTCGATCGCGCAGTAATTACGCCCATGCGCCTCGGCATGGCGGTTCATCGTCGCGTTGAGTTCGCGTCCCGAATAGGGTTCATTATCTCCGACATTGAGCCCCTGCTCTCCAAACAAGCGGATTGCGTGGCGCGCGGCGCGGTCATCCTCATTGTAGAGCAGCCCGACGTCCCACGGCCGTGCATCCTCGCTGGTCTCCAATTTCGGCGTGAAGCTGTGCAGCGAGATGATGAGTTCGGGTTCGGCTGCATTGAGCCATTTGGCCAGCGCATCGTGATAAGGCCGGTAAAACCGGTCGAGCCGCGCTTCGATATCGGCGCCGATATTGCCGGGAATGAGATGCCCGTCGCTTTCCGTGGGAACAACCTTCGGGTGGTCCTCCTCGCGGTGGAGATCGACCACCAGACGGCTGACTTCCGCCAGATGCGCGGGGATGCCGTGACGCCGCGCCATACGCTCGGCAACGCCGCCGACACCGATGTCGATCGCGATATGCGTGTCGAGCAGTTCCGCCGGAATTCCGAGTGGTACATCATCGGGAACGAAGTTGGAGGCGTGGTCGGACACGCAGACGATCCCGCCGCGCTTCACGTCACCAATCTGTCTGAAGGGCTGTCCGTCGATCATCTCAATTTCCCTGCGAGCAGCCACCAGTCGGGGCGCTCTTGCTTGAGCCGCTGCGCGGCATCATCGCGTGCGGTCTCGTCGTCATACAATGCGAAACACGTGGCTCCCGAACCCGACATGCGGGTGAGCCACGGATTGTCGGTCTCAAGTGCGTCTAGCACATCCCTGATCACAGGGCATAATTCGAGCGCGGGGGCGGTGAGATCGTTGCGGCCTTCGAGCGCGATCCGGCGCGCCGAACCGGTTGGGAGCGGGCCGCGATCCTGTCCGTCCCAGCCTTTAAACACCGGACCCGTCGCCAGCGGGACGCGGGGGTTTACCAGCAAGACGGGGGTTCCGCCGAGGTCGTCTTCGAGCGTTTCGAGTTCGGTCCCGGTGCCGCGCCCGATGGCAGTCTCGCTCCGCACACAAGAGGGAACGTCCGCACCTAGCTTGGTGGCGCGTTCGAGCCAGTCGTCGGGAAGGCCATGCTCGCGCTCGACCAACCGGAACACCGCGCCTGCATCCGCCGACCCGCCGCCAAGGCCAGCCGCGACGGGCAGGTTCTTTTCGAGCGTGATGTCGAGGCATTGCTTGTGCGGAAGCGCGGAGAGCGCCTTAGCCACCAGATTGTCGAAAGGATTGTCGATCCCCCTCGCAAACTCGCCGAGAGTGGTGACGCGGTCCTGCTCGGCCGGTTTGGCGCTCAGCCTATCGCCCGCATCGACGAAGGCGAACAGCGTCTCGAGCTCGTGATACCCATCCTCGCGCCGACTGCGGACATGCAGCGCGAGGTTGATCTTGGCGTAGGCGGTTTCGGTGACCGACAAGCTTGACCTCAATCCTCAATGGCAGGATCTTCTCGCCAGATTGCGCGATCCCCCCAGTAACGAATGGTTTGTGGACCACCTTCGCATAGGATCTGGAACCAAAATACGTCGTTCCAGAGTTCCTTGGTGCCTTGGGTGATCCCACCGAGGCGCAAGATACCCTGATCCTCTTCGACTGAATCCACCTCCCAAATTAAGTCGTATCCACCAATCGATGTCGTGACCCGTCCATCCCATTCATTGATTTGCTCATAAGCCAATGCATATGAGCCTTCAGGTCCAAGAAACTTCGCTCGGAACGATTGCGGGGCTTTGGCTCGCAACGAACCTTCACATATTCGGATAATTCGGCCCGCCGCCGCCCTCGGGCGTCGTCCAGTTGATGTTCTGGTTGGGGTCCTTGATGTCGCAGGTCTTGCAGTGGACGCAGTTTTGCGAGTTGATCTGGAAGCGCGGCTCCTTGCCCTCTTCCTCGATCCACTCGTAAACCCCCGCCGGACAATAGCGCGTCGAAGGACCGCCAAAGACCTCGTATTCGCTCTCCTTCTGGAGTTCGAGATCGGCCACCTTGAGGTGGTTGGGCTGATCTTCGGCGTGATTGGTGAAGCTGAAAGCCACATTGGTCAGACGGTCGAAGCTGATCTTCCCATCGGGCTTGGGATAGTCGATCTTGGGATAAAGATCGGCGCGGCCCGTCATGGTGTAATCGCGGTGGTGCTCCATGCTGACCGGCAGACCGATCTTGAGCGTGCGCATCCACATGTCCGCACCGGCCAGCATTGTGCCGATGTCGCCGCCGTATTTCGCCACCGCAGGCTGGGCGTTCTGCACCAGCTTCAACTCGTCGGCGATCCAGCTCGAGCGAACCGCATCGTCATAATCCGACAGCTGCGTGCCCGACTGGCCTGCTGCGACGGCTGCCGCGATGCTTTCAGCTGCCAGCATACCGCTCTTCATCGCGGTGTGGCTGCCCTTGATGCGCGGCACGTTGACGAAGCCCGCTGCGCAGCCGATCAGCGCGCCGCCCGGGAAGGCCAGTTGCGGAACCGACTGCCAGCCGCCCTCGTTAATGGCGCGCGCGCCATAGGCAACGCGGGTGCCGCCTTCGAGATATTCGCGGATTGCAGGGTGCTGCTTCCAGCGCTGGAATTCCTGATAAGGCGAAACCCATGGGTTCTTGTAATCAAGTGCGGTCACGAAGCCCAAAGCCACCTGACCGTTCGCCTGATGGTAGAGGAAGCCCCCGCCCCAGCTGTCGCTTTCAGTGAGCGGCCAGCCCTGCGTGTGAATCACGCGGCCCGGAACGTGCTTCTTGGGATCAATGTCCCACAGCTCCTTGATGCCGAGGCCATAAACCTGCGGCTGGCAATTCGCCTCAAGGTCGAAGGTCACTTTGAGCTGCTTGGTGAGATTGCCGCGCGCGCCTTCTGCAAAGAGCGTGTACTTGGCCTCGATTTCCATGCCCGGCTGATAGTCGCCCTTTTCCGATCCATCGGCGGCAATGCCCATGTCCTGCGTGATAACGCCGCGCACAGCACCCTTGTCGTCGAACATGACTTCGCTTGCCGGGAAGCCCGGAAAGACCATCACGCCCAGACCTTCGGCCTGTTCACCCAACCAGCGGGTGAGATTGCCAAGCGAGCCGGTGTAGCAGCCGTGATTGCTCATCAGCGGCGGCATGATGAAGTGCGGCATCGAGGTCTTGCCCGACTTCGACAGCACCCAGTGCCAGTTATCGGTGACGGGCGTTTCCGCCATCGGGCAATCCATGTCGCGCCAATCGGGGAACAGTTCGCTCAGCGCCTTGGGATCGACCACCGCGCCCGAAAGAATGTGCGCGCCGATTTCGGAGCCTTTTTCGAGGACAACCACCTCAAGCTCTTCGTTGATCTGCTTCAGCCGGATCGCTGCGGACAGGCCAGCCGGCCCGCCACCTACGATCACGACATCGCACTCCATCGATTCACGTTCGCTCATATGCCTTCAATCCCCTTGGGCGTTGGTGCGAAGTTTCTTCGCATAAGTCTTGGGATGTGCCTTGCTAACTGGGGTTCAGCCAGTCAAGTGCAGGATTGTATAGCATGAACGCCCACACCTCGCCTCTAGCCCTCGAGATGGAAGCCGCGCTGCAATGGTGGCAGCTGGCAGGGGTCGATTGTGACTTCGCCGAGGACGCTACGGATTGGCTTGCCGACGTGGCCCAGCCAGCAACCGAGACAGCGCCCGTTCAACAGGTTCCAAAGCAGGCAACTGCCGCGCCCGAACCTGTGCAAGAAAAACCACAGCGGGTCGATCTGCTCGGGCCCACACCTCCTGCCGACATCGAAGCCTTCCGGCAATTCTGGCTCGAAGCCCCCGGACTTGATGCAATTGGCCCGCGTGGCCGTGTCGCACCGCGCGGTCCGGCAGGGGCAGAGCTGATGGTACTGGTGATCGACCCCGAAGAACGCGACGGGGAGCGCCTGCTCGATGGCCCGCAAGGCCGCCTTGTCTCACGCATGCTGGCTGCAATGGGGATGAAGGAAGAGGAAACCTACATCGCTTCCGCGCTTCCCCGCCATACTCCAATGGCAGACACCGCTGGGCTCGCGGCGAGCGGACTTGATTCGGTGGTGCTTCACCACATCAAACTGGCCGCCCCGAAACGCGTGATAGCCTTCGGTGCCAACATTCCACCGCTGCTGGGAATCGGGTTAACGAAAGACATCTTGTCTTTACGTGAAATAAACCAGAGGTCGCCATTAACACCGCTACTGGTTAGCGAGGGTCTGGACAGCCTTATGTCCATGCCCCGCCTCAAAGCCCGATTCTGGCGGAGATGGATGGAATGGTCAGCCGATTTATGACGGTAAATACAATGCGAGCTGCAATTGTCGGGCTCGGTTTGCTGTCGACTGTCGCGTATGTTCCTGCTGCCTCTGCGCAATCTGGCGACCTTGTTGCGCGCTATGACCGCAACGTTGGCCATAGCGAAAGCGTCCCCGTCGTACTCAACGCAGACGAACGCGAGTTTTACCGCGACCTCTTTACCGCAATCGACCGCGAGCAGTGGGATCAGGTCGAAGCGCAGCTGAAACGCCGCGAGGGCGGTGTGCTGCATCAGGTCGCAACAGCTGAATATTACACTCACGCCAACAGTCCGCGGGTAAGTGCCGATCAGGTCTCCGACTGGTTCGAAGACGGTGTCGATCTGCCGCAGGCCGAACAGCTTGGCCGGATCGGTGCCAATCGCGGGCTCGAACGCACGCCCTACATTCCGCAAGCCCAGAGCTTTGCTCGCCAACCCTCCTCGCCCAAGCGCATTCTTCCGCGCCCGATTGACGACGATTCGATTTCGGCAAGCGAGAAGCAGTCGATCCTCGACCGCATCGTCAATGATGATCCGGCAGGCGCGCATGCGATTCTGATGGGGATCGACGGGCAATTGAGTTCCGCCGCGCGTGCCGAATGGCGCCAGCGGGTGGCGTGGAGCTACTATATCGAGAACGACGACCAGAACGCGCTCGCGCTCGCGGAAACCGTATCGCAAGGATCGGGGCCGTGGGTGGCCGAAGGTGAATGGGTTGCCGGCCTTGCCGCATGGCGAATGGGTTATTGCGCGCTCGCAGGCGAGGCCTTCCAGAAGTCCGCTACCACTTCGAGCAATTCCGAACTGACCGCCGCCGCGCATTACTGGGCACATCGCTCGCTTGTCCGCTGCCGCGAACCGGAAGCCGCGCAGCAGCAACTCTACGCCGCCGCAAACTATGACGAGACGATGTATGGCATGCTGGCGATCGACCAGCTTGGCATCGAAGTCCCCGCCAATGCTCCGGCACCCGGCTTCGACCGCATCGACTGGGACAGCATTGCCGACCGCTCCAACGTCCGCGTTGCCGTGGCCCTGATCGAAATTGGCCGTCCGGGTCTTGCCGACGAAGTGCTGCGCCACGAAGCGCGCATTGGCCGCGGGCGCGATTATGCGGCCATTGCCCGCCTTGCCCGCGAGCTTGGCCTGCCTGCGACGCAGCTGTTCATGGCGAGCTACGCACCTTACGGAATGCAGTCCGACCCCAGCCTGCGCTTCCCGCTCGCGCATTGGCAGCCTACAACCGGTTGGAGTGTCGATCCCTCGCTCGCTTTTGCCCATGCGCTGCAAGAATCGAACTTCCGCGCCCGTGCTGTCAGCCCCGCCAATGCGCGCGGACTGATGCAGATCACGCCGATCACCGTGCGCGAGCACGCGCCGCGCCTCAATATGAGCGCCTCCTACGTCAATCTTGACGATCCCGAGGTCAATCTCGCCTTCGGACAGCGCAATCTCGAAATGCTGCGCGACAGTGCGGCCACCCAAGGGCGCCTGCCCAAGATCATGGCCGCCTACAACGCCGGTCTTTCGCCGGTCGATCGCTGGAACACTGAAATCAACGACCAGAACGATCCGCTGCTCTGGATGGAGTCGATCCCCTATTGGGAAACGCGCGGCTATGTTGCCATCGTGATGCGCAATTACTGGATGTACGAGCGCGCCGCCGGAACCCCCTCGCCCAGCCGCCGCGCTCTGGCACAAGGGCTCTGGCCCCAATTCCCGCAAGCCTATAGGGCACGGTCTGCACAATTGGACCAATAGCGGAGCACTGACATGGCGATTGATGAAAGCCGGACCTTTACGCCCATCAACATCGCCGTTCTGACCGTCTCCGACACCCGCACTGCCGACGATGACACTTCGGGCGACATTCTCGCCGGACGGATCGAAGCCGTCGGTCACACGCTTGCCACCCGCACCATCGTCAAAGACGACGCCAGCCTGCTTGCCGCGCAGTTCGAGGCGTGGATCGACGATCCGGCTATCGACGCGATTGTCAGCACCGGCGGGACTGGGCTGACGGGCCGCGATGTGACCCCCGAGGCGCTTGGCCGTATCCGCGAAGCCCGCGAGATCCCCGGATTTGGCGAGTTGTTCCGCTGGCTCAGCTTCAAGACCATCGGCACCAGCACCATCCAGTCGCGTGCCTGCGCGGTGGTGGCACGCGGAACCTACATCTTCGCCCTCCCCGGCTCGAACGGCGCGGTGAAGGACGGATGGGACGGTATCCTCGCCGAGCAGCTCGACAGCCGCAACCGGCCTTGTAACTTCGTCGAGCTGATGCCGCGACTGCGCGAGGTCTGACGCACACCCGAACCCTACAGGATGGAACACATGGAACACTGTCCTGTGGGCTAAATTTCTGGCTCCTTCCGGCAGTTGTTCAAGGGGGTGTCTCCTGCCCTGCCCGTCGCGCTGTAGGAAAGCGAAATCAGGTGACAGCGCGCCCTATGTTCCATATATGTTCTCATTATGGAGAACCCGCTCAAACAAAGGATTGCCGGACGCGGCGCGCAGTCTGGGACGGTCCCGACGCGCTTCAATCTCGACAGCCGCGAGACTGACGGCGACTGGCGCGATTACATGGAGAGCCTTGCCGATGAAGGAGGAGGCCCGCCGGTCAAACTGCGCACTACGGTGACCGAGGAACACCCCAAGACGATCCTCAGCTTCAACCAGTCGCCCGATGTGCCCTTCGATCGCTCGATTAACGCCTATCGCGGCTGCGAGCATGGCTGCATTTACTGCTTTGCGCGCCCCACCCACGCCTATCACGACCTCTCCCCCGGCCTGGATTTCGAGACGCAGCTGTTTGCGAAACCCGGCGCGGCGAAACTGCTGCGCGAAACACTCGCCAAGCCGCGCTACACCCCGCGCCCGATTGCGCTCGGCACCAATACCGATCCCTATCAGCCGATCGAGCAACGCTACCGGATCACCCGTGAAATCCTCGAAGTCTGTCTGGAGGCGCGGCATCCGGTGACGATCACCACCAAGTCCGACCGCGTGCTGCGCGATCTAGACCTGCTGGAGGAACTCGCGCAGTTGAAGCTGGTGGCGGTCGCGGTCTCGGTGACGACGCTCGACGCGCGGCTATCGGCCAAGCTCGAACCGCGCTGCCCTACGCCGGAGAAACGGCTCGCGGCATTGGGGCAGTTGGTCGAGGCGGGCGTGCCGGTGCATTGCTCGGTCTCGCCGATCATCCCCGCGATCACCGACGAGTTTATCGAGGCCATCATAGAACGCGCCGCCTCGCTAGGCGTGCGCAGTATCGGCTGGATCCCGATCCGCTTGCCGCACGAAGTCGCCCCGCTCTTCCGCGAATGGCTCGAGGTTCACTTCCCCGAACGCGCGGGCAAGGTGATGAGCATCATCCGCTCGATCAGACAGGGCCGCGACAACGACCCCGATTTCTTCACCCGCATGCGCCCGAGCGGCGTCTGGGCCGACCTCTTGCGCACCCGCTTCCGCGTGGCGTGCAAGCGCGCAGGCATCGGCGACGGTCGGATGAAGTTCGAGCTTGATTGCACGCAATTCCAGCGGCCCGAAGTGGGTGGGCAGATGCGGTTGTTCTGAATGTGCGAGATACGGGTGATGAGAGAACAAGCAGGGGCTTGGCCGTAAATGATCGGTCTCGGCCTTACTAAAGCGCGAAGGACTTGGCTACTTCACTCCAGCTGGAGGCTACGTGCGTTGCCCCCGCCGCGCTTAAACGGTCGCTATGCCCGTCTCGGCAATGGCTAGCGGCACACAATCCAATCACAGTCATTCCCGCAGCCAAACCAGCTTCAACTCCCGTAACGCTGTCTTCGATCACGACACAATCGGCGGGCGCCACATTGAGCCTCGCTGCTGCATGAAGAAAGATATCTGGTGCAGGCTTCCCGTTAGCAACCGTGTCTGCACTAAAAATTCGACCGTCGAATTCATCGTGAATGCGCAATGCGTGCAAGGAGACATTCAGACGCTCAAGTGGGCTAGAGGACGCGATACACTTCGGAAGCTTCAAATCCCGGATGAATGAGATGGCTCCATCAACTTCGGCAAGTTCAGTCTTGAGCCTTTGAAGCGTATCGGCCTTCAGTTGATCGGTGAAATCATCCGGTAGCGGACGCCCGATATCCTGCTCGACCAGAGAAACCACTTCATGCCAGCGTTTGCCCTGGTAGCGGCGTAAGGCATCATCAAGGCTTGTGGGTCGCCCCAGTGAAGTCACGGCTTCCGCCAAGACCGTATTGGCAAGCGCTTCGCTGTCGGCAATTACACCGTCGAAATCAAATACTACCGCGACCGGAGAGAAGGGTTCGATCATAGGCGTCAATTTTTGCCTCAGAAGGCGATCTGACGCAACGCCTCAATCTGGTCGAAAGCGCCCCTACCCAAATCCTCCGTCAACCTCGCCCGGCGCAAACCGCATCAACCGGCTATCCACCAGCGCCGCGGTTCGGTTCACCACCGCCTTCTGATAGTCCGGGTCCTTGATCATTTCAAAGAACGCCGCCGAATTCGGATATTGCGCGACGAAGCCGTCGTGCCACTGTTTCCCGTCCGGCCCCGTCACCATCGTCTGGAAGCTGCCGCGCCACACAATCGTGCCGCCGACGCGCGCGAAGATCGGGCCGGAGGTCTTGCCGTATTCCTTATAGGCGCGCTGGCCGCTCCAACCGTTGCCGTGATGCTCATGGCCTTCGGGGTATTCGGCCAGATCGCGGTATTGCAGCAGGTTGAGC
>JAYPMZ010000098.1:0-10794 GCA_038130205.1 Erythrobacteraceae bacterium | reverse complement strand
CGCCCGTGCAGGAAACCGGCGCGCGCAGCGAGGTGCAGCGCTATTTCGTGCTGCCGGGTCAGGCGACCTCGTACAAGATTGGCATGCTCAAGATCCTCGAACTGCGCGCCCGCGCCGAAGAAGAGCTTGGCGACAAGTTCGACATTCGCGGCTTCCACGACACCGTTCTGGGTGGCGGCACCGTACCGCTCTCGATCCTCGAAACGCAGGTCGATCGCTGGATCGAACAGGTCAAAGGCGAAGACTGATCTTCACAGCTACGGCAAACAAAAAGGGGCGGGTTGCCAGATGGCAGCCCGCCCCTTTTTTGTCTGGGCCGTGTCAGCCGGGTTTAGCCGCCCGAACGGCTCTGTGCCGCAGCATCGATATCAGCTTGCGACCAGATAACCTGCGTCTGGGTCTGCGGATTGAAGCGGGTGTTCTGGTAAGATGCTGCTTCAGCCGCCGCGACCTCGCCTTCGGTCAGGAACTCGCTCGGTTCGAGCGCGAACACGTCGATCCCGCGCGTAATCTCGGTTCCGTAGATGCGGCCGTTGTACCAGTATGAGGACCAGTAGCCGCCGACGACCAGCTGCTCCTCATCGATCGGGCCGCGATCAAAAAAGGCGATTTCCTTCGGGTTCGAACTGTCGGTGAAATCCATCAGGCTGATGCCGCCCTGATACCACGACTGCACGAAGATATCGCGCCCCGGCACCGGCACGATCGAGCCGTTGTGCGCGACGCAGTTTTCCCATTCGCTTTGCGGTCCGGGCATCTTGTAGTGCGAACGAAACTCCAGCTTGCCGTCCACGATATCGTACACCGCATTGGCGCCCCAGGTCATGGGGTCCGACGCCTTGCAGCGCGGACGACCACCGCCGCCCCATTCGTCGGTGAAGATCACCTTGGTGCCGTCATTGTTGAAAGTTGCCGAGTGCCAATAGGCAAATCCGGTGTCGCTCACCGCGTCGATCCGGACCGGGTTCATCGGGTCGGAGATATCCATCAGAATGCCATTGCCCGAACACGCGCCCGCCGCGAGCTTGAGGCTCGGGAAAACGGTGATGTCATGACACTGGTTGGTCTGCGAGGTGCGCTGCGTCCCGTCGCCGTGGTCGCCGCCTTCCCACAGGCCCGCGATTTCGCCGGTTTCGTTATCGGCAAAGACGCGCGGGCTGCTGATGATGCGCGATTGCGAAGGATCGGCGAGCGGGACTTCGATCACGTCGATGCTGAACAGCGCAGTGCGCGAATCCGACGGGTTTTCGATACAGCGCGCCAGCTCTTCCTGATCGCGCACACGTGATGTGCCCGAATTGTAAACGATCAGGCGCTCGTCATTGGCATCGACGATCGAGTGCGTGTGGCTGCCACGGCAGGTCTGCACCTGCCCGACCTGACGCGGTGCGCTGAGGTCGGAAATGTCGAACACGCGAAGCCCGCGGAAGCGTTCCTCGCTGACGTCGCCCTCGACCCCTTGCAGGCCGCAATCGACGCGGCCACGGGTTTGCTCGACGCTCATGATCAGGATGTCGCCAACCACCGAGACGTCACCCTGCCCACCCGGGCACACGACCGAGGACAGAAGGTCAGGCGCGCCATCTTCGCCGAGGCGGTAGATGTTGAAACCGTGATAATTGCCCGCGACCATGATGTCGTCGAAGAACGCCATGTCGGTGTTGGCAAAATCGAGCAGCGGAGAGCGTTCGGCGAACTGGGTCAGGCTCTCGCCGTCTTCCTTCGGCTCGGCGATTTCTTCCTCTCCATCGGCAGCGGCGACAGCTTCGCCTTCGGCTGCTTCGGAAGCCTCTTCGCTGCCTTCCTCTTCTTCCTCTTCGCGCGGCGGCACCACGGCACGCAGATCGGCGGGGTTGTCAGGATCGAAGAAGCCCGCAGGCTTCGACAGCGAAACCACCTTGCGCAGGTTCCAGATCGCTTCGCCTGCATCGGCAAATCCCGCCTTGAGACCGGCGCGCGGATCTTCGGAAAGGCTGGCGAGGATCACGTCCATCTTCTCGATTTCCGAGGTCTGTTCGTTGTCGACGTCGGTGACAAAGCGGTAGAGGACCGGATCGGCAGCCGTGCCCGGCTGGCCGAGCAAATCCTCTACCATATCGACCGCGCCTTCGTGGTGGGCGATCATCAGCGTCAGGAACATGCGATCGAAGTCGGTGTTTTCGGAAGCCGCGAGAGCCGCCATCTGGTCGGGAGTCGCCATTCCCATCATCGCCATATGGCCGGCATGATCGTGGCCCTGCATGCCGCCATGCGACATCCGCATGGGCTGGCCGCGCGCAGCAAGCCACTCGGTCATAAAGGCGATCTCGTCTGCCTGGCTGGCGAGGATGCGGCCTGCCGCGGCGTTCACTTCTTCATTGTTGGTGCGCGCCTCGACCAGTTCGGACATATCGACCGCCTGCTGGTGGTGCATGATCATCATCTGCATGAAGCGCACGTCCGCTTCGGTGAAGCTCGATTTGGCCAGTTCGGTCGCCTGGTCGGCGGTCAGCGTCTTGCTCGCCTGTCCCGGTGCGCCCGGCTGAACGATCGGAGCCGTCTGGGCCATTGCAAGGCTAGAGCCGCCGAGCAGCATGGCGGTGATGAGCGAACGTGATCCCGAAAGGGCAATGCGAGTTTTTGTCATGAAAGTCCCTGTTGCGTTTAGGCACGCTATGTCTGCCTCACTCTTTGTCACAGTCAAGGGCTCGTTGTGCCCCTATGGCCGCGTGATCGACGAATGACCGAGGAGAGCCTTTGAAGCGTAGGACGCGACATTTTGCTGCGGATGCACGCAATTTCCGGAGGTCGGTCGCGCAAGCGCCACATCTCGTCGCACGCGGTGGATTGAGCGCTTGTCGCGGTGAAACCGGTGCAATTAGGCTCGCGAATTAATTAGCCGCTAACCTTGTTCGGATTATTCTTTCGCGATGGCCCCACGTAAACGCACAAGCATCCTCGCTCGTTTCACCGCACCGTTGGCTGCGCTTGCCGTCACCTTCGCTGCTCCCGCCTCTGCCCAATCGACAGACCTTCAGGCCAATTTCGACGATGCCTTCGGCACCGAAATGCGTTCGCCCGACACGTTCGAGGCGATCTATGCCAACAGTTTCGAACAGCGGATTGCCGAACTTGCCGATGGCGATCGCGGACGCATTGGGGTCGCAGCGCTCGATCTGACAACCGGCGAACAGGTCACCGTTCTGGGTGACCAGCTGTTTCCGATGGCTTCGACCAGCAAGATCGCAATTGCCGCGACATATCTCGAAATGGTCGAACAAGGGCATTATTCGCTGACCAGCGAATTCCCGCTGTTAATCGCGGTCCGTTCTCCGAAGTATTCCTCGCCTGCCGCACCGGTGCGCGAAGGCAATTACATGCAAGCTATCGATCTGATCGAGATCATGATCACCCGGTCGAGCAATCCGGCTACCGATGCCCTGCTCGCCGCCGTGGGCGGTCCTGAAAAGGTCAATGACTGGATGCGGCGGCAGGGGATCAATGATTTCTCGATCGACCGCGATATTGCGACGCTGGTGCGTGACGATGGGGAATATGATCCGGCCAATTGGATCGATCCGCGTGATGCTGCGACACCGCGCGCGATGGTGCGACTGCTGCAAGGCCTTCATCGCGGCGATTTCCTGTCGGACCAGAGCCGCCGGGTTCTGCTTGGCGCAATGAGCCGGACTGTCACCGGGCGTCGCCGTATTCCGGCGAATATGCCCGCAGAAGCGCGTGTGAGCCACAAGACCGGTTCGCTCAACAACACCTCGAGCGACATCGGCATCATCGAAAGCCCCGACGGACGTGCAATCGCTGTGGCGATCTACGTGACCGGACAGGGTTCGCGCCTCAACCGTGAAGCGCGCATCGCTTCGATTGCCCGCGCGCTTTACGACGGCTTCTATGCCCGCGCCCGCCAGAACCGCAACTGGACCAATGCGGAGCAGCGCACCGGCGGCTAATCAGCCTGCCGGTTTCGGACAAAGAAAAAGGCGGCGCCTCGCGGCACCGCCTTTTCTTTTTGCTCACTGCCGTCAGACGGCAATGGCCAAAAGCGAATTACTCGCCTTCGACGGTAGCTTCAGCGTCGGCAGCAGCTTCTTCAGCAGCTTCTTCAACAGCGTCAGCAGCGCCTTCAGCAGCTTCAGCGGTCGCGTCAGCAGCTTCTTCGCCAGCGGCGGTTGCGTCTTCCGAGATTGCTTCGGCGTCTGCAGCCATTGCTTCGTCGGTGCCTTCGACCGAATCAGCGGTTTCGCCGCAAGCAGCGAGGCCCAGAGCCGAGGTAGCGATGGCAGCAGCCAGAACGAACTTACGCATAATCAAATTCCTTGTTCAGCGAATAGAACATGTGAGGCCCAATGACTGGTCCGCACAAAAGCCGGAATTTTCCCCCCGGCTCTGCATAGTCAAATAGTGGCTGAAATATGGCATAGCAAGCGAAATGTGGCACATTCTGCCTTTTTCGCCACATTCCCGCCTTAATTCTGCCGCTTTTCTGGAGCGCGTCGTCGTAGTGCAAACCAGCGCCTTTGGCCGCAAGAATTCGGGGCATGGCCCCTTTCAAAGCGGCTTACGCCCCTCGCAAAGCGGTGCTAGCACCCGCTCATGTCCAGTGAGCAGAAGCACCTCTATCTCGTCGACGGCTCGTCCTATATTTTCCGCGCCTATCACCGGCTGCCGCCGTTGACCGACCTCGAAGGCACGCCGGTTGGCGCCGTCTATGGCTATACGACAATGCTGTGGAAGCTGGCCGACGACCTCGACGCGGCCGAGGGTCCGACACACCTTGCGGTGATTCTCGACAAGGATTCGAAGAGTTTCCGCAACGACATCTATCCCGAGTACAAAGCAAATCGCCCCGAGCCGCCCGAAGATCTGCGGCCGCAATTCCCGCTGATCCGCGATGCCACGCGCGCTTTTTCGCTGCCTTGCATCGAAGAGCAGGGATTGGAGGCCGACGACCTGATCGCCTCCTATGCCCGCGCCGCACAGCGCGAAGGCTGGAATGTGACGATCGTTTCCTCGGACAAGGACCTGATGCAATTGGTCGGCGAGGAGAACGGCGCACGCATCGACATGCTCGACACGATGAAGAGCGCACGCATCTATATTCCGGAAGTCGAGGAAAAGTTTGGGGTGAAGCCCCAACTCGTCGGCGATGTGCTCGCGCTGATGGGCGACAGTGTCGACAATATTCCGGGCATCTATGGGGTCGGCCCCAAGACAGCGAGCAAGCTGATCGGCGAACACGGCTCACTCACGGCGGCGCTCGATTCTGCGCCCGACATGAAGAAGTCGAAGCTCAAGGAGCGGCTGATCGAGGGCCGCGAGGACGCCGAAATGTCGCGCGTTCTGGTGACGCTCAAGGAAGATTGCGACCTTCCGATCGCGCTCGACGAAATGAAGCTGGAAGGCATCCCGCCCGAACCGCTCGCCGCCTTCCTCGAAAAACACGGCTTCACCTCGCTGCTCAAACGCTTGGGAGCGGGCACGGGAAGCCCCGAACGCGCCAACAATCTCAACCCCGAAAAAGCAGACAAGGCCGGAGATGCAGGCGATGCCGAGGGCAATCGCCAGCCGCTGCCCGAAATGCCGAAGGTCGATCGCAGCGCCTATGAGACGGTGCAAACGCTTGAACGGCTTGAAGAATGGGTCGCGCGCGCGATGGCTGCGCGGCTGGTCGCCGTCGATACAGAGACCTCTTCGCTGGATGCGATGCAGGCCGATCTCGTCGGCGTCAGCCTTGCTCTCGGCCCCAATGATGCCTGCTACATCCCGCTCGCCCACGGTGGCAGCGACATGTTCGCCGAAAAGCCCGAACAGGTGGCGACAGACAAGGCCCTGAAGGCACTCAAGCCCATGCTGGAGGACGACAGTGTTCTCAAAGTCTTCCAGAACGGCAAATACGACCTCAACGTCCTCGCGCGGGTCGGCATCTCTGTCAGCCCGATCGAAGACACCATGGTGATGAGCTTCGATCTCGACGCCGGTCGCGGTGAAGGCATGGGCGGCGGGCACGGGATGGACGAGCTTTCCGAACGCCATCTCGGCCACAGCCCGCTCGCGTTCAAGGATGTGTGCGGAACCGGAAAGAAGGCGATTCCCTTTGGCGAAGTGCCACTGGACCGCGCCACCGAATATGCCGCCGAGGATGCCGACGTTACCTTGCGGCTTTACCGCATGCTCAAGCCACGCCTCTCCGAAGAAGGCGGGACCAAGGTGTACGAGCGCGTTGATCGTCCGCTGGTACCGGTGGTCGCCGGGATGGAGCGCGAGGGCATCAAGGTTGACCGCGCGCGGCTCGCCAAGCTGTCGGAAGAATTCGCCACCACCACCGCTTCGCTTGAAAAGGAAATCCACGCAATCGCGGGTCAGGAATTCGCGGTCGGCAGCCCCAAGCAGCTGGGCGAAATCCTGTTCGACAAGATGGGCTTCAAAGGCGGCAAGAAAGGCAAAAGCGGGCAATATTCCACCGACCAGTCGGTGCTCGAAAATCTCGCCAAAGACGAAGCCGCCAAACCGATTGCAGACAAGGTGCTCGAATGGCGGCACCTGTCGAAGCTGAAATCCACTTACACCGATGCGCTGCAGGCGCAGATCAATCCGGATACCGGCCGCGTGCACACCAGCTACAGCCTTGTAGGCGCGCAGACGGGGCGCTTGTCCTCGACCGATCCGAACTTGCAGAACATTCCGATCCGCACCGAAATCGGCCGTACCATTCGTCAGGCTTTCGTGCCGGAGGACGGCAATGTCCTGCTCGCTGCCGACTATAGCCAAATCGAGTTGCGGCTTGCCGCGCATATGGCAGACGTCGACTCGCTCAAGGAGGCGTTCGCCAATGGCGAAGACATTCACTCCCGCACCGCGACCGAGATGTTCGGCGAAGTCACCCGCGATACCCGCGCCCGCGCCAAAACGATCAACTTCGCGATTCTTTACGGTATTTCGCGCTGGGGGCTGGCAGGGCGGCTGGAGGTCGAGCCCGACGAAGCGCAGGACATGATCGACACCTATTTCCAACGCTTCCCCGGCATCCAGCGCTATATTCACGAGACGCTCGATACCGTGCGCACCCGCGGCTATTCGGAGACGCTGTTCGGGCGCAAGACATGGTTCCCGCGCATCAAGTCCTCGAACCAGGCCGAACGCCAAGGCTCCGAGCGCGCCGCGATAAACGCGCCGATTCAGGGCACGAGCGCCGACATCATCAAGCGCGCCATGGCCCGCATGCTTCCCGCCTTGCGCGACGAGGGGCTCACCGATGTCCGCATGCTGCTGCAAGTGCACGACGAACTCGTGTTTGAATTGCCCGGGGGCGACGTCGCCAAGGCGTCTCCGGTGATCGAGCGCGTTATGGCCGAGGCGGCGCTGCCTGCAGTCACTCTCGACGTGCCGCTCGCGATTGATATCGGCACCGGCCAGTCATGGGATGCCGCGCATTGATCGAACGGTATGACCCCGCGAACTGGAGCATCGACTGGGGTGCGGTGATGGCATCGGGCCTTGCCGTTTTTGTCGCTATCGCGCTCGCATACATCGCCTATCTGATCGTTTTTGCGATCGTGGGCCGGTTGATCAAGCTGTCCGACAGCCACGTTGACGACATCATCGTTGCGCGGGTGCGCAAGCCGATCAAATGGTCGTTCTTCGCCATCGCGGTGACGCTTGTCGCGCAAGCCGACCCGGCACTGCGGGAAGTGTGGGAGCCGTTTGCACGCTTCCTGCGCCCCGCTCTGCTCGGCTGGATCGCTTACAATGTCGTGCGCGGGCTGACCGCGATCATGGAATTGCGGATGGCCGGTGCCGATCCGCTTGCCACCCGCAGCCGCCGCACGCGAATTGCCGTGATGAGCCGGATCGCGACCTTTGCGATCATCCTCATCACCGTGGGCCTGATGCTGTTCAGCATCCCCTCGGTGCGCGACATCGGCACGACGATGCTCGCTTCCGCCGGTATCGCCGCGCTCGCCATTGGTGCCGCTGCACAGCCGGCCTTGAAATCGCTGATTGCCGGTATTCAGGTCGCTCTGACCGAACCGATGCGGATCGGCGATTTGGTGAAGGTGGATGGCGAGCCGGGTCGTGTGGAGGAGGTCCACATGAGCTTTGTAACCGTTCGTACGTGGGACGAACGCCTGCTGGTGGTTCCGACCAGCCGCTTTCTCGACGAGACATTCGAGAACTGGTCGCGCACCAATGAAGCGCTCACAGGCACCGTGTTCCTGCATCTCGATCCGATTGCCGATGTCGATCCGATCCGTGCCGAATTCGAACGGTTTGTCACCGCGCACGAGCTTTACGACGGTCGCAATTGCATGCTGCTGATGACCGAGGCCTATCCCGAAAGCGTGGAGCTGCGCCTTGCGATGAGCGCGGATACGATTGGCGATCTTTGGGTGCTGCGCTGTGCAGTGCGCGAACATATGCTTGCGTGGCTGCGCGAACATCAGCCGGTCGCGCTGATCCGCCACCGGCTCGAACTTCCCGGCGGCCACGCCAAGGCCGGCGAAGCACCCGCTCCTTAAGGTCCGGCGCGAATGCTGCGCCTGCGAAGGTTGCAGCTTTGCTGCAATGCGGTATCCTTTCCCGCATGACCGACTGGATCGACAGCTTCGCCCCGGGGCTCCCCGGCTGGGTTCAGCTTCTGATCGTCACCGCATCCTCCATTTTGTTGGCGGTGGTCGCGGCTCTGGTGATCCACTGGGTGGTCTTCAGACTGCTCTTCAAAATGGTCAAAGCGAGCAAGAACGAAGCCGATGACATCGTGCTGCGCGGCTTGGCTGCACCGACCCGTTTTGCGTTGGTGGCCATTGCTATCGTGCTGGCCGCGCGCGAAATTCCCGAGCTTACCGCCTTCTGGAACCGGATTGCGGGCTTCGTCGTTCCGGCTCTCGTCGGCTGGATCGCGATCGCCGTGCTGCATGCTTTGGTGAAGACGCTCAAGTTGCGGAACAATATCGACACCGAAGATAATCTGAAGGCACGCAGCGCGCAGACGCGGCTGACAATCTTCAACCGGCTGGCGACCTTCCTTATCGTATTCGCCACCGTGGGCCTGATGCTGCTGTCGATCCCCGGCGTGCGCGATGTCGGCGTGACGCTGATGGCTTCAGCGGGGCTTGCCGCTCTCGCCGTGGGCGCGGCGGCACAACCTGCGCTCAAGGCGCTGATCAGCGGTGTGCAGCTGGCGCTGACCGAACCGATCCGCATTGGCGATGCGGTGATCATTGGCGGCGAGTGGGGCTGGATCGAGGAGATCCGCACGACTTATGTGGTAGTCAAAGTGTGGGACGAGCGGCGGCTGGTGGTTCCGACTACGAAGTTTCTCGAAGAGATTTTCCAGAACTGGACCAAGACCACCGCGCAATTGCTCGGCACGGTCTATCTCTACGTCGATCCGACCACAAAGCTCGACCCGATCCGCCAGAAATTCTTTGCTATCGTCGAGGACAATCAGCGTTGGGATGGGCGCGTGAAGCATATGCAGGTCACCGAATTGACCCGCGACGCTATCGAAGTCCGCTTGCTGATGACCGCCAAGGATTCGCCCACGCTGTATGATCTGCGCTGCGATGTGCGCGAGGCACTGATCGAATGGCTTGCCGAAGAAATGCCCGAAGCCATCGTGCGTCAGCGCGTCCTCGTCAGCGGCACCGAGGAAACGAAGGGGTTGGGTCCGGTATCCGCCGAAGCGCTTGAGCAGCTTGGCGGAACCGGAAATCCAGCCGACTGAAGATCAGTCTTCGACGTTGCCGTGCTTGTTGGCGCGGGTCGGCTCCAGCGTATCGGGTGAAAAGAAGCCGATCGGATTGGCCTCTGCCGCACGCTTTTTCAGTTCGCCGCGCATCTTGCGATATTCGGCTTCCATCTTGGCGGTGACCGTCGCCCGGCTGTCTTCGAGTGCGGCCTCGAAATCCTGCATTGCGACTTCTGTCACATCGCCGCCCGCACGCCTCAGCGCGCCGAGACCTGCACGGCGCACCACGTCTTCAAGGTCGGCGCCCGTGAAGCGGTCGGTCTTGTCGGCAATCGCCGCAAGATCGACGTCGGTTGCCAGCGGCATGGCCTTGGTGTGAATGCCGAGAATATGTTCACGGCCGGCCTTGTCGGGGGTGCCGACATAGACCAGCTCGTCAAACCGGCCCGGGCGCAGCAAGGCCGGATCGACCAGCGTCGGGCGATTGGTCGCACCGACGACAATCACCGATTGCAGTTCTTCAAGCCCGTCCATTTCCGCCAGAATCGTGTTGACCACCCGGCCTGTGACCTGCGGTTCGCCCTGCCCGCTTCCGCGTGCAGGAACGAGGCTGTCGATCTCGTCGATAAAGACCACGCATGGCGCAACCGCACGCGCGCGGGCGAAGAGCTTGGCGATTTGCTGCTCGCTCTCTCCATACCATTTGGACAGCAGATCCGAGCTCTTCATCGAGATGAAGTTCGCCTCCGCTTCCTTGGCGACGGCCTTGGCGAGGAGGGTCTTGCCGGTGCCCGGAGGCCCATAGAGCAGGAAGCCCTTGGCCGGGCGAATGCCCAGACGGCGGAACGCCTCTTCATTTTTGAGCGGGAGTTCGATCCCCTCTTTGAGCTTGTCGATTGCATCGCCGACACCGCCGATGTCGTCCCAGCCGACGTTGGGAACCTGCACCATCACCTCGCGCATGGCCGAAGGCTGGATGCGCTTCAGCGCCGAGAAGAAATCGTCGCGGGTGACGCAAAGATCGTCGAGCACATCCTGCGGGATTGTGCGCTCGTCGAGGTCGAGCCGCGGCATGATGCGGCGCACGGCATCAATCGCCGCCTCGCGGG
>JAYPMZ010000097.1:1706-10823 GCA_038130205.1 Erythrobacteraceae bacterium | reverse complement strand
CCTGTGACCGGCGCGCAGGCGCTGGTCTTCCGGCCCTTCTCGCTCGGCGGCTATCCGCTGGCGACGGAATCGCCCTTCGGCCAGAGCGAAAGCTTCTCCGAAAACGAAAGCTACCGCATCTCTGCCGGCTTCGAATACGATGTAGGCGAGACTCTCGTGATGTCCCTGCAAGGCACTTACATCAATTCGAAGTCGCGCTCGCTTGTGCCCGATGTGCTGCCGCTGCGTATCCAGCAGGCGCTCGACGGTCTTGGCGGACCGGATTGCGATGTGGCGACCGGCACACCGGGGCAGGGCAATTGCTATTACCTCAACCCGTTCTTCAATTCGGTCGAAACCAATCCGGCACAGGGGATCACCAACCCCAACTACAACCCGGCGCTGGCGAACCGGGATGATGTTGTCGATTTCCTCTATGGCGACACCGGAACGCTGCAGAACGAAAAGCAGTTCGTTGCTGACTTTCTGCTCAGCGGCGAAGTGGGCGATGCCGACTTCGGTGGCGGACCCCTCGCATTCGGTGTGGGCGCGCAATACCGCTCCTCCAACTTCGACAGCAGGCCGCGCAACGATCTCAACAGCCTTGCGCTGAACCCCTGTGCGGTTCCGGGCGACACCAGCTGCACGATCCAGCAAGGGCCGTTCTCGTTCCTCGGCCAGTCGCGTGACATTTCGGTCGAACAGGACGTTTATGCTCTCTTCGGAGAGGTACTGGTGCCCTTCTCGCCCAGTTTCGAACTGTCGTTCGCGCTGCGTTTTGAAGACTACGGCGATCCGATCGGCTCGACTCTCGATCCCAAGGCGAGCTTCCGCTGGGAGCCGAACGACTGGCTCGTCCTGCGTGGCTCGGTCGGCACAACCTTCCGTGCTCCGCTGCCCGGTCAGGTCAGCCAGTCGCAGGTGACCGCGCTCCAGCCGATCGATGCAGCAGGTGGCGGGTTCCTTTCGGTTGATGTTCTGGGCAACCCGAACCTGACCCCGGAAAGTGCCTTCACTTACAACATTGGTGCGGTAGTCCAGACCGGCAGTTTCCGCGCTTCGGTCGATTACTGGAGCTATGAATTCGACGATCAGATCGTGGTCGAAGACTCCAATGCGATTGCCAATGCCGTGGTCGCCGTTCCCAACGGTCCGGCCGATTGTAACAATCCGCTTGCTTCGCAGATCGTCTTCCAGGGCGGCTGTGTGCAGGGCACGACGGTGGGTGGCGACATCAGCCGCGTGATCACCAACTTCGTGAATGGTCCGCCGATCAAGACCACGGGTATCGATTTCGAAGCCAGCTATGACTTCGCACTCGGTGGTGATGCCAACCTGCGGTTCGGAACCAATGGCACGTGGGTCCTGACCTATGATGTCGAGGAATTCCAGGCACAGAACATCACTATCCAGCCTGCCTTCAGCGCGGTCGGTTTCGGTAACTTCGACCGTTCGGCGCCGGCTATTTCGGACCTGCGGGCGAACCTTTATGCCAACTTCAGCGTGGGCGGCCTGAATGCACGCTACTCGTTCCGCTACGCCACCGGCGTGACGGACGACCGCTATGATTCGCCAACCTTCGCAACGGTCCCGCGGACCGCGCAGCAGTCGTTCTACGCACAGGAATCGGGCGATTACACCCAAAGCGATCTGACAGTTCTTTATGACCTGCCGATCGATTCGGTGGACATCCAGCTGCAAGGCACGGTGTCGAACATCTTTGACGAAGACCCGCCGATTGCGCGTCTGGAACTGGGTTACAATCCGTTCCTCGGCAATGCGATTGGCCGGACCTTCCGACTGGGTGCCAAAGTGCGCTTCTAACTGACCACTTCGGACAAAGAGATGCCCGGTGCTGCAAAGGACCGGGCATTTCTTTTGACCGCTACAGATACAAACTGACCGATCCAGAGGAGCATCCGATCGCCGACTTCGTAAAAATGCTGCAGCCTGTCGAAGAAGCCGACGGTTGCTTTGTCGGCGCTGCGGGCCCGGCGTTCGGCCCGCGACTGTTCGGCGGACAAGCGATTGCGCAAGGGTTGCTGGCTGCCTGCGGCGTTGAGGATATGGATCGTCAGCCGCATTCAGTGCACGCCAGTTTCTTGCGACCCGGATTGGCAGAAGACCCTGTCCACTATCACGTGACCAGCCTTGCCGAAGGTCGCAGTTTCGCCATGCGGCGCGTCGACGCGGTGCAGGGTCAGACCTTGCTGATGACGATGACCGTTTCATTCCACATCGAAGAGCCCGGCTTCCGGCATCAGGCTGACACAGACCACTCGCTCGACGTGGACGCAGCGCTTGAAGCGCTGCGATCATGGACCGCACACAATCCCCAAGCTGCGGAATCGCCGATCCTTGACCGGCTGGAGCGTCGTCCGATTGCGATTGTTCCGCTCGATCCCGGCTCGTTGTTCGGTGCGCGCGAGCGCGAACCGCGCACGGCCTCGTGGATGAAGCTGCGCGAAGCGCCTGCGATGGGGTCATCGCTTCAACGCGCGGCTCTGGCTTATGCATCGGATATGATGTTCCTGCGCAACGCCTTGTTGCCGCATGCCATCCGCCCCGGACAAAGCCAGTTGCAAGCGGCCAGCCTCGATCATGCAATCTGGTTTCACGAGACGCCCGACTTCTCGCAATGGCACCTGTTCGCAACCGAAAGCCCTTGGGCGGGCAACGCACGCGGTTTCAATCGTGGGCACTTCTACGACCGTTCAGGTCGAATGGTCGCGAGCGTCTGTCAGGAAAGCCTGATGCGTCCCAAAGGCGAAGCGCTCGGACGGCTTATGGAGATGAGCGAGAATGACTGACGCCCGACCGCATAACCAATCGGATATCGATCAGGACAAGCTCCGCAAATGGATGGCGGCAGAACTATCGCGGCCAGTAACGATTGGAACGATCACAAAATTCGAAGGCGGGCAGTCCAACCCGACCTATCGGATCGAGACCAATTCGGGTCCGATGGTGCTGCGCCGCAAGCCATTCGGCACGATCCTGCCCTCAGCTCATGCTGTCGAGCGCGAATATCGCCTGATCAGCGCTCTCAAACAGACTGACGTCCCGGTTCCTGCCAGCCTTGCCCTGTGCGAAGACCCGGAGGTTATCGGGGCACCGTTCTACCTGATGGAAATGGTGGAGGGTCGCACCTTCTGGAACGGTGCCCTTCCTGACTCCACACCCGATGAACGGGCTGCGCTCTACGATGCGATGATCACCGCGCTCGCGCGCTTGCACGCGGTCGATCACGAGGCAGTGGGCCTTGGCGACTATGGACCGCCGGGAAACTACTTTGCGCGTCAGGTTGGCCGCTGGACGAAGCAATACCGCGCCTCGCAGACCGACGAGATCGCCGAGGTGGAACGGCTCATCGAATGGCTGCCGAGGACGCTGCCCAGTCAGGACGCCGTCTCGATCATCCATGGCGACTACCGAATCGACAATATGATCTACGCCCCAGATCGGCCCGAGGTGCTGGCGATTATCGACTGGGAGTTGTCGACGCTTGGCGACCCGCTTGCCGATTTTGCCTACCTCGCGATGAATTGGGCCATGCCGCACGGCGAGCGCGGCGCGCAGCTTGGCGGGCTCGACTTCGAGGCACTGGGCATCCCCACGCTCGAACAGGCGACCGAAAAGTACTGCGCGCTTGTGGGACGGACCTCGGTGCCCGATCTCAATTGGTACTTCGCCTATAATCTGTTCCGCCTCGTTTGCATCATTCAGGGCATCAAGAAGCGTGCGCTCGACGGGAATGCGTCGAACGCGAATGCCACGGCGGCCGCCGCGCGGATTGTGCCTTTGGCGCAGCAGGCCTGCGCCTTTGCCGATCAGGCCAAAACCCAGAACTGACATCCACAACAAGGAAACCATCATGTCTGCATTCGACCTGACCGGGAAGGTCGCCATCGTCACCGGTTCTAGCCGAGGGATCGGTCGCGCGATTGCGGAACAACTCGCAACGCAAGGGGCGAATGTGGTCATTTCGAGCCGCAAGCAGGACGTGTGCGACGAAGTCGCAGCGGAGATCAACGAGGCTTGCGACGCTAAGCGGGCTATCGCAATCGCCGCCAGCATTTCCGAAAAGGCGCAACTTGCCGACCTGTTTGCGCAGACAAAGGCGCAGCTTGGCCCGGTTGATATCCTCGTCTGCAATGCCGCGACCAATCCCTACTACGGTTCGATGGACGGTATCGAGGACGACCAGTTCCGCAAGATTCTCGACAACAACATCATCTCCAATCATTGGCTGATCCAGCTGGCGCTCCCCGACATGCGGGCCAAGGGGGAGGGCGCGATCACCGTAATCAGCTCGATCGGCGGTTTGCGTGGATCGCCCACGATTGGCGCCTACAACGTGTCAAAGGCCGCCGATTTCCAGCTCGTGCGCAATTACGCGGTCGAAAACGGCCAGCACGGCATTCGCGTCAACGCCATCGCACCCGGTCTGGTGAAGACCGATTTTGCCAAGGCATTGTGGAGCAATCCCAAAGCGCTCGAGGCGACCGAGCAACGCCTCCCGATGCGGCGCATCGGCGAGCCTGATGACATTGCCGGGGCTGCCGTCTATCTCTCTGCACCGGCATCAAAATGGACGACCGGGCAGATGATCGTGGTCGATGGAGGAGCAACAATATGACAGGTCGGCTTGCAGGCAAGGTTGCGATCATAACCGGCGCGGCCTCGGGTATCGGCAAGGCGAGCGCGTTGCTCTTTGCCAGCGAAGGCGCGAGCGTGGTCGCTTTTGACCGCTCTGCAGATGTGAACGACACAGTGGAGCGGATTGCCGCTGCAGGCGGAAAGGCGATCGCCTGCACGGGCGATGCGGGCGACGAGCGCGACATCGAAAAGCTTGTCGCGACGGCGCAGTCCGAATTTGGTGCGCTCCACGTGATGTTCGCCAACGCGGGCATCACTGGCGGTGTTCGCGGCGGCTTCTTCGATGCCACTCCCGAGCATTGGGCCGAGGTTCTGCGGGTCAACCTGATCGGGCCTTTCCTCGCCGTGAAACATGCAGCCCCTGTGATCCGCGACAGTGGCGGCGGAGCGATTGTCTGCACCGCCTCGGTCGCCGGACTGCGGTCGGGTGCAGGACCGGCTCAATATTCGGCCAGCAAGGCGGGCGTCATCAACCTTGTCCAGACAGCAGCCCAGCAGCTCTCCGGGACAGGTGTGCGCGTCAATGCAGTGCTGCCGGGTCTCACGGAGACAGGCATGACCAAGCCGATGTATGAGGGTGCGCGCGCGGCGGGCAAGGAAGACCGGATCGGGCAATTGAACCCGACCCTGCGCGGCGGTGAGCCCGAAGAAATCGCTGCGGCCGCGCTGTTTCTTGCCAGCGACGAGGCCAGCTATGTGAACGGTCAGGCGCTGGCAGTGGATGGTGGACTTTCGAGCTCGCACCCCACTTCGCGCCCGCCGGGCGATCCGAACCGCCCAAGCTCGTAAGCGCTGCAATCCCGAAAGATTTGACCAGGCAGGGTCGCTCCTGTGATGACACCAAGCTGGTCGCGATGAGAGAGTAGCGAGCGGAGAGAGCGAACTGTGCAGACATTCCTGGCCCAGCCAATCCCGTGGCCCGATACCGCAGCAGAACTGCGCCAACAGGTGCGTGCGCTCGTTGCCGATCATTTTGCAGCGCTTGGCGAAGATGCGGACCCGGCAATGCGCGCCAATTCCTGGTCGCATGCCGATCCCGAATTCAGCCGCAAGCTGGGGGCTGCCAATCTGATCGGTATGATCTGGCCGAAAGAATATGGCGGCCACGAAAGAAGCCCGCTCGAACGTTATGTTGTCCTTGAGGAATTGCTCGCGCTCGGTGCTCCTGTCGGCGCACACTGGATCGCCGACCGCCAGACTGCGGGGATGCTTCTGAAATACGGCACGGAGGAAGCGCGGCAGCGCTGGATACCCGGCATGGCGCGGGGCGAAATCTACTCGTGCATCGGCCTGTCCGAACCGGGAGCGGGTTCGGACCTCGCCTCGGTGCGGACGACGGCGCGCCCGAAAGGCGACGGTTGGGTTATCGACGGTCAGAAGGTCTGGACCACAGGCGCGCAATTTGCCGATGTGATGATCGCACTGGTCCGGTCCGAAGAGGGTTCCGAGCGCAATGCGGGACTTTCGCAATTTGTCATCCCGATGGACACGCCGGGCGTGACAGTGAAGCCAATCATCGACCTCTACGGCCGTCACGACTTCAATGAAGTGTTTTTCGACAATGTCGAACTGCCCGCCAGCGCGCTCGCCGGAACGCGCGGGGATGGCTGGAAGCAGGCCACGGCGGAACTCTCGCTCGAACGCTCGGGACCGGAGCGCTACCTCTCTTCGACCGCCTTGCTGTTAGAGACCATTCGCAAAGTCGGCCCCGATGCGGATGCCGGAGTGCAACGACTGGTCGGGCAACTCGCCGCAGAAATGTGGACCTTGCGCCAGATGAGCGCGACGGTCGCAACGCGGCTGGCGCAAGGGGACGATCCCTCGCTTGAATCGACCATGGTCAAGGATCTGGGCAACAGTTTCGAACAGGCGATGCCGGGTTTGATTCAGGCTGCACTGGAGATTGATCCGGCTGGAGGAGATCCGCTCGCACGGGTACTCGGCTATCTTCTGCAAGTCTCGCCGTCCTTCTCCCTGCGAGGCGGGACGCGTGAAATCCTGAAGGGTATTATTGCGCGGGGGCTGGGCCTGAGATGAGCGAAGAACAGACAATGCTGGCCGAAATGGCCGACGGGCTCTTCGGTGAATTAGCCTCCGCGCCGGACGACGCGGGAGCGTGGCAAAAGCTTGAAGAAGTCGGCCTAGCCGATCTGCTCGTCGCGGAAGATGCTGGCGGTTTCGGAGGCGGCTGGGACGATGCGCGCGTCGTCTTTCGCCTTGCCGGCTATCACGGCCTGGCGGAGCCTTTGGTGGAAGCCGCGCTCGCCAGACACATCGGTTCGCGCCATGAATACAAAGGCTATGGTGCCTTGGCAGGAGGCGCTGCCGGAACGCTCGAAGAGGACAGCTTCACCGGCGATCTTCACTCCATTTCAGGCCCAGAAGGCGCGAGCTATGCGGTCACTCCGTATGAGGGTGGAACCCTGATTATCGACCTCGCCGCAGCGGACATTTCCAAAGGGACGGCCATATCGGGCGAGACCAGAGGGAGCGCGCGCGTCGAGGGCGCTCGCGCACTGCAGACCGGCGACGATGTTCTCGCGCTGGCCGCCTTCGCGCGAGCCGCACAGATTGCCGGAGCGCTCGATGCGGCGCTTTCGCGGTCGGTGGAGTACGTTAACGAGCGCAAGCAATTTGGCCGCCCTTTGGCGAAATTTCAGGCAGTCCAGCAGAACCTCGCCACCTTCGCCTGCGAAGCGGCGGCAGCGAATTGTGCCGCTATCGGAGCGGCGCAGGCGCTTGATCGCGGCAATGCCTCGTTCGAAATCGCTGCGGCGAAGCTAAGGGCTAATATGGCGGCAGGCACGGGTGCGTCGATTGCGCATCAGGTGCACGGCGCGATCGGCTTCACCGAGGAATACCCGCTGCACAAGCTGACCCGTCGCCTGTGGACCTGGCGCAGCGAAATGGGCGGCGATGCGCATTGGTCGCAGCTGTTGGGTGCACGCGTGCTGGCGCGCGGTGCGGACAATTTCTGGCCCGATATGACGGCGCTGACCGACTAGGGCTCAGCTTCCGCAGGTTTCCTCGATCACCGCGACAAACTGTGCGCCCGCATCAGCATCGCGCCGTGTGAGGCTGCGTTCGATCTGGCGCAGCAGGGTGCAATCATAAGCTGCGCCTGCATCTGCGGTCGCTTTTACGATCTCGACATAGGCATCGGACGGCATCACGCGCGCTCCGCGGCGCAGGAACTGGTTGTGCCAGCGCTCGCCGCCGCCGACGATTGTGATCAGCGTCTGCCGTCCCTCGCCGCCCGGTGCAGCAAGCACTTCCTGGCCCAGCTCCTCAAGCAGCGCATCCTCGGTCGCCGTCCGCAGGAACAGTGCGGCATAGCGGCGTGCGGCTTCGGGTTCGTCACCCGCCTCAAGCGCGAGGCGCAAGATGGCCTCCTGCGCCAGTGGATCGCGCCAGCCACGCTGCGCGGCATATTGAATGGTGAGCGCGCTTTCATCGGTCAAGCCAGCGCTAAATTGTGCTTGCGCCAGCAACCTGAGATGTTCGGCGGGCATGGGCCTGCGCCGGATCAGTCGCTCGGCCTCTGCCAGTGCATATTGTGGATTGTCGCTGCTCAACGCACCCGCTGCAACAGGGAGTTGCGCTGAAGAGCGAACAACTTCAGGCACGCTCTGCGCCATAGCCGGTGTTTTGCGAGCCTGCCGGTCGAGCTGGAGCCCGACCGTCACAATCGCGACACCTGCAAGCACTGTTAGCCAAAGAATACGGGCAATCATGGCCTGTCCTCCCGAGCACCCGATCCGAACCGGACTAGGATCAACAAAGCAAAGGCGGCAAAGCCCAGCAAGGAAAGATTGCGTAGCGGATAATCGGTGATCGATTGCAACGCGATGGCGAGCAGGGCAGCGCCTCCGCTCCACGCCACCCACCGATCATTCGACCGCCGCGCTCGCCATGCCAGCCAAGCCAGCAAGAGTATCCATGCGGCGACGAGCGTGAGGCCAGGGATGCCCGCTTCAATCGCGACTTCGAGATAGTCATTGTGCGCGCGGCCAGCTCGGCGAAGCGTCAGGTTCTCAAGCGATTCATCGAGTTGGAACACGTCGTCGAATGTTCCCGTGCCTGACCCGAGCGGCCAAAAGCGGTCTGCGGAATAGGCTGCATCTTCCCAGATGTAGGCCCTCGCATCGGTGTCGGTGTCGTCGAAGCGTTCGAGCACTTCGCCCACCCGGCCCGGCGCTGCCACAGCAACAATTGCTCCCGTTCCCGCAATCAAGGCTATGCCGCCCAAGGCGACCCACAGGCCGCTCTTTCCCCGTGTGGTGCGGGCCAGAAGCACGCGCAGGCCCACGAGGCCAAGCGGCAACAGTGCCAGCACCAGCGCGGTCCGTGAACGGGTCAGCACGATCGCGACGAGCAAAAGTGCGCAGGCACTGGCCCGCACCAGCAGTTCTTGCCTCCTGAATTGCGGAAGCGCCGGCAGCAGAGCGGCAAGCGCAAGCGTACCAACCAGAAAAAGAC
>JAYPMZ010000097.1:0-1610 GCA_038130205.1 Erythrobacteraceae bacterium | reverse complement strand
GATCCGAACAGCACGCCGGGCATCGGGTTTTCGGGATAAAGCACCCCGACTTCGCTGTTCGTAAGGACCTGCGGAATGCCGATTAACAAATTCAGCAGCCCCAGCGCCACGGCGATCCAGCCGACCAGCACTAGCCGCTCGCGCGAAACGCTCCATCCTATGGTGAGGAGAGCGAGCGGTACGATAAGTGCGGTCAGCGCGAGCAGGGTCCGCAGAGGTTCGACGCTGGCGCTTGCCCAACCTTCGCGGCCAACCAGTTCATAGGATTGGGCCATCAAGTCGCGCCCGGGCAAGGCGCTCCAGACGCTTTGGGGCAGAGGGATGAGATAAAGAGCCGGAAGCAGGATCGAAAGACCGATCAGCGCTTTCAACGCGAAGGGTGCCGATTTCCAGAACTCAAAAAAGGCCTTACGGTTGAATGCCAAGGCTGCGAGCGCTGCGAGTTGCACCAGCATATTGGCCATTCCGTATTTCGATCCGCCACCGCCGAACGCGACGGCAAATACCAGCAATGCGGTAAGCGCCCAAAGCTGGCTTTTCGAACTGTCAGATTTTGCGTTCATGCCCAACCACCATGCAAGTGTACCCCCTCATTCGGCCTTGGACGAAACCTGTGCTCGCACAGCCAGCGGATTTTGGGCAAAGAAAAAGCGCCCGGCACTGCCGCGCGCTTCATCTTTTCAATCCAACAAATGCTGGCTGAATGTGATCGGGATCAGGTGCCCGGCGACTGGCCGTCGTCGCTGTCAGCGACGATGATGATGCCACCGATAGCTGCAGCAACAGCGAAGATCGCGAGAAGAATGCCGCCGTTACCAGCAACCTTTTCACCTTCGGCGTCGCGGGCGAGGCCCGGCTGTGCGGAGTTGGTGGTGTAAACCGGGGTGTTGTCGCCTGCGCGGGTGTTCGCCTGAACAGCGATCGGCGCAAGGGCCATGCTGGCTGCAGCGGCGGTCACAAGAGCGCGAGATACAGTTTTCATCATTGATTAGCCCTTCTTTAGAATCTGTTACGGGTATATCCCTAGTGCAGTGCAGCAAGTTTGACAACAGTTGGTTGCAAAAAAACAGCAATTGCCGTGTGTTGCGAGACGCCCATACGGGTCGCTTTAGCCCGGAAAGGGTTAATATTGTCGCCCATCGCCCGACCTAGTCGCGCGAATTGCCTGTTTTGCGCGTATTTCCCAGAAGCAGCTGATATCGCTCGATATCTCCTCCGGTTATGACCTCTCCATCGTGGAGAAGCCAGGCGTGCGCACCGAATGCTCCGCCCTCCGGATGCTCCACGCCAATCTGGATTTCGCCAGCCGCTCCGAGTGCTGACAGCCAATTCTGCGCTGCGATCGCCTGAATCAGGCAATCGCTCCGCCACGGCAGGCGATCCGAGAGTCGCGGGACGACATAAGCGATCCGGTCTAGTTTGGCCGATTCGATGCAGGCCGAACTATCGGCCTTCTGCTGTGCTGTTCGGTTGCGTTCAGGGATTTCACGAGCCGCGAGCCTTGCGAAGATCAAGCGAGCCCGCACCAGTTCCCAGAAAGCGCGCAGCGCATAGGGTGCCAGCCAGGGGAGGTCGGACCAGCCCGGTTTCGTGCCCTCTGCGGGAATGTG
>JAYPMZ010000096.1:0-10940 GCA_038130205.1 Erythrobacteraceae bacterium | reverse complement strand
ACACCATCCAGTTCACGCCCGAAGGCAAGAAGGCGATCCTCGCCGCCGTGCTGCGCGGCGAAGGCTACGAGGAATTCCTCGGCAAGAAATACGTCGGGACCAAGCGTTTCGGCCTCGACGGCGGCGAATCCATGATCCCCGCACTGGAAGCGGTCATCAAGCAGGGCGGCAGCGCCGGCGTGCGCGAGATCATCTACGGCATGGCCCACCGTGGCCGCCTCAACGTGCTCGCCAATGTGATGGCAAAGCCCTACCGCGTGATCTTCCACGAGTTTTCGGGCGGCACCGCCAACCCCGAAGACGTCGGCGGTTCGGGCGATGTGAAGTACCACCTCGGTACGTCAACCGACCGTGCGTTTGACGGCATCGAGGTTCACATGAGCCTCGTCCCCAACCCCTCGCACCTTGAAACGGTGAACCCCGTCGTGCTCGGCAAAACCCGCGCGCAGCAGGCGATCCGCGACGATCTGACGCAGAAGCAGCAGGTTCTGCCCGTGCTCATCCACGGCGACGCAGCCTTCGCGGGTCAAGGCGTGGTATGGGAGAGCCTCAGCCTTTCGGGCGTTCCAGGTTACGACACCGGCGGCTGCATCCACTTCATCATCAACAACCAGATCGGTTTCACCACCTCGCCCAACTTTGCGCGTTCCTCGCCCTATCCGAGCGATGTCGCAAAGGGCGTCATGGCGCCGATCCTGCACGTCAACGGCGACGATCCCGAAGCGGTGACCTTCGCCTGCAAGCTGGCGGTCGAATACCGCCAGAAGTTCGGCCGCGACGTGGTGATCGACATGTGGTGCTATCGCCGCTTCGGCCACAATGAAGGCGACGAGCCCAACTTCACCCAGCCGCTGATGTATGATGTCATCGGCAAGCACGCCAAGGTCAGCCGCGTCTACGAACAGCGCCTGATCGAAGAAGGCGTGATCGGGGAAGGCCACCGCGAGGAAGTCGCGGCGGAATTTGCCTCTCATCTCGAAAACGAATTCGAAGCGGCCAAGAGCTACAAGGCCAATCAGGCCGACTGGTTCGGCGGCCGCTGGGCGGGCCTCAACAAGCCTGCCGACGATGAAACCGCGCGCCGCAATATCGAAACCGCGATCGAACCCAAGATGTTCGACTCGCTTGGTCGCGTGCTGACCGAAGTTCCCGAGGACGTGGACATTCACCGCACTTTGGGCCGTGTGCTCGGCGCGAAGTCGGAAATGTTCAAATCGGGCGAAGGCTTCGACTGGGCAACCGCCGAAGCGCTCGCTTTCGGCAGCCTCGTGATGGAGGGCTATAACGTCCGCCTGTCGGGTCAGGATTCGGGACGCGGCACCTTCTCGCAGCGTCACGCGGTCTGGGTCGATCAGAAGACCGAGAGCAAGTACATCCCGCTGACCACGCTGCCGCACGGCAAGTTCGAGGTCTATGACAGCACGCTGTCCGAATATGGCGTGCTCGGCTTCGAATACGGCTTTGCGATGGCCGATCCGAAATCGCTGGTTCTGTGGGAAGCGCAATTTGGCGATTTCGCCAATGGCGCGCAGATCATGATCGACCAGTATATCGCGAGCGGCGAGGCCAAGTGGCTGCGCGCCAACGGCCTCGTGATGCTGCTGCCGCACGGCTACGAAGGGCAAGGCCCCGAGCACTCCTCGGCACGCCTCGAACGCTTCCTGCAACTGTGTGCTTCGGACAATATCCAGGTCTGCAACATCACCACGCCGGCCAACTACTTCCACGTGCTGCGCCGCCAGATGTTGCGCCCGTTCCGTAAGCCGCTGGTGATCATGACTCCCAAGTCGCTGCTGCGCCATCCGATGGCAAAGAGCCCGCGCGAGGAGTTTCAGGGCGACTGGCAGTTCAAGCGGATCAAATCCGATCCTTCGATGGAACCGGCGACTGCCGACGACAAGAAGATCAAGCGTCTGGTGCTGTGCAGTGGCAAGGTCGCCTACGATCTCCTCGAAAAGCGCGATGCCGAGAAGCTGGAGAACGTCTCGATCGTCCGCATCGAACAGCTCTATCCCTTCCCCGGCGACCCGCTCAGCGTTCGTCTGGAGCGGATGACCAATCTCGAAGAGGTCGTCTGGTGTCAGGAAGAGCCGCGCAACAATGGCGCATGGTTCTTCGTCGACAACCAGATCGAAGCCGCTCTGAACAAAGCCGGTCACGTCGGGATGCGTCCGCGCTATGCTGGCCGCGATGCTTCGGCTTCGCCCGCCACCGGCCTCGCCAAACGTCATGCCGAGCAGCAAGAGGCGCTGGTCCTCGATGCGCTCGGCCTGAGCAAGTAATATCGCCACTCAAGATACTGTAGGATAACGAGAAATGGCTACTGAAATCACTGTCCCGGTACTGGGTGAATCGGTCACCGAAGGCTCGATCGGCGAATGGCTCAAGCAGCCCGGCGATGCGGTCGCGGTTGATGAGCCGATCGTGAGCCTCGAAACCGACAAGGTCGCGGTCGATGTCCCCTCGCCCGTCGCAGGCGTGCTGTCCGAACATCGTGCCGCTGTGGGCGACACGGTCGAAGTCGGCGCGGTGATCGCGGTGATCGAAGAAGGCGCAACCGGCGCAGCGACCACGGGCGAAGAGCCCGCACGCGAGCAGAAGAAGCGTGAGGAACAGGACGCAAGCGCGACGGAAGTCTCGATGGACGCCTCGCAGACGCTCTCGCCCGCGGTCCGCCGCGCAGTGCTCGAACACGGCGTCGATCCCTCGACCATCAAGGGCACTGGCAAGGGTGGCCGGATCACCAAGGAAGACGTGCTCGAAGCAGCCAAGAACAAAGGCACCCCGGCCTCAGCACCTGCTCCGGCTGCCAGCGCAGCGCCTGCCAGCGGCGCGCGCAACGAAGAACGGGTCAAGATGACCCGCATGCGCCAGACCATCGCCAAGCGTCTCAAGGGCGCGCAGGATACCGCAGCCCTGCTGACGACCTTCAACGATGTCGACATGAGCGCCGTCATCGAGGCGCGCAACAAATACAAGGACCTGTTCGCCAAGAAGCACGACATCCGTCTCGGCTTCATGGGCTTCTTCGCCAAGGCCGCCTGCCTTGCGCTGAAGGACGTGCCCAGCGTCAACGCCTATATCGAAGACGACGAGATCGTTTATCACGACTATGTCGATATCTCGGTCGCTGTCAGCGCGCCCAACGGCCTTGTCGTTCCGGTCGTGCGCGATTGCGACAAGAAGGGCTTTGCGCAGATCGAAAAGGACATCGCAGACTTCGGTGCGCGCGCCAAGGACGGCTCGCTGACCATGGCCGACATGACCGGCGGCACCTTCACCATCTCGAACGGCGGTGTGTTCGGTTCGCTGATGAGCACCCCGATCATCAACCCGCCGCAGAGCGCCGTGCTCGGCCTGCACCGTATTGAGGACCGCCCGGTCGTCGTCGACGGCGAGATCGTGATCCGTCCGATGATGTATATCGCGCTTTCCTACGACCACCGCCTGATCGACGGGCGCGAGGCGGTGACTGCGCTCAAGATCATCAAGGAAGCGATCGAAGATCCGACCCGGATGCTGATCGACCTTTGATAAGGTCTTTGCGCCCGCTCGCCTGCTTCGAGGTTGCCTGATGGAATCCTCCTCTGCCTTCGACGAGCGTCGCTACGCCGAATGGCACGAGGAGCGCTTCCCCGAGTTCTGGCAGCGCTTCGGCGGCATGCCGGACTTTTCCGGCAAGCGTGTGATCGACTTTGGTTGCGGGCGCGGCGGGATGGTGCAGCGTGTGATGGAAGCGGGCGCGGACAACGCGCTCGGGATCGAGCTTGATCCCGATTACGTCGCTTTCGCTCGCCAGAAAGTCTCCAACCAGTGGGAGGGGCGCGCACAGTTCATGGTCGATGACATTCGAACGATGGACATTGAACCAGCCGACATCGTGGTGTCCTCCGACACGTTCGAGCATGTGATGAGCCTGCCCGATACGCTCGCCGCGGTCGTGAACGCGTGCAAGCCGGGCGGCGAGCTGTTCATCGGCTTCTCGCCCTTGTGGCACTCGCCCTTTGGCCATCACCGGCTGATTGCATCGAAGTTGCCGTGGGCGCACTTGCCGAACAAAAAGTTCCTCGCGCGGATGAAGGACGATCAGGGCCGCTCGCCCGACTCCATCCGGCAATTGGGCTTCAACGGCGCGACGCCTGCCGATTTCCGCGACGCGCTCAAGGGCCTGCCCGTCGAAGTCATCTCGGCGCGGCGCAACCTCGCCTCCTCCCCGCTTAAACAAGTCGCGCTCAAGGCCATGCTCGCCGCGGCCGCCATTCCCGCGCTCGAGAAGTTCGTCACTGTCGGCATCTACTGGCATTTGCGGCGGATTGCGGGCTAAGTAGCGCCATGCTCGCCGAAATTCGTAAACAGCTCTACATGGCACTCGCCGCGCTACGCCGGGTCTATCTGCGCAGCGTGTGGGGCATGACCATCGGCAAGGGCACTCGCATTTCGGGCAAGTCCTTCCTCGACTTCACCAACCCCAAGGGCGTGCATATCGGGGACTATTCGATCATCACGCCGGGCGCGCGGATCCTCACGCATGACTATGTCGGCGCGCGGCACGGAGAAACGCACGTCGGCAATTGCTGCTTCATCGGCGCCAATGCGATCATCATGCCCGGCGTTCGGATCGGCGATCATTGTATCATCGCCGCTGGCAGTGTTGTGACCGGCCATGTGCCCGACCGCACGCAGGTCGCCGGCAATCCCGCGCGCATACTCAAGACCGGTATCAACACCGGCCACTATGGCCGAACGGTCGAATGGGCCGAAGGGCGCTTGTCCGACGACCAAATTGGCGAAATCACCCATGGCGCTACGGCGCTTGAGCCCCTAAATGGGCCCCAACACACCCCTACGGAAGACTAAAGCGGGATCATTCGATCAATGGCCGAGAACACTTACGATTACGATTGCCTCATCATCGGTGCAGGTCCGGGCGGCTATGTCGCCGCAATTCGCGCAGCGCAGCTGGGTCTGAAGACCGCCTGCATCGAAAGCCGCGAGACGCTGGGCGGAACCTGCCTCAACGTCGGCTGCATCCCGTCCAAGGCTCTGCTCCACGCCTCCGAACTGTTTGAAGAGGCCGAAGGCGGCCACTTCGCAACCTGGGGCATCGAAGCCAAGGCATCGTTCGACCTGTCCAAGATGCTGGCCGAAAAAGCCGCTGCGGTGGGCGATCTGACCAAGGGCATCGAATTCCTGTTCAAGAAGAACAAGGTTACCTGGCTCAAGGGCCACGGTGCATTCGTCGACGCGCACACGGTCGAAGTTGGCGGCGAGAAAGTCACCGCGCGCGATATCGTGATTGCCACCGGCTCCAGCGTCACCCCGCTGCCTGGCGTGGAAGTAGACAATGAAAAGGGCCGCATCGTCGATTCGACTGGCGCGCTCGAAATTCCCGAAGTGCCCGAACACCTCGTGGTGATCGGCGGCGGCGTGATCGGGCTGGAGCTCGGCAGCGTCTGGCGTCGTCTGGGTGCGAAGGTCACCGTGGTCGAATATCTCGACCAGTTGCTCCCGGGCATGGACGGCGAAGTTCGCAAGGAAGCGGGCAAGCTGTTCAAGAAGCAGGGCATGGAAATGATGCTCGGCCACAAGGTCACCGGCGCCACCGTCAAAGGCAAGAAGGTCACGCTCACGGTCGAGAAATCGGCCGGCGGTGACGAGCAGACGATCGAAGCGAGCCACGTGCTGGTCGCTATCGGTCGCCGTCCCAACACCGACGGGCTGGCCCTCGACAAGGCAGGTCTCGAAACCAACCAGCGCGGCCAGATCGAAATCGACCACGATTTCGCGACCAAGGTCGACGGCATCTGGGCAATCGGCGACGTCGTCCCCGGCCCCATGCTCGCGCACAAGGCCGAGGATGAAGGCGTAGCGGTGGCTGAAAACATCGCTGGCGACACGGGCATCGTGAACCACGATGTGATCCCCTCGGTCGTTTACACAATGCCCGAAATCGCAGGCGTGGGCCTTAACGAATAACAGGCCAAGGAACGCGGCAGCGTGAAGGTCGGCAAGTTCCCCATGATGGCGAACAGCCGTGCCAAGGCGAACCGCGACACCGACGGATTCATTAAGGTGATCGCCGATGCGGAAACCGACCGCGTGCTGGGCGTGTGGATGGTCGCAAGCATCGCAGGCACCATGATCGCACAGGCCGCGCAGGCGATGGAATTCGGCGCTACGTCCGAAGACATCGCCTACACTTGCCACGCTCACCCGACCCACGCCGAAGCCTTCAAGGAAGCGGCAATGGCGGTGCAAGGCAAACCGATCCATATGTAAGCCTCCCCCTCTCCCTTCGCGGGAGGGGAGTAGTCAGCGCACCGAACCTCGGCTAACCCTTCTGCGAGAGAGAGGGGCCAAAGAGGGGGCGTGAGCTATGGCTTATCCGCAATTGACCGATAAACCCGGCGCGCTGGAAACCGCTGCGGCGATCCGGCGCGGGGACTATTCGGTTACCGAAGCGGTCGATGCGGCGGTGACGCGGATCGAACATTTCGATGCCGAAATCGACGCGCTTGCCGTCCCCGATTTCGAGCGCGCCTATGAAACGGCCAAGGCCATGGACAAGGCCGGACCGAAAGCGGACCAGCCGCTGTTCGGCGTGCCGATGACGGTCAAAGAGAGCTTTGACGTTGAAGGCCTGCAAAGCTGCTGGGGCCACCCCGAGCTCACCGGTTACGTCGCACCGCGCGACAGCGAACTGGTGCGGCGGCTGAAGGCTGCGGGCGCGGTGATCCTTGGCAAGACCAACGTCCCCGTGGACCTTTCCGACTGGCAGAGCTTCAACGCTGTCTATGGCCGCACCAACAATCCGCACAACACCGGACGCTCTCCCGGCGGATCCTCGGGCGGGAGCGCGGCGGCAGTCGCCAGCGGCATGGTGCCGTGCGACTATGGTACCGACATTGGCGGATCGGTTCGCGTGCCTGCGCATTTTTGCGGCGTGTGGGGGCACAAGACCAGCTGGGGGCTCGTTTCCAAGCAGGGTCACGACCATCCGATGATGGCAAGCCAGCCCGGCTTTGTCGCCGCGCATGATGGCGCGCTGTCGATTGCCGGACCACTCGCGCGCAATCCGCAGGACCTTGCGCTGCTGACCGAGATCGGCGCGCAATATGCTCTTTCGCGCAAGGGTAAGCCGATGAAGCAATGCCGCCTTCTGGCGATCACCGAATATCCCGGCGCACCGGTCGATGCGAGCGTCTCCGAACCGATCGAAGCCGCGATTGCAGCGCTTGTGCAGGCTGGCGTGACAGTCGATCGTGCGAGCGCGCTCGTGCCTGATCTTGAGGCCCAACAGACGCATTACATGCGCATGCTCAACACAGCGATGGCGCGCGGCGCGCCTGCACCCAATGGCAAGCGCGCCACCGCGACCGACTGGTTCGACCTGCTCGACGCGCAGGCGGCCAAGATGTTCGAATGGGCGCATCTGTTCGAGACTTACGACTTCGTGCTCGCCCCACCCGCGCCTGTGCTGGCGATCCCGCATCTCGATAGCGCGGTCTTCAACGCGACCGTCAACGTCAACGGACAGGATATTCCGGCAGGCGGTGCGCTTGCATGGGCAGGCATAGCCACCTTCCCCAACCTCCCCTCCACCGTGCTTCCCATCGGGAGCGGCAATTACCTCGGGTCCGAATTGCCGTGCGGTATGCAGGTGATGGGGCCCTATATGGGCGATCTCGATTGCATCGACGCAGCCGCGCAAATCGCGAACATCTTGCACGGCTAGAGGGCTTTCGCCAAAGCGCAGCGCATGGCTTCGGGAACCCTTATGCGCACACTTGCTAAATGGCACATCTGGCTTGGCTGGCTGGTCGGCGTGCCGATCGTCATGTGGCTCGCCACGGGCCTGTTCATGGTATCAAAACCGATCGAGGAAGTGCGCGGCAACCACTTGCGTTTGGATAGCGAGGAAGCGCCGCTGGTCATACCCGGCAGCGCGCTCGCCACCGAAGATGCCGGTTTGCGCGAGATGCGGGTCATCATGCAGGACGGACGCGCTACTGCCTTGCTGACGCGGTTCGACGGCACAGTGACCCGGGTGGATATGGAAAGCGGCGATAGCCTCCCCGCCCTCGACGCAGCCGCTGCACGCGCGCTTGTGGGTGAACAGATCGAGGGCGGCGACAAGGTGGCGAGCGTTACCCTGTTTGAAGCCGACGAAGTGCCCTTCGACTTCCGCCGACCGATGGCCGCGTGGCAGGTCGCTCTGGAGGACGGGACCAATGTCTATGTCGGGCGTGACACGGGGCAGATCGAAGCGGTCCGCACGCGCTGGTGGCGGTGGTTCGATTTCATGTGGGGTCTGCACATCATGGACTTGTCCGAGCGCGAGGACACCAGCCACCCGATCCTGATCCTGTTTGCAGCGCTCGGCCTGATCGGCGCGCTTATCGGCAGCATCCTGATGTTCCGCCGCCGCAAGGCCCGCGTTTCGGTGCCGGTGTCGTGAACGAAGAAGTCCTCACCCCGATCCTCGATATTCTCGATATCCTCGGCATCGCGGTCTTCGCCTTGTCGGGGGCGCTGGTGGCGGCGAAAGAGCGGCAGACCTTTGTCACCATGGCGTTTTTCGCACTGGTGACAGGTGTCGGCGGTGGAACCTTGCGCGACCTTCTGATCGATGCCCCGGTGTTCTGGATGACCGATCCGTGGGTAGCCGTCGTGTGCCTTGGCACCGCGCTGGTCGCATGGTTCATCCCGGTGCACTGGTGGCGCGGCAACCTGCTCGATTATGCCGATGCGCTGGGCCTTGCCGCCTATGCCGTGCTGGGAAGCGCAAAGGCGCTTGCCTACGGTATTCCGCCTGTCCCCGCCGCGCTGATGGGGATTATCACGGGTTGCGTCGGCGGAGTGATCCGCGACGTTGTGGCAGGCCGCCCGTCGATCATCATGCAGCCCGAACTCTACGTCACCGCCGCCGCGCTTACGGCCACGATCACCGTCGTGGGGATGCAGATCGCCCCCATGGTGGGACTGCTCGATGCGGCGATCTGGGGCGTGGCTTTTCTTGCAGGCGTGGTTCTGCGCGCCGCCGCTATCCGCTTCGAATTGGGCCTGCCGAGTTACGGCGCAAAACAAAAAGGCGAGGATCGTTCCCCGCCTTCCTGATTCCGTGACTTTTTGACGGGCTTAGCCGCCCGGATAGCCTTCTTCACCCGGCAGCGGACCGCCCGGATAGGCGGGCTGAGGCTCGTCGCTTGCGCTGCTTGCCGGCGGGGTCATTGGACGAATATCTGCCGCGACATATTCGCGGTCGCCCATAGAGGCACGCGCTTCGCTGTATTGTGCGTCCGACCACTGGCCCTCAGCAGCGCCTTCGTCATAGCCTACGCCCGAAAAACCGCTGTAATCGACCCTCGACACGCGGCCGTTATTGTCGATCTCGCAGGTGAAAGCCGATCCGTTGAACAGCGTGCCCGAAACGGTCCAGCCTGAGGCGTGGCGGCTCGCGCCGTCGACGCTATCGACCCGCACGTCCTGCTCGATCTCGGCAAGGCAGAGCGAAACCGCATTGTCGAGGCCCGACCCCTTGGTAGTGCGAGTGTTGGTGCGGCGCTGGTCATAGCGCTGGTCTTCGTAGCGGCGCTCGTCATAGCGCCGGCGCTCTTCGCGTTCGCGGCGCTCATTGCTGTTGCTGGCGGCGCTGGCGATGGCGGCAATCCCGCCGAGGATCAGCACGCCTGCCAGAACGTCGCCGCTGTCGATGCGGTTGCGGTGACGGCGATAGCGGCGGTGGTAATCGCTTTCCTCGGCCTGATAGATATCGGCGTTTGTCGCGTGGGGATTGGCGGCATGTGCGCTGCCCTGCGGGATAGCTTCGGCGGCGTAGGCCGGGGTAATCGCCATCGAAGCGGCGGCGGCAAAGCCGGCCAGTGCGCCGAGGCGACCGTGATTGAAAGTGTATCGAGCCATGATAGCTCCCTCCTGTTTCTCGTCACATTGCGAGCAGACGAGCGCCCACCAATCGCTCCAGCTGTTCATACGATTAGGCGGTCCAGGCTTGCGATAGCCTGAACCGCCCTATTCTTATCCGCGGGGCTTACGAGCCCGTTTCAGGGGCATTAGCGCAGGCCCCGGATGCCGTCGAAGTCGATCCGGACGTTGCCACGGCGGTCGACGTCACAGGTAAACCGGCCTCGATCAAAGCCGCGTCCGCGGTAGCCACTTCCCTGAACCTCGATCCGGCCTTTGACCTCGGGGCCGTAGCGGCCACGATCAACGTCGCGAATTTCGGTCACGTTGGCATAGCGATAGCCACCCCAACTGCGGGCGCGGTACTCGGCAGCATTGATGCAGCGTTCGACTGCGTCGCGGCCAAAGCGTGCGCGCTGGTTGTAGTTGTAATTGTAGCCGCGCTGGTCGCGATAGTTGCGGTCGCGGTAATCACGGTCACGATAACGGCGGTCGCGATAGCGGCGATCGTCGTCGCCATCGAAGGCGCCGGCAAGCGCGGCAATGCCGCCGATAATCACGGCACCGGCGATAATGTCACCGGCATCTACTCCACCACGGTCGCGGCCATTGTCGGCCATTGCAGGAGTTGCGGACGCAAGGGCCATCGCGCCAGCCGCGACAGTCCCGAGCGTGCCCTTGGTGATGGTCTTTTTGAGATCAGTCATGTGGGTTCATCCTCGGGTGTTCAGTGGCGGAGGAATTTCCGTTCACTGTGAGACCTGTATAGATGAACGATTCTGAGATGAGTCTGAGCGAGGCTTACAGTCTTTGTTCAGATTAAAAGACGATTTTATGAACAGCCCTCGCAACTCAATCCAGCGAGTTCCCGTTATAGAGCCCCTAGCTGAGTGCCAGCTTAATCGAGCGCGGCAAGCACATCGCGGGTGAAAGCGGCAATATCGAAGCGCGTACCCACCATATCTTCCCCGCGCCGCACGATCACGACATTTCGGGAGGGCACGACGACGATATATTGC
>JAYPMZ010000095.1:9912-10970 GCA_038130205.1 Erythrobacteraceae bacterium | reverse complement strand
CCTTTGCGCCATAGTTCAGCGGTCCCACCGCGACATACATCGTGCGAATGCCCTCGCGCGCCGATGGCAGCTCCTCGCCTGCCATCGCCTGCTGCGGGAGCGATAGCATGATGGCCAAGATGCCCGCCAAAAGCGCCCGCGCGTAGATGATCCGCAAATTCATTGGCTCGCTCCCCAGGGTGAGCAGAGAACTTGTCAGATCAGGCACCCCAAACAATTGAAACGACTAGTTAAATCAATAACTTTTGCTGTTATCTTTGGCTTTTTGGGAGGTTTTTCGGGTGTAATGGGACAACCCCGCCAACCCAAGCGCCACTCAATCAGCCTCGACCACGAGGCGGGAGGATTGGCCTTAAAAGGGGTGGGTGGCGGAGCAGGAGGGATTCGAACCCTCGATACGGGGTTACCGTATACACACTTTCCAGGCGTGCGCCTTCGACCACTCGGCCACTGCTCCGTGAATCCTTGCTGCACTATCGCTTCGCTGCTTGAGTGCGTGGATGCACTTTCGCCGCGTTGCTTCAGTGCGGACCCATATTTGGAAGGCGAGCCTCTAGCCACGAAATCCAGCTGCCGCAACCTCGCGTAGTAGGGTGACTGTGCGATTTGTGGTAAACGAGTCGCATTGGGCGGCGCTGCGCGCATCAGGCATTCGCTGCGAACGCCGTCTCAAGAGCCCCTTTCCGCCCCCCAAAACGCGCGGAAGGGGGTTTTTGTTGCGTTATCTGTTTTCGCCTCAGGCGCCGGCGGGGCCATCCGGCCCCTTGGCTATCCTCCGGGGGCCCGACCCCTGCGGGGCCACCCCTCCGGGCGCGCAGTCGCGCTTGCGGCGCTTCGCGCCGGGTGGCAGAAGTCTGACCCATGAAAACCAAGCTCCTTGCCGCCGCTGCGGCGCTCGCCCTTGCCCTTCCCTTGTCCGCACAGGAGGAACCGCAAGGCGCTCCCAGTCCTAACGAGATTGTCGAGAGTGCCGCGCCCGGAGAATGGGTCGCGATCCCGGCCGAAGACCTGCTGGTGATGACGCTCGCGCCCGATGCCGACGGAAACCCGCGCGAAGT
>JAYPMZ010000095.1:6277-9902 GCA_038130205.1 Erythrobacteraceae bacterium | reverse complement strand
TATCCAGTTGATGCCCGCGCCTTTCTCGCAAGGCTGGGTCGAGAACATCCGCACACTCGCCCGCAGCGGATGGTACGACGGGATCAGCGTCAACCGCGTGCAGGACAACTATGTCGTCCAGTGGGGCGATCCGGGCTACGACAATCCGGAGAGCGGCGAGACCGAGCAAAAGCCGCTGCCCGAAGGGTTACGGGTTATGGGGGAAGAGGAGTATACGCAGCGTTTCCGCTTTCGTCCCGGAGCGATGAGAGCAGGCTTCGGCATCATCATTGACGAAGACAATTATGCCGATGAGACTTACTTTGGACGTGGCTTTCCATTTGCGCGTTCCCACGATGTGGAAACTGACGGTCCCTCGAAACTATACAGGAGAAGCTGGCCCGTCCACTGCTACGGCATGGTCGGCGTCGGACGGAACTACTCGCCCGACACCGGCACCGGAGCCGAACTCTACACCGTGATCGGCCACGCCCCACGCCATCTCGACCGCAACATTGCGCTCGTAGGCCGCGTCATCGCGGGATTGGAACACCTCTCCTCGCTGCCGCGTGGGACCGGCGCGCTGGGCTTCTACACCGAGGATGAAGCCGACAAGCGTACGCCGATCCTCTCGGTGCGCGTCTCCGCCGATCTGCCTGTGCGCGGGCGGCGCGAGTTCTCCTATCTTTCAACCCAGAGCGAGAGCTTCGCGCGCTATGCCGAGGCGCGCGCCAATCGCCGCGACCCGTTCTTCATCCACCCCGCTGGCGGCGCGGATATCTGCAATATTCCCGTGCCAATCCGCGAGAGCGAGGCAGCGATCGAAGGTGAGTGAGGCGGTCGAGGCCACCCTCCCGCTCAAGCGATGGGCGGGTGACAAGGCGGTCTATCACCTCGTGACGTTCAGCGGCGCCGAGGCCGAGGCGTTGGCGGGCCATGCGCTGATGCAGCGGCTCGAATATGGCCGCGCACGCGGGTTCGGGTCGATCAAGGTCACAGCACGGATCGGTGACACGGAGTGGAAAACCTCGGTCTTTCCGCAAGCCAAGCAATCCGAATGGATATTGCTGATCTCGAAAAAGGTAATGCGCGCCGAGGGCCTTGCCCCCGGCGGCGCGGTCAACGTAAGGGTTACGCCAATCTAGTTCAGGCGGCCTCGTCGGCTTCCAGTTCGCGGGCCGAGCGGCGCACGTCTTCGATGAAGCGCCCCGCCTTGTCGCGCAGATTGTCAGCGTGGTCGCCCAGTGCCTTGGCGCTCTGGACCACATCGCCCGCCGCACCGCCGGTTTCTTCGCTGGCGCCGCGCAAGGATTTGAGCCGCTCGCCGACCTTGGCCGATCCGCTTGCTACCGTGTCGATATTGCGCGCCAGTTCTTCGCCCGAAACCGACTGCTGATCGACCGCGCTGGCAATCATCACGGCAGCCTGTTCCAGCTCGCCGATCTGCTGGACGATGGAGGTAAGGTCGCTGGCGGACGAGCGGGTCGAATCCTGCATTGCCTGGATTTTCTCGGCCACGCTGGCGGTCGCATTGCTGGTCTGCATGGCGAGCTCTTTGACCTCGCTTGCCACAACCGCAAAGCCGCGCCCTGCTTCGCCGCCGCGCGCTGCTTCGATCGAGGCGTTGAGGGCAAGCAGATTGGTGCGCTGGGCGATGGTCTGGATCAGCCCTGCAATCTCGCCGATTTCGTCGGCGGCAACCGACAGGTGGCTCATGCGGGTGTTGGCGCTGTCCACCAGTTCGCTGGCCCCGCGTGCGAGTTGGGCCGAGGAGGATGCCTGACGGCTGATCTCGCTGATCGAAAGCGCGAACTCGTCTGTCGCTGCTGCTGCTGCGGTGACATTGGCGGTGGCGCTTTCCATCGCGGCAGTGGCATCCCTTGCCTGATCGTTCGATCCGTCGGCAAGGGCGACCATTTGCTTCGAAGTCGCTTTGAGCTGCATCGAAGCGGCGGACACCGCGGTGATGACTTCGCCCACCGACACTTCGAATTCGTTCGCCATTTCTTCGAGCAGGCGGCTCTTTTCGCGGCGCAGGTCGGCGACTTCGTCGGCAATCTTCTGCTGCGTTTCAAGCTGCTTTTCGACTTCGCGTGCGTGCTGTTCGGTGAGGTCGCGCAGTTTAAGCGAGTCGCTGCGAAACACTTCGAGCGAGCGGGCCATTTCGCCGATTTCGTCCTGACGCGTGCCCCCGGGGATGATGGTATCCATCTCGCCTTGGGCAATCCGGTTCATCGCAGTGGTAATACCCGAGATCACACCCACGACCGTACGGTTGATCGTACGCGCCAACAGCGCACCGATGACGAGCGCAATAACGATGAAGACGAGGTTCATCAAAATGGCGTTATCGAGCCCGTTGAAAAGGTCGCGTGCCGCCGGGGCCAGCGTGCCACGCAGTTCCATCGCATAGGCAGCAATTTCGGCGCGGGTTTCCGCAAGATCGGCTTCGAAGCGTTCCAGCTCTGCCCGGCTCGCGTCGGGGCCGATGCGGTTCCATTCGCGTTCCAACGCTTCGACATCGCCCACGAACTTTGCCACGATGGCATGCGTTTCGGGCGGCATCTGGTCGCTTATCCAGTCTTGCGTATAGACAACGTTCTCGCGCGCGCTGGCAATGTCGCCCGCTACCGTCGCCAGACTGTTTTCAACATCGCGGTCGAGCCGGTCGCGCACGGCGAAATGGGCTTCGTCGAGTTCCATCACCGTGTGCGTGGTGCGCACTTCGAGGCCTGCAACATCGGCGACATGGCGACCCGAGGAAGAATAGTAGATCGCGGTCCAGCTCAGCAAGGCGACCATGAAGACCATGATCGCGCAGGAGCAGATGACCGAAGCATTCAGCTTCGTCGCCAGCGAAAAGCGGTCCATCCAATGCGACTGCACATCGGCAACCGCTTCGGCGTCTGCAATATTGGCGTTAACCTGCACATCGCCGTTTGGCACGTGCGACGAAGTATACATGTTCATCCCGCTCAACCTTCCCCAGAGCAGCCTAGCTGAAGGGACGGTGTAGAGCGGAGGTATTTAAGAAAGCGCTAAACCGATTTTAACCATGCAGAACCCGCAGTATTTCCTACCTTTGCATAGCACTGGCGGCGATGGCTATGCCGCTAGATCCGGTCGGCCTGCGCGACCGCATCGCTTGCACGCAGCGCGCTGAGGATGCGGGTGAGGTGCGCGAGGTCATTCACCTCGGCGTCAATCTCGTAAGTGACGAAGGGATAATCGAGATTGGTCTGGGTGAGCGAGGTGACATTGATCTTGTTCGCTCCGAACACACCCGCCATGTCCGACAATGTGCCTGGCCGGTCATAGATCGTGACCGCAAACCGCCCGACCGCACCGTGCGACCGGCGCCCCCAGTTGAGATCGAGCCAGTCGCTATCGACACCGTTGGCGAGTTCGAGGCAGTCGATCGCGTGGACTGCCACCCGCTCACCCTTGCGACGCAGGCCTACGATCCGGTCTCCGGGGACCGGATGGCAACACTCGGCAAGCTCGAAACCGACGCCGGGAGTGAGCCCGCGGATCGAAATCTCGCGTTCGTGCTTCGACCACTCCGCGTCCTCTTCGAACTCGGAAGTGCTGCCCGGGACCAGCGCCTCCATCACTTCGCGGTCGGTGATCTTGCCCGCGCCAATAG
>JAYPMZ010000095.1:0-6267 GCA_038130205.1 Erythrobacteraceae bacterium | reverse complement strand
CCCCCCCCCCCCCCCCCCCACCCCCCCCCCCCCCACCCCAACCCCCCCACGACACCCTCTTCCATGCCGAGCCGTTCGACAGCCGCGCGTATGGCCTTCTTGCCGATGCGCGCAGGGACGCGGGTGGCGATTTCGTCGAACAGCTTCGAGCCGATCACCGCGACCTCGTCGCGCTCTTTCAGCCGCACCGCGCGCCGGATTGCCGCGCGCGCCTTGCCGGTAACGACGAAACCCAGCCACGACAGCTGCGGCTCGGCCTCACCGCCCTTGATGATCTCCACCACATCGCCGTTCGATAGCTGGGTGCGCAGCGGCAGGTGCCGCCTTGGCGCCCACACAGGCAAGGCCAAGGTCTGTGTGAACAGCAAAGGCGAAATCGACCGAAGTCGAACCCTTGGGCAGCTGGAATAAGGCACCCTTTGGGGTGAAAGCGAAAATCCGATCCTGATAGACGGCCAGCTTTGTATGTTCGAGCAGCTCCTCGGCATCGTGGCTTGCATCGACGATCTCGATCAGGTCACGCAGCCAGCCGACCTGCCCGTCGGATTTGTCGTGCTGTTTATAGGCCCAGTGCGCCGCCAGACCGAATTCGTTACGGCGGTGCATTTCGCGGGTGCGGATCTGCACCTCCACGCGCATCGAATTCTCGTACATCAACGAGGTGTGCAAAGACCGGTAGCCATTGGTCTTCGGCGTAGAGATATAGTCCTTGAACCGGCCGGGGAGGAATTGCCACGTGGTGTGCAGCACTCCCATCGCGCGGTAACAATCGGAAGCATCCTCGGTCAGCACGCGGAACGCCATGATGTCGGTCACTTGCTCGAAACTGACGTGCCGTTCCGACATCTTGGTCCAGATCGAATAGGGCTGCTTCTCGCGCCCGGTCACTTCGACCTGAAGCCCCGCTTCGGCGAGCGCCTGTTTGATCGCGAGCGCGATGGCATCGACCTGCCCGCCATCCTGCCCGCGCAGCATTTCCAGCCGGTCGGTGATGGTCGCATAGGCTTCGGGCTCAAGCTCCTTGAACGCCAGCGCCTGCATCTCGCGCATGTATTCATACATGCCCACACGCTCGGCCAGCGGGGCGTAGATATCCATCGTTTCGCGCGCGATCCGCTGGCGCTTTTCGGGCTTTTTGATGAAGTGCAGCGTGCGCATGTTGTGCAGGCGGTCGGCCAGCTTCACCAGCAGCACGCGAATGTCCTCGGACATGGCGAGCAGGAACTTGCGCAGGTTCTCCGCCGCGCGCTCGTTCTCGGGCATGGCCTCGATCTTGGAAAGCTTTGTTACCCCGTCGACAAGCCGCGCGACGTCCTTGCCGAAATGTTTTTCGATGTCCTCGATCGTGGCGAGCGTATCCTCGACCGTGTCGTGCAGCAGCGCGGTGATGATCGTCTGCTCATCGAGCTGAAGGTCGGTCATCAGCCCGGCGACTTCGACCGGATGCGAGAAATAAGGGTCGCCGCTGGCGCGCTTCTGCGTGCCGTGTTTCTGCACCGTGTAGACATAGGCGCGGTTGAGCGCCGCCTCATCGGCGTCGGGGTCGTAGGATTTGACCCGCTCTACGAGTTCATACTGGCGCAGCATCGGTTAGAATATGTGGTGCGCAGCGGCGCGGGGCAAGCGCCTTTGTGTCCGCGTCAACTCCACACCGCGCGCGGCGGGAGACTCATCAGGATCGCGTCGATATTGCCGCCGGTCTTCAACCCGAAGATCGTGCCGCGGTCATACACGAGGTTGAACTCGGCATAGCGTCCGCGATATTCGAGCTGGCGCTGTTCCTCGGCTTCGGTGAAGTCGGCCCCCATGCGCTTGCGCACCAGCTTCGGGAACACCTCGAGGAAGGCCTTCCCGACGTCCTGCGTGAAAGCGAAATTGCGCTCCCACGCGGTATCGTCGGTGCATTCGAGGTGATCGTAAAAAATCCCGCCAACGCCGCGATGCGTGTTGCGGTGGGGGATGTAGAAATAGTCGTCCGCCCACTTCTTGTAGCGTTCGTAATAGGTAGGATTGTGCGCCGAGCATGCCGCGCGCAAGGCAGCGTGAAACTCGTCTGTGTCCTCGGCATAGGGGATCGGCGGGTTGAGATCCGCTCCGCCGCCGAACCATGCGGCCTGCGTGGTGAGGAAGCGGGTGTTCATGTGCACGGCTGGCACATGCGGGTTTGCCATATGCGCGACAAGGCTGATGCCGGTGGCGGTGAAGCCGGGGTGCTCTTCACTTGCCCCGTTGATCTGGCTGGCGAACTGCGGCGAGAAACTGCCGCGCACGGTCGAAACATTGACCCCGACTTTCTCGAAAACCTTGCCTTTCATCAGGCCCTGCACCCCGCCGCCGGGATCGGAATTGCCCTCTTCCTCGCGGTTCCACGGAGTGTAGGTGAAACTCGCATCGGAACCCGCTTCGCGCTCGATTTCCTCGAACGCGGCGCAAATTTGGTCGCGCAGGCTCTCAAACCAATTCTTTGCGCGGGTCGTGTGGCCGGTCCAGTCGCTCATGCATTTCCTCATGCCCAATAGGCTTGCGGCATTGGCTCATGGCGGGCTGACTGTCCACCCGCTTTGCCACTTGTCAAACGCACCGCGATAGCGCAATTGGCGGGCATGGTTCCCGTTTCGTTCGCCCCTTTGGATTTCGCCGGAGAGGAGCTGGTGCTCACCAGCAACCAGGCGCTCTACTGGCCGCGCGAGCGCGCGCTGCTGGTGGCCGACCTGCATCTGGAAAAGGGCAGCTGGTATGCCCAGCGCGGGCAGATGCTGCCGCCTTATGACAGCCGCGAGACGCTGGAGCGGGTGGCGGACGCGGTGAAGGCGACCAGCGCGCGGCGGGTGATCACGCTGGGCGACAATTTCCACGATGATGCGGGCGCGAGCAGGCTCGATCCCTATGCTTCAGGAATGCTCGAAGCGCTGACACGCGCGCTCGACTGGGTGTGGATCACCGGCAATCACGACGAGCAAATGGCACGCAGTTTCGGCGCGCAACTGGCCGAGGAGCTGGAGATCGGCAGCATCGTCTTGCGACACGAAGCGAAGCCGGGCGAAACCCGTGCCGAGCTTTCGGGCCATTATCATCCCAAGATGCGCGTGCGGGTGCGTGAGCGGCACATTGCCCGTCCGTGCGGCGTGGTGAGCCGTTCGGACAGCGGCGGCGACCGCATGATCCTGCCCGCATTCGGCGCTTATACCGGCGGGATGGATGCCGCATCACCCGAAATTCTGAAGGCACTCAGCCCCGCCAGCCGTATCGACGCGGTGCTGCCTGCAAAGGGCAAATTGGTCACATTTCCGCTCTATCGCGCGGCTGCATAAGACTCATCTGGCGTTTCGCCCCCAAAATCACTATATCGCCGCCTTCAAGACTCTAAGGCTACTACAGGAGAACACACATAGCCCGTCCACCCCGGCGTTCGATGGCCCCGCCAACCAAAAGCGGCCCTCGCTACGATCAGTTTATCCAGGTTCCCAAGGTCCGCGTCATTGATGACGAAGGCGAGAACCTCGGTGTCATGTACACCCGCGAAGCAGTTGAGCAGGCCCAGGACAAGGGCCTGAACCTGGTTGAAGTCAGCCCCAATGCTGACCCGCCGGTGTGCAAATTCCTCGATGTCGGCAAATATCGCTTCGAAGCGCAGAAAAAGGCCAATCTGGCGCGCAAGACGCAGAAGACGCAGGACATCAAGGAAGTGAAAATGCGTCCGAACATCGACACGCACGATTATGACGTGAAGATGCGGAACGTGAACAAGTTCATCGACAATGGCGACAAGGTGAAAGTCACCCTGCGCTTCCGCGGGCGCGAAATGGCGCACCAGCATCTCGGTATGGACCTGCTCAAGCGGGTGCAGGAAGATGTCGCGGAAACCGCCAAGGTCGAAGCCTTCCCGCGCCTTGAAGGGCGGCAAATGCTGATGGTGCTGGCGCCTAAGTGAGCGCGGCCGGTCACATCCGGACATTCAAACGCAATGGGGCGAAGGCGCTGGGCGCTTTCGCCCTTTCGCTTTCGGCCATACCGTGTGTGGCGCAAACGGTAGAGGCCGATCCGCCCGCCGAAGAAGCGCCGGAGAACCACTCGGTTTATGTTGGACGGGTGATTTCGAGCGAATTCGTCGGATATCCACCTTGCCCCGATGGCTACATTTGTATGTCCTATGTCTCGGAGATCGTGGTCGAACCAATCGAAGTGCGTGACGGCAATCGGGATATCGGCGTGCAGACCTACCGGATCGTTCAAAACCACCAGCGAATTGGTCCGCCACCCATCAGCATGCGCGCCGAACGCGGGGCGGACGGCAACTGGAAGCTCATCAGCTGGAACTGGCTTCGCGAAGAAGCCTGCTTCAATCTGGACACGGGAAAATATGAGCTGGCTGATCGCAACAGCGACATCTGTCATTTCGGGCGCGTGACCCTACCGCCGGATATTGCCGAGCTTGAGATTGAGCCTCTCGAGGTCGCGTCCACGCCGACACCCTGACCCGGTCACCGTTTCTTGGCGATATGCACGAACCCTCCCCCGCATGCACCATTGTCCAGAAGTGTGGGACGCGTGATTCCTTGGCTCCGTTCAAATCCCAATCGACATTCTAGCCGAAATATTTCTTGTAAGAAATCTAGCCCCGAACCGACTAAGGGACCTGACTCTATCAACGCGGGCGCTGAGACCGCCCGACCAACAAAGAAGTGTATTCGACGAATAACACACCGCAACCGATTGGCGGGAACACGCGTATAGGTTTGTAAGCTATAGAATAGTCAGAGGCGCGGGCCGGCCCTCTGGCTCCCTGATCCCCGGAGCGCCCCCGCGAGGGCCGGTCCCACTCCAACGAAGCAAAGAATTCGGCGCCCTGTCCCCGGGGCGAAACAACAAGGCCCGATACGCCGGGCTGAAAAAACAGGAAGGACAAATTCATGCCCCGCATTTCCGCTGCCCTTCTGGCTGCCAGCATCCCCGCGCTCGCGCTCGCCATGACCGCCGCTCCGGCCAGCGCGCAGGATGCCGCTGCCGATCCGCAATTCGCGACCTTTGCGCCCTCCGGCACGCCGATCGACCACGGGATCGACTATTCGATCTGGGACGAGGCGATGAAGAGCCTCGTCATTTCGATGGGACCGTCCTTGCGCGAAACCGCCGGCAGTCCGCCGCAGAGCTTCGGCACGCGCCGCCAATATGGCCATGTCTCGCGCTATCGCCTCGAAGGCTCGCGCATCATGTTCAGCTTCCTTGATGCCGATATCCGCGCCAGCTTTACCGAGTACCGCAAGGACCTCGAAGGAACCGCCGACCTCGTCGATATCCAGTCGCTGTCGCGCAACGAGCAGCTGGCTTACTGGATCAACCTCCACAATGTCGCGATGATCGAGCAGATCGCCAACGCGTGGCCCGTGCGCCAGCCGCGCGAGATCAAGGTGGACGGCGTACCGCTCGACGATGCGCGTTTCATCACGGTCGAAGGCATCGCTCTGTCCCCGCGCGACATTCGCGAGAAGATCGTGTTTGCGCATTGGCGCGACCCCAAGGTCATTTACGGCTTCTGGCGCGGTGAGATCGGCGGACCCTCGATCCAGCGCGAAGCCTTCAACGCCGACAACGTCGTGCGCCTGCTCGACCGCGGTGCGCGCGATTTCGTCAACTCGCTGCGCGGCACGCAGAAGGCGGGCGACCGGCTCGACGTGAGCGAACTCTACACCGAGGTCGCGCCGTTCTATTTCGACAATTTCGAAACCGACCTGCGCGCCCACCTGTCGCAATATGCCGACGAGGAAACGCAGGCGCTGCTGGCCTCGACCACCGAAACGCGCGCCAGCGTCAACGAACACGACATTGCCGACCTCGCAGGCGGCGTGCGCGAGCCGACCTACCAGAACATCTCAAGCGCTGACGGGACGCAATACAGCTTCCGTATCCCGCAGAGCATGACCCGCCTGCTGCAACAGCGCGAAGAGAAGTTCCAGCGGATCATCCGCGAAGGCCGCACCGGCACGGTCACCTTCTCGAACATCGCCCTGCCCGGCGATCCCGAGAACAAGGACGAAGTCGAGTAATCCGGTTTCCCGCTACGGGAGAGAGAGGAAGGCCGCCTGACCCGATGGTCCAGCGGCCTTTTTCGTGCGCCTTTGCAACCTGACCCACGCAGCACCCCTGCCGCACCAATACAATCGCGCGGCAAGGATATTCTGGTATGGTGTGGTGCAATCGGGAGTTGAATCAATGCTTGTTACCATCCGCCACGCCCTCACCGGTCTGGCCGTGCTTGCGGCCCTGCCC
>JAYPMZ010000094.1:0-11013 GCA_038130205.1 Erythrobacteraceae bacterium | reverse complement strand
CGTGACGATCAAGAGCCACCATAATGTCGGCGGTCTGCCCGAGCGCATGAACATGGAACTGGTCGAACCCTTACGCGAACTGTTCAAGGACGAAGTGCGCGAACTGGGCCGCGAATTGGGCCTGCCCGAAGCCTTCGTCGGACGTCACCCGTTCCCCGGCCCCGGCCTCGCAATCCGCATTCCCGGCGAAGTCACCAAGGAACGCTGCGACATTCTTCGCAAGGCCGACGCGATCTATCTCGACGAGATTCGCAAGGCAGGACTCTACGACGCGATCTGGCAGGCCTTTGCTGTGCTGCTGCCGGTCAAGACCGTGGGCGTGATGGGAGACGGGCGCACCTATGACAGCGTCTGCGGCCTGCGCGCTGTGACCTCGACCGACGGGATGACAGCGGACGTTTACCCGTTCGACGCGGCTTTCCTCACCCAATGCGCGACCCGCATCGTGAACGAGGTGCAGGGCATCAACCGCGTGGTCTACGACTATACGTCGAAGCCGCCCGGAACGATCGAGTGGGAGTGATTTGACGCGCCCGGGCGGTTGCCGCCGGAGGACTTTGTGGTAGGCATTCCTAAAGCCAATTTGCAACCAGAGGCCTCTCCCATGACCACCACCCTCCGCATCGCCGCCGCCGCTACTCTCATCAGCCTTGCCGCTTGTTCGCAGGCGCCCGCCGAAGCGCCGCCCGTAACCGGCAGCGCGTGGACGCTTGATGCTGCTGCCTCGGATCTCAACTACGTCACGATCAAGTCGGGCGAGATTGCCGAGGTCAATTCCTTCGAAACATTGAACGGCGGCGTCACCGACGACGGCACGGCGACGGTCGTTATCGAGCTATCGAGCGTCTCCACCGGGGTCGATATTCGCGATGAACGGATGCGCGACATTCTCTTCCAAGTGGCTGACTATCCCACGGCATCTGTCACCGCGACTATCGATCCGGCGAGCTTCGAAGCGCTCAAGGTCGGTGAGAGTACCACGACGACGCTCGACGGGACGCTTGCAATCAAGGGCGTCGAAGCGCCGTTTCAGGCCGAGGTCAATGTGACCCGCACGGCCGCAGACAGTGTCACCGCCGCCTCCGCCAAGCCGGTGATCGTCGAAGCGGCCCGCTATGAACTGACCGATGGCCTTGCAGAATTGCAGGGGCTCGCGGGGCTTCCTTCGATCACTCCGGTCGTGCCGGTGACATTCTCGCTCACCTTCACCCGCTAAGCGCGCAAACTTGCCGACCATCTTTACCCACGCGGTCGTCCCGCTGGCGATTGCGGTGGCGGCAGGAAGCGGGCGCGTGTCGCCAAAGCTGGCGCTGGCCGGTGTGGCCTTCGCCATGCTGCCCGACGCCGATGTCGCCGCGTTCAAATTCGGCATCGCTTACGAGGACACATGGGGCCATCGCGGCGCGACTCATGCGCTGGCCTTTGCCGCCTTGTGCGCGGGCGCGGTGGCGATTGTGTGGAAGGAGGCGCGCAGCTGGTTCGGCTTCGCATTCCTTACCGTCGCCATGGCGAGCCACGGGCTGCTCGACGCGGCGACCGATGGCGGGCTGGGCGCGGCGCTGCTGTGGCCGTTTAGCGATACGCGTATCTTTGCACCCTTCGCGCCAGTGCGCGTCTCGCCCATTGGCGCAGGCTTTTTCTCCGCGCGCGGCGTAGAGACGCTGTTCTCCGAGTTCAAATGGATATGGCTGCCCTGCGCCGCATTGGCGCTGGCCGGATGGGGCATACGGCACAAAGCGCGCTTCCGAACCTAGTCCGCAACCTGTTTGAGCAGGATCAATGCCCGCGCATCCTGTGCGACCTATCGCCATGCGTGTTCATGGATGAAGGGAAGTGATGATGCTCAAGATCGCCGCCATTCTGTTTCCGGTTATTGCGACCACGCTGATGGGTGTCGCGGTGATCGCGGTGCTGACCATTGATATGCAGGCGGGCTGGCGTGACATCTCGTGGCCCGCGCTTGCCGCTTTCGTGGCGGCGCTTCCGATTTCTTGGTTCATCGCGCGCCAGATACCCGGCATCCGTCAAAGCTGATTGGGGAAGGGACGCTTTGCACCCTTGAACCATGCCACGCGGAGAGCCATCCCCGCAGCAATGCAATTCGACCTCGGCCCGGACCCGCGCACCGATATTCTGCGCCGCCTGCAGGCCGCGCTGATTGCGGCCTTCGGGCGCATCGTCCGGCCTGCTGACAAGCGCCGCTCGCCCGAATGGGTGCTGGTTCACGGCGTGATCGGCGCGCAGACCAAGACCGCCGCATCCAATGCCTCGACCGACGGACTGCTGGCCGAATACGGTTCGTGGGAGGCGGTTGCCGCCGCGCCGGTCGCAGAGCTCGAAGCACGACTCCAACGGCAGACCTTTCCCTCCGTCGCGGCCAAACGCCTCAAGGATTGCCTCAATGCAATTATCGCCGCGCGCGGGAGCGTCGATCTGCGGCATCTGTCGAACCTGCCCACCGATGAGGCGATGGTCTGGCTTGAGGCGCTCCCCGGCGTCGCTCGCAAGAATTCCGCCGGAGTGATGAATGCGAGCACTTTTGCGCGCAAGGCGATGGTGATTGACGGCCATCATCGCCGCATCATGCAGCGTATGGGCGTGGTTCCGGCCAGGGCCGACACCGCCAAAACCTATGACGCGCTAATGCCCATCCTGCCGTCCGAATGGTCCGCCGCTGACATGGACGAGCACCACCTGCTGCTGAAGAGACTCGGCCAGACCCATTGCCGCCCGCGCAAGCCGGTGTGCGAGGGATGTCCGGCGCGCCGCGATTGCGAGACTGGAGCCGTCACAAGCTGAAGGCGTTGCCTGCCGCTTGATAGATTGCCGTCGAGGCGGCAGGATGAGCCTATGCAATGGAAATATATGGCTTTCGCCACCACCGCCTTCGCAGCCCTCGGTGCAGCAAACCCTGTCTCGGCACAGCAGGCAGATAGCTATATGAGCGCGCCAGAGCGTGCCGCCAACCCTGCAGCGATTGCCCGGCTCATCGAGGTTTGGGGCTTCGTTAAATATCACCATCCCCACGCGCTCGACGGGCGACTGGCGATGGATCCCGAATTCTTTGCGCTCTATCCGCAAATTCGCGCGGCCTCTTCTCTGGCAGAGGCTGATCGCGTGCTGGCTGCGTGGATTGAACGTATCGGGACGGGGCAGGCTTGCGATCCCTGCGCGAGCGAACCCGACCCTGCGCTGGTTGCGATAGCCTCCACCACGCCGGATTGGCTCGCGGGTCTGCCTCGCGAACTTTCCGAGGGGCTGCAGGCGATCTATGCCAATCGCGGTGCAGGGCAGGCGAATTTCCAGATTTCCAAGGCTCCCGGTGTTGGCAATCCGGCTTTCATGAACGAGCCCGATTACACCCATTCGGGCCGCACCGGCGAAGAGGCTGTCCACCTGCTCGCATTGGCAAGGCAGTGGAACCTGCTGCGCTACTGGTTCCCTTACCGCGATGTCATGGACAGGCAGCCGGCCGCGCTCTTGCCGGAAGCTGTGAGCGATTTTCTGGGAGCAAATACAGACATTGAGCGGCAGCAGGCGCGTTTGCGATTTGCTGCGGCAGCCGATGATGGGCACGTCAATATCATGGCCTACCGCGAGGCAGGAGCGCCGCCGGGGGAATGTGCGTTCCCCTATGGCTGGCAATTTGTCGAAGGGCGGCTTGCTCTTGACGGGCGCGCGGCTGAAGGGGCCGAGGTTTTGCAGCGCGGCGACGTGGTGACGGCGATTGACGGCGTTTCGCTGGACGAGCTTGCCGACCGCTATGGTTCGATGATCGCCGCCTCGAACACCGCCTGGCGCGAAAGGATGCTGGCGACAGTGCTTGCACGCGGCGCATGCGGAGATCGCCAGATCGCGGTGGAGCGTGAGGGTGCTTCGATGACCGTCGCGGTTGAATGGCTGCCTGCAAACGAGACGCAAATCAGCCCCTATCCCGCATTCGGGCGCGAGGGCGAAGTGATCCAGCAGATCGATGACATCACCTATGTCCGCTTTGCCGACCTCAAGCGCGACCAACTGCCCGAACTGCTTGCAGCGGCCAATGCGGGCGACGGGCTGATTCTCGACATGCGCGGCTATGTGAGCGATTTTCTGGTGTTCGAACTGGGCAAACTGCTGGTCGACGAGCCGACCGAGTTTGCCACCTTCACGGCGGCGGATGTCTCCGCTCCCGGACGTTTTCTTTGGGGTGCAAGACCGGTGCTTCAACCCGACCCGCAGGGCCGCAGCATCACCGTTCCGATCGTCGCGATCGTCAATGCAGCGACAGTCAGCTCGCCCGAATATCACGCCATGGCATGGCGGGCTGCGGGTGTGACAATTGTCGGCAGCACCACAGCCGGAGCGGACGGCAACGTCTCCACCCTGCCTTTGCCCGACGGGGCCGGAATGCGGTTTTCGGGCATCGGCGTTTTTTATCCCGACCAATCGCCAACCCAGCGCATCGGCATCGTTCCCGATGTCATGGCCGCGCCGACCCTTGCAGGGCTCGCCGCCGGACGTGACGAACAGCTTGAACTTGCCGTCGAGCAAATCGCGCGGGAACGCGCCGCAATGGCCGAGGGCGGTTGACCGCGCTCGCCCAGTCACTGCAAGAGGCGTCAGTGACTGAACGACAGGACGACATATGAGCTGGGAAGACCAATTCGCCGAAGATGCCGATGCGCGCGAGGCCGAGGCGCGGGGCAAATCGCGCAGCGTCACCGTGGGGTGGACGGTCCGCTTTCCGCAAGGCGGCGATGCGATCTGGGCGCCGCCCAAGCCCTTCACTCGCAAGGACCCCAAGCCGACCTCGGCCAAATCGGTGCAGGTGTGCCCTGCCGCAATCGACTTTGACCGGCGGCATTACGTCATCCCGTGCCCGATTGATCTGAAGCTGTCGTTTGGCCGCCAGCCCAACGGCCAGTTGCAATTGCTCGACGCGGACGGAGAGCAATCGGCAATGCGCCCGCAGGGCCGCGCGAACATGCTGGTGATGCATCCGCAAAACGAGTGGCGCCACCCCGAGCGTCCGATCATCCAGATCACCGCGCCCTATGTCTTCGTCGCGGACGAGCCCGCCTATGTCGTCCAGACCGCGCCCTATCTCGACTATTTCCCCACTCCTCGCCCCGGCGTGCAGATGGGCGGGCGCTTTCCGATCCACATCTGGCCGCGCCCGCTGAGCTGGGGTTTCGAGTGGCATGACATATCGAAGCCGCTCGTTCTGAAGCGCGGCGAGCCGTGGTTCTACGTCCGTTTCGAGACCGAGAATCCTGGCGCGCATGTCCGGCTGGTCGAACAGGAAATGACGCCCGAGCTGGACAAATACCTCACCAGCATCGTCGATGTGTCGAACTATGTGAACAAGACCTATTCGATGTTCGGAGAAGCGCGGCGGATCCGGCCGGACAAGCTACTCAAGCCAAAGGGCTAGGGCGCGACACGCTGCCAACAAGTGAGAGGCTTTCCGTGGCGTCACGCTTGCAAGCGACGGCGTTCTGGGCTTGTGTCCGGGGCAAATCACGACTCTGGGAGACACAGCCATGAAAACCGCCATCACCGAACTGTTCGGCATCAAGCATCCCATCATTCAGGGCGGCATGCACTATGTCGGTCTGGCCGAGATGGCCTCGGCGGTTTCCAATGCGGGCGGGCTTGGCATCATCACCGCGCTGACGCTGGGCACGCCGGAAAAGCTCGCGGACGAAATCGCGCGCTGCAAGGACATGACCGACAAGCCGTTCGGCGTGAACCTCACCTTCCTGCCGACCGTCAACGCACCTGATTATCCCGGGCTTGTGAAAGCGATCATCGATGGCGGGGTGAAGGCGGTCGAAACCGCGGGCAACAACCCTGCGCAAGTGATGCCTTACTTCAAGGATGCAGGGGTCAAGGTGATCCATAAATGCACCGCGGTGCGCCACGCGCTCAAGGCGCAGTCGATCGGCTGCGATGCGGTGAGCGTCGATGGGTTCGAATGCGGCGGCCATCCGGGCGAAGACGACGTGCCCAACTTCATCCTGCTTCCGCGCGCGGCGGACGAGCTGGAAATTCCCTTCGTGTCCTCGGGCGGCATGGCCGATGGACGCAGCCTCGTGGCGAGCATCGCCATGGGCGCGGCGGGCATGAACATGGGAACCCGCTTCATCGCCACCAGAGAAGCGCCGGTGCACGACAATGTGAAGGCGGCAATCGTCGCTGCCAGCGAACTCGACACCCGCCTCGTCATGCGCCCGCTGCGCAACACCGAGCGCGTGATGACCAATGACGCGGTTGAAGACCTTCTGCGGATCGAAAAGGAAAAGGGCGACGACCTCAAGTTCGAGGACATTATCGAGCAGGTCGCAGGCGTCTATCCGCGAATCATGACCGAAGGCGATATGGATGCAGGCGCATGGTCGTGCGGCATGGTTGCAGGCCTCATCAACGACATCCCGACCTGTCAGGAACTGGTCGATCGCATCATGGCGCAGGCCGAAGAGATCATCACCAAGCGGATGGGCGCGATGCTCGCGGGCTGACGCTCACCGGATAAATCCACCCCTGCCGACGGATAGGGGGTTTCACGGATTTAACTATCACAAATGCTAGGTAGGGTGCCGCAACAAGAGAGCGGGGGCTCTCGTCATGTCTGTAATGCGTTGAACTCCTGCGACCGCCTTTTGTGAAGAGTCCCGATTGGTGGCGCAGATCTCTATCGGAGGATCGATGCCCGACCTGGTTGGTCTCGGAACCTGGATGACTTCTCTGGCGCTTGCCGGCGTGCTGGGTTGGGCAATGGGCCACCGTAGCAATTCCGTGCGCGGCTTTCTTCCAGATGCTGAAGGCGTGGCTGTCGCCGCGAACGGCTTTACCGACAGCGCTGACGGCAAGGCCCCGACACTCTTCACGCTTATGATCGAAGCCGCTGCGCCATGCGAGGACACACAAGCCGGAAATCAGCCGCTTGTCTCAGCTTTGATTGCGGACAATCGCAGCGCGATCTTTGCCGATATGCCTTCGCTGGCAGAATTGGCGGCCAGCACGGAAGAGATCAGGCTCGATACGAATGTCTGGGACGCACCCGATCTGGGGGAGCGTGTTACCGATGTATTGGAGGAGCGCGATTCAAGATCGCGCCCTGTGACGGGCCGGTATCATCCCGCGTTTCAACCGCTCGCGCTCGGCTAGAGCAAGCGCGAGCCGGTGCTGCGGTCCTATCCCTCACCGTCTTCGACGCGGGTGTACGGGACGAAATCTTCGAAAAACACTACGCCGGTAAAGAAGCCGTTGTGCGCATCGATCGTGGTCATCGTGTCGAGCCTGCACAGCTGGCTTGCGCTGAAACGCCGCGAAACAAGAGCGTCTTTATCATCGATGCGATCGGGATTGCGGGTGCGCTGGACATAAATCGTCCGCCCGCGACCATAGACATAGGCGGTTTCGTCGATGACGCGGAACCGGTCGTTCGCGCTCGTGCGGATGCAACGCTGTGGTTCGCCCGCCACGCGGCCTTCGAGCAGCTCGGCAAGCTCCTGCTCGCCTCCGGTCATGGCGTGTTCGGCGTGATCGCCGTGGTTCTCTGCAAGGAGCGGCGGTGCGGCAACCAGCGCAAGCGCCGCGCCAGCAGCGCCCAAGGCAGCTGTACGGAGAGGGTTGGATACGAACTTGGTCATGGCACACCTCCTGTCAATCACGCGCCAAGATACACGTGCTCGCTGAACACGCGCTGACTCGTTGATTTTGAGAGATGGACCGTGACGGCAGCCCGATACCCGAATTCGGCGTCCGAATTAACGATGACCGGGATCGGCGCCTTCGGAAATGTCGGGGAGGCTCGCCTGATCGACACCGTCGGCAGGGCCGCCCTTGAGCACGAAGCGACGGTCGCAATAGCCACAATCGACATAGCCGTGCTCGTCAATTTCGAGATAGATGCGCGGATGGCCGAGAGCCGACGGACGATAGCCTTCGCCGCTGCGGATGCTGCTCGCCCCGTCGCAGCTGACGCGGCGGGTTACGACGGTGATAACTTCAGGCGGAGGAATGCTCATGTCCCAAGCGATTAATCGCGGGCGCGGATAATTTCAATCGCTGTTTGCCCCGGAACAGAGCGACGCTGCGCAACTATTGGTAGTCGAGGCGAATATCGAAGGTGCCTGTATAGACGCCCGGCAATTGGTTTGGATTGACGTTGAGCGTGCCGCCCACGCGGAAGATGAAGGTTCCGCTCGGATCGCCGATCAGGAAGCGCTCCCAATTGGGGTTCGAATTGGTCGGGATCAGCGTCGGATCGCCGTTGATCGTGATATTGGTCACGGTCATGTCGGCACCCGGCCCCGTCAGCGTGATGGTATTACCGATCGGACGGCGCACGCGCACGCGCTCACCTGTGACGCCCGAACCGCCGAAAGTCGCCGGTTCGCACTCGGCCGCGTGGATCACGCCGCCGGTGGTGGTGCAGGTCGCGGTGACGGTGGGGGTCAAAACCACCGTGCCGCCCGTCGTCACTACCAGATCACCGAAATTGAGATCGCTCAGCTTCGTGATGGTCAGCGGTTCGATCAGTCCGACCGAGGTGTCGACTGAGGAGGTGTTGGACTGTGCCTGCGCCGTACCGGGCAGGCCGATCAACGCAAACAGCGCGCACGCCAGCGATGCCAGAAACACCGCCATCATCCGGGGTGTCGGCACGCTATGCAGCGCGAATCGTTCGCCTGTAATCGAGTTGGTCCTCTTGATCACGCTGCCACCGATAGCGCCGATGCGTGTTTCGATGCTGACCGGATATGGTTAACGGCGCGGTAGCACTTTGCGCCTTTTGCGCGCCCACTTGCATAGGGGCGCGGCTTCGGTAAGGCCTGTTGCCATGAACCCTCCCGCAATCCGCATCGACAATCTGGTCAAACGCTATGCCCCGCCGCCCGGTGCCAAGGGTGCGGATGCAGAGGGGAAACTGGCGCTTAAGGGCGTCAGCTTCGACGTACCCGAAGGCTCGATCTTCGGTCTGCTCGGCCCCAATGGCGCGGGTAAGTCCACCTTGATCAACATCCTTGCCGGTCTCGTTAACAAGACTTCGGGTTCGGCCGAGATCTGGGGGTTCGATATCGACTCGCACCGCCGCAACGCCAGTCGCGCAATCGGGATCGTGCCGCAAGAAATCGTGTTCGACCCCTTCTTCACCCCTTTCGAAGTGCTGGAGAACCAGGGCGGGTTTTACGGCATCCCTGCCAAGGACCGCCGCAGCGAGGCGCTGCTTGAAGCGGTGCACCTGCTCGACAAGCGCGATGCCTATGCGCGCACGCTGTCGGGCGGAATGAAGCGGCGGCTGCTGGTGGCAAAGGCGATGGTCCACTCGCCTCCGATCCTCGTGCTCGACGAACCGACCGCCGGCGTCGATGTCGAACTGCGCCGCCAGCTGTGGGAACTCGTCACCGAGATGAACCGCGAAGGCGTGACCGTGGTGCTGACAACGCACTATCTCGAGGAAGCCGAAGAGCTTTGCGACGAAATCGCGATCATCAACCATGGCGAGCTGATCACGAAAAAACCCACGCGCGAACTGATCGACATGGCGCGCGAGAAGATCGTCGCGGTGACGACAGCAAACGACCTTGCCGCGCCTCCGCAACACGCGGCCTTCTCCAAAGTCGAATTCGACGGCGCACGCGGGGTCGAGGTAACTTACGACAAGGACCGGCTAAGCGCCGGTCAGGTGCTCGCCATCCTGCAGGAGCAGGGGCTGACCATCGAAGATGTCACCACCCGCGAGGCCGACCTCGAAGACGTATTCGTCCAGCTGACCGCCAGCGGCGCCTAGCCGCGGTCCGAAACGCACCCGTCGAAGCTTGCCAGCGCCTTGGTCCGCAGGGCGGCAGGAACCTGATGCGACAGCGCTGTCTCGCCGCTGGCGTTGGTCGCAGTGATGTCGTTCTCGATCAACGTGCGCTTCATGTGCGAAGGGACGATGAGCGCGAGCAGGCGCGTGCCATCACCCTGAGGCGGTTGCACGATAACATCGGTCGCGCCGCTCGCCCGGTCTGCGCCGTGACCGACGGTGAAGGTCACATTGTCCGACGGTTCCTGAAACGCCACCGTGTCAGGCACGACCATGATCAGCATAGCCGGTCCGCTTGCAGGGTCCACAAAGGTCAGCGCGTTGACGTTGGTCGGGCCGCTGTAAAGGTTGAGGTTGCAGCCTCCTTGACCGTCACGCACGACTTCGGCGGTGTAATCGCCGGACTGCTCGTTAAGCAGCATCGCGGGCTCTACCGCGGTCTGCGCTTGTGCAACCGGCGATAGGGTGAGGCTTGCAGCAGCCATGGTGGTGGTAAAGGCAGTCGCGGCGAATGCGGCGTTGCGCATGGGTTACTCCTGAAAAGTCGGGGCGATATTGGCTCGCGGATTTGCGCCTGTTTGACAAGCCTGTGTAACTGGGTTGGCTGAACGAGCGCTTACGCCATCGCTGTTGAGGCTTGTTACTCGCTCTGAGCCACGTCTTCGGGCGGAATCTCGCGCCAGTTTCCCTGCGTCACCCGCTCGATCGGTTTGCCGCAATGTTTGCAATGGCCCGAGTAATTCTTCCCGTCCCACTCGACCTTGCGGCGCTTCGGTTCGTGGCGGCCCATCATGCAGGCGATTGGCGACAAAAGCGACATTGCGGCGAAACGCTCCTTGCTTTTCCATGCGTTAGCCCCCCGGCTCACTCCAGCCAGCGACCGCTCTTGCGGTCCGGGGGAGTGCACGCAAATTAACTCTGCACGTGTTTTCAAAACCGAGACTATCATCCCGGCCATGACGCAACCAAGGCAAAAATGCTGCATTGCAGCGTGAATTGCGACTCTCACGGCAACCACGGCACGCTTCGTCGAATGCGGCACGGGTTGTAGAGTGATCTGGCCGCTTCACTGGTGATGGTCGCCAGCGCCGATCTACCGGGACGGTCACTCTTCCATCTGCATCGACCAGACCTTGGGCAGAGTTGCGAGGCAAATGCGGAAGCTGGCCACGCCTTTTTCCTTGATCTCGCCGCCGAACAAGATGGTCACCGAC
>JAYPMZ010000093.1:653-11203 GCA_038130205.1 Erythrobacteraceae bacterium | reverse complement strand
CCCTTGATCAACGCGCCAATAGCCGATGCGCCGAACAGCAAGATCACCAGCCCGCCTGCGATGTATTCAATGGCGTTGCGGATGCGAACATTGCGCGTGAGGCGGTCGGTGGTGCGTGCGAAATGCGCCGGATCGCTGAAGCGCGCCTCAATCGCGGCATCTTGCCAACCGGGGATAGGAGGGGTGCTCATGGTGTGTCTCCTGCGCCCGTCGGGAGGGCGAAATGGCCTGCGAGAAGCGCTTTGATGCGGTGGACCCGCACACTGACGGCTCCGCTCGAAAGGCCGGTGATTTCGGATATGTCCGCGCCGGTTTCTCCTTCGAGCCACAGGACGATCACCTGGGCATCGAGTGGCGGCAGTTGGCGGATAAGCTCGGCCACCTGTCCGAGTACCAGCGCCTCGGCGGCCTGCGCTTCGATATTGGCGGCTGCGGGCAGGGCGTCTATTTCCTCGAGCGGCACCTTTTTCGGTCCGCGCGTCGCCTTGGCGACGTGATCGGCGGCGACATTGTGCGCGACGCGATAAACCCAGGTCTTGAGAGCGCAGTCGCCCTTGAACCGCGAAAGGCTGGTCCACAGCGCGCAGTGGATCTCCTGTTCGAGATCGCGCGCTTTTTCGGCATCACGCTCCACCGCACGGGCGAGACGCGCCAGCGCGGGTGCAAATTGCTCCCCCGCTTGCCGGTAAAGGGTGTCTGCGTCTTGTGTCATGCCCCCTTAGTCTCGGCTGGCGGGGATTTCTTACGCGGTAGTCCGAAAAACTCTCAGACCGAGAAAGCAATCGCCGCCACGAACAGCAGGTTGAACGCCAGCATGAGAATGGTCGCAACCCTCCAGCCTGCGCTTGCGTCTTTCATCCCGCGGTCCCAGGTCCACTTGGCAATTCCGCCTGCCGCCAGTGCTGACAGCGCGAACCAAACGGTTCCGCTTTTGGAAAGCACCACCATCGCCAACACGCCGGAAACGATCAGGTGAAGGAAGAACGCGCCTGTGAACCACACGATCGGCACCGGACGATACGCGGTGTCGGGCATCTCCCAATCGGGCAGCGAGTTGTCGGGCCGCGAAATCCGGCGGTCGCCGTAGACGATGTCTTCCTCGCGCGGGTCCTTGTATTCGGGCATCGTGCCTAGGCGTCGATCATATCGCGGTCCATTTCGCCCGCGCGGTTCTGGATGAAGTTGAAGCGATGTTCGGGGTTGCGGCCCATCAGCTGATCAACGAGCTCTTTCACTGAAGCACGCTGCTCGAACTCCTGCGGCAAAGTAATCCGCACGAGGCTGCGCGTTTCGGGGTTCATCGTCGTTTCGCGCAGCTGTTGCGGGTTCATTTCGCCCAAACCCTTGAACCGGCCAACCTCGACCTTCTTGCCCTTGAAAACAGTCGCCTCCAGCTCGGCGCGGTGCGCGTCGTCGCGGGCGTAGCGGCTCTCTTTGCCAGCTGTAAGCCGGTAGAGCGGGGGCTGGGCGAGGAAGAGATGACCCTTGCGCACGATGTCCGACATTTCCTGAAAGAAGAACGTCATCAGCAGCGTCGCGATGTGTGCGCCATCCACGTCTGCGTCGGTCATGATGATAATGCGGTCGTAGCGCAGGTTTTCGGCGTCGCAATCCTTGCGCGTGCCGCAACCCAGCGCGAGGCCGAGGTCGGCAATTTCGCTATTGGCGCGGATCTTGTCAGCGCTGGCCGAAGCGACGTTGAGGATTTTACCTCGGATCGGCAGGATCGCCTGCGTCTTGCGGTCGCGTGCCTGCTTGGCGCTGCCGCCTGCCGAATCCCCTTCGACGATAAAGAGTTCGGTTTCGCGGTCGCCTTCGCCGCTGCAATCGGTCAGCTTGCCGGGCAGGCGCAGCTTCTTGGCATTGGTCGCGGTCTTGCGCTTGATCTCGCGTTCCTGCTTGCGCTTGAGCCGTTCGTCCATGCGCTCCATCACCTCGCCGAGCAGCGCCTTGCCGCGCTCCATATTGTCGGTGAGGAAATGGTCGAAATGGTCGCGCACCGCAGCTTCGACCAGACGCGCCGCTTCGGGCGAAGTCAGGCGGTCCTTGGTTTGCGACTGGAATTGCGGGTCGCGGATGAACACGCTGAGCATGACTTCCGCGCCGGTCATCACATCGTCGGCGGTGATGTCCTTGGCCTTTTTCGCGCCGGTGAGTTCACCGAAAGCGCGCAAAGCCTTGGTCAATGCGCCGCGTAGGCCCTGTTCGTGCGTGCCGCCATCTGGAGTGGGGACGGTGTTACAATACCAGCTGGTCGAACCGTCCGAATAGAGCGGCCATGCAATCGCCCATTCGACGCTGCCCTGCGCCACGCCGTCCTTTTCTGGAAAGGCCTGCTTGCCGGCAAAGGGTTGCGCGGTGACACATTCGCGCTGCCCCACCTGTTCGGCGAGGTGATCGGCGAGGCCGCCGGGGAATTTGAAAGTCGCCTCTTCCGGCACGTCCTCGGAAGCCAGCGCGGGTGCGCATTTCCAGCGGATTTCGACGCCAGCGAACAGGTACGCCTTGGAGCGCGCAAGTTTGAACAGGCGGTGCGGCTTGAACGCGCGATCACCGAAAATCTCGGTATCGGGCACAAAGGTCACGGCTGTTCCGCGACGGTTGGGGGCCGCGCCCACGACTTCGATGGGGCCGAGCGTCTGACCCTTGGAAAATTCCTGCGCGTAAAGCTGCTTGTCGCGTGCGACCTCGACGCGGGTGTGCGAGGACAGCGCGTTGACGACCGAAACGCCGACCCCGTGCAGACCGCCCGAGGTGGCATAGGCCTTGCCCGAGAACTTGCCGCCCGAGTGGAGCGTCGACAGGATCACTTCCAGCGTCGATTTGCCCGGATATTTCGGGTGTTCGTCTACCGGAATACCGCGACCGTTGTCGCTGATCGTCAGCTTGTTGCCTTCCTCCAGACGCACTTCGATCCGGTTGGCGTGGCCTGCCACTGCCTCGTCCATCGAGTTGTCGAGAACTTCGGCGGCGAGGTGGTGCAGTGCACGGTCATCGGTCCCGCCGATATACATGCCGGGGCGGCGGCGCACCGGCTCAAGCCCTTCAAGGACTTCGATCGAGGAGGAATCGTAGTCGCCGCTCGAAGTCGGCGTGTTTTCAAACAGGTCGTCGGACATGGCTACAGGTATAGGCGCGGGCGCAGCACGCTCACAAGCAGGGACAAGACCGATTGCGCAGGTTTTGCGCAGCTACGTTGCGCGGGGCTCAGTTGCCGAAGCTGGTCGGTGCAGGATCGACGGCGACAACGTCGCTGCCGCGCACTTCGCGCACTTCGAGTGCGCGCTGGGCTACGCCGTTGCGACCGAAGCGGAATGCACCGTCCACGCCGAGGAACCCGCCGCGGTCGTAGAGCTCGTTCGACGGGAATGCGCTTCCCACCTGCCATTCACGCGCAACCCGCAAGGTCAGCAGAACTGCGTCATATCCGAGCGTGGCAATGCGATAGGGCTTAGTGCCGAAGCGCGCTTCGTAACTGTCGGAGAAACGGCGGAAACGTCCGTCCGAAACAGCCGAGAACAGCGCTCCGTTGACCGTCGCCGACTGGGTGAGAGCCGCTTCGCCGCTCCACAGCTCGGTGCCGAGGATGCGGGTGTTTTCTGCACCTTCGCTGCGGATCTGACCGGCAGCCTGCATGGCGAGGCGCGCGCCGTCGGCGATCAGCACGGTGTCGTATCCGCCGCGCTGGCGCAGACGCTGGGCGGCGCCGACGATGGAAGTGTTGCCGCGCGCATAACGCTCGAACGAAACCAGATTGCCGCCATATTCGCGCAGGCTGTTTTGCAAGGCGTTGTAAGACCGCTGGCCGTAGTCACCCTCGGGCAGCAGCGCGGCAAAGCTGTTGGAGCCGTTGCGGCGCGCGTATTGGATCGAGCGTTCGATAGATTGTTCGGGAATGTGGCCCATGACGAAAACATCGGCGCTGGCGACAGTCGAATCATTGGTGAAGGCAATTGCCGGAACGCCTGCCGGACGCGCGACTGCCTGAACCGAGGCGACATTGTCGGCAAGCAGCGGGCCGAGGATCAGCCTGTTCCCGTCGGCAATCGCCTGACGTGCCGCATCACCCGCACCGCGCGAGGTATCGTAAGTGGTGATGCGCAGATTACTGGCATTGGTGTCGAGCAGCGCCATCGTCGTCGCATTGGCGAGTGATTGGCCGACTTCGGCGGTGCTGCCTGCCATTGGCACGAGTAGCGCGACACGGTGGCGTGTGGCATCGCTGGGCAGATTGGCGTCGACCGTTTGCTGGGTATCGGTGGTCGGATCGGGCGTGCTGTCGATGGTTTCGGTCTTCGGGATCACCTGACAGCCGGCGAGCAGCGCGGCTGCACCTGCAATAACAAATGTGCGACGGTTAAGGCCGCTCTTGATCGCCTCGACCCATTTGCCGCTGAAAACCCCGGATTGCATACGCTTCATTCTTGCCGACCCCTATTCGCTGGTTCATGAATGGACAGGTGTCCACACTCCCGCTTCCCGACCCACCCGAGACTGAACCTCTTGATTCAGGGCTCTATATCGTCGCCACGCCGATTGGCAATCTTGGCGATATAACGCTCCGTGCAATCGACGTGTTGCGCCGCGTCAGCGTTATCGCCTGTGAAGACACGCGGGTGACGGGGAAATTGCTCAAGGCTTGCGGTGTTTCCACACGAATGCAGCGCTATGACGACCATGCCTCTGCCGAAACACGCGCGCGGCTGATCGAGACCGCTCGTAGCGCGCCGGTTGCTCTGGTGAGCGACGCGGGAACGCCGCTGGTGTCGGACCCCGGCTACCGTCTGGTGCGCGATGCGCGCGAGCAGGGGGTGGCGGTGACATCCATTCCGGGAGCCTGCGCCGCGATCACGGGACTGACGCTTTCGGGCCTTCCCAATGACCGCTTTCTGTTTGCAGGCTTCCTGCCCGTGAAAGAACAGGCACGCGGACGTGTCCTCGAAGAACTGGGCGCGGTTGATGCAACTTTGGTGTTTTACGAGACAGGCCCGCGGCTCGAACGCTCTTTGAAGGCGATGGCCCAAGCGTGGCCGGAGCGGGAAATCGCGGTCGCGCGAGAACTGACCAAGCTGCACGAGGAATGCCGCACCGGCACTGCCGCAGAATTGGCAGCGCACTACACCGCGCACCCGCCCAAAGGCGAGATCGTGCTGCTGGTTGGCCCTCCTGTCGAAACCCCGAGCGCAATCGACCCCGATGCCCTGCTGCGCGAGGCGCTGGGCGAGATGAGTGCGAGCAAGGCGGCGGGTATGGTCGCCAAGGCAACAGGGCTCGATCGGCAGGCGCTCTACGCCCGCGCGGTCGAATTGAAAGCCGAATGAGCGAGAAGCGCAGCCTCGCCACTCGACAAATTGCCGACCGAAAGGGCCGCGAGGCCGAGGCGCAGGCAGCGCAATGGCTGATGCAACAAGGGTTCGAAGTGATAGCGGAGCGGGTGAAGACCAAGCTCGGCGAAATTGACCTCATTGCCCGCAAACCGGGGCTGGTGGCCTTCGTAGAGGTCAAATGGCGTGCCCGCGCGAGCGACCTTCCGACCGCCATCGACGAACGCCGCCTTGCCCGTGTGGCTGCCGCAGTAGAAGTGGTCGCGCATGAATACGCCCAGCCAACCGACGATATACGGGTCGATGTAATCCTGCTTGCACCCGGCACAAAGCCTCACCACATCCCGAACGCGTGGATGCCTTAGGAGCCGCAATGTCACTGAAAATCGCTGTCCAGATGGACCCCATCGAAGGCATCAACATAAAGGGCGACAGCAGTTTCGCGCTGATGCTCGCCGCGCAGGAACGCGGATATGAGGTGTTCGAATATCACGTCGAAAGCCTCACGCTCGATGCTGATGACCGCCTGATCGCGGAGTGTTTTCCGGTCAAGGTCCGGCGGGTCGAGGGCGATCACTTCGAAAAGGGCGAGGCGCAGCGGCTTGATCTGGGGTGCGACATCGATGTGGTGCTGATGCGTCAGGACCCGCCGTTCCACATGGGCTATATCACCGCCACGCACTTGCTCGAACGGATCGCGGACGAAACGCTGGTGGTCAATGATCCCGCCAACGTCCGCAACTCGCCCGAAAAGGTGATGGTCCTCAACTACCGCCGCTTCATGCCGCCCACGCTCGTCACCCGCAGCGTGGACGAGGTGCGCCGCTTCATGGCCGAACACGGCGCGGTGGTGGTGAAACCGATTCACGGCAACGGCGGCAAAGCGATTTTCCGCGTGCCTGAAAGTGGCGACAACCTCACTGCACTGTTCGAAGTCTTCAACCAGACCTGGCCCGAACCGCATATGGTCCAACCCTTCCTTCCCGAAGTGGCCGAAGGCGACAAGCGCATTGTCCTGATCGACGGAGAGATTGCCGGTGCGATCAACCGTATTCCGGGCGAGGGCGAGTTTCGCTCTAACCTCGCCATGGGCGGCAGCGCGCAGAAGTCCGGCCTCACTGAAAGAGAAGTCGAGATATGCAAGGCGATGGGTCCCGATCTAAAGCGGCTCGGCCTGACTTTCGTCGGCATCGACGTGATCGGCGGCAAATGGCTGACCGAGATCAACGTCACCTCGCCAACCGGGATCGTCGCAATTTCCAATTTCGACGGAACCGATCTGCCGGGAATGATCTGGGACGCAATCGAGGCGCGTCTCGCCGATAGAAAGTAATTAGGCGCGTCACGCCGAGAGAAAGTAGTTAGGCGCGTCACGCCGATAGAAAGTAGTTAGGTGCGTCTGCCCTAGCGTTAAAATTCTACGGGTCATCTCTTAGGGAGGCGACCAAGGGTTCTTTTGAAAGCCGCCATAAAAGGCACCGTGATCAATGATTCACGGGCGTCACGGAGGCTGTTTTGTCCCAAATCGATAAATTGCGCGCTGAAGCGATTCGCGTTCTCACAATTCTTGGCGTGATCAGCGCAATCGTGCTCAGCATTTTCGCAGTTGCGTGGGGCCAGCCGCTCTACGCCGGGATTGCCGCTGTCATCACAATCGTCCCGGTTGGAATCGCACTTACAGGCGTCTCGAGCACCAACGCACGCATCGCGCTGGGCGCAACCATGCCGCTCTACGCTGCGCTTGCTGTCGCGATTGATGGCGGTGGGCTGTGGCAGATGGACATGCACATGCTGTTCTTTGCCTATCTCGCAACGCTTGCCGTGTTGGCCGACTGGCGCGCGATTATTGCCGCCAGCGCGGTGACTGCGGTGCATCACCTCAGCCTCAATTTCCTCGCCCCCGCGCTCGTGTTTCCCGACGGGGCAAACTTTGCGCGCGTGCTATTTCACGCCGCCATCGTGATCGTTGAGTCTGCCGCGCTCGTTTATCTCAGCATCAAGGTCAGCTCGTTGTTCGAAGAAATCTCGAAAACGCACGCAGAACAACACGCACAGGACGCGGCAAAAGCGGCGATCGAAAACGAACGGCTCGAACGTCAGCTGCAAACCGTCACGACCTTTTCGGACGGGCTTGCGCGCCTTTCGCAAGGCGATTTTACCTACCGCGTCCAATTGCCCGCCTCAGCAGATCCGGCGAGCACGAAGCTGGCCGATGCCTATAACGGATCGGTTGATCGCCTCGCACAGATAATCGAGGAGGTCCGCGCATCGGCTGACAGGGTCAACAATTGTTCCAGCGAAATCAACGCGGCCGCAACCGACCTTGCCAATCGCAATGAACATCAGGCCGCAAATCTCGAAGAAACAGCTGCTGCTACCAACAACGCAACGGGTATGGTCAGGAAAACCGCCGAAAGCGCGGACAAGGCTCAGGCCAATATGAGCATAACCAATGAGCGCGCGCATCAGGGCGGCGAAGTGGTGCGCAAGGCAATCGAGGCCATGGGTTCGATCGAAAGCTCCTCTAGCGAAATCACGCAGATCATTGATGTGATCGACGGTATTGCATTCCAGACCAATCTCCTTGCGCTCAATGCGGGGGTCGAGGCAGCGCGAGCAGGCGAAGCGGGCAAGGGCTTTGCCGTTGTCGCCAGCGAGGTGCGCGAACTCGCTCAGCGCAGCGCCAATGCCGCGCGAGACATCAAGGAACTGATATCCAAATCGACCACTCAGGTCGGTCAGGGCGTAACCCTCGTCAACGAATCCGGCGAACTGCTCGAACAGATCGCGCAGCACCTCGGAACGATGAACGAGGAAGTAGTTGAAATCGCAGGAATGGCATCGACGCAGGCAACCGACCTCGAACAGGTCAACCTGTCGATCAAATCCATTGACGGTATGACCCAGCAGAACGCCGCCATGGTCGAAGAAACCACCGCCGCCGCTCGCTCGCTACGAGGTGAGGCAGAGCGTCTGAACGAGCTGGTTTCCCAATTGCGCACGCAAAAGGACGGTCCGGCAGACAGCGACTACGCGCAGGCTGCCTAACCCTTCTTGGCTCTGGGGTGCGCGCCGCGATAGGTCTCGAGCAGGCTCGCAGCGTCGACCTTGGTATAGATCTGGGTAGAGCCGAGCGAGGCGTGCCCCAACAGCTCTTGCAGGCTGCGCAGATCAGCCCCCGCGCCGAGCAGATGTGTCGCAAAGGAATGGCGCAGGGCATGTGGAGTTGCGGTGTCGGGCAAGCCCAGCGCACGACGCGCGCGGGCCATTGCCTTTTGTACCATGCCTTGTGAGAGCGGACCGCCCTTCGCGCCGCGAAACAGCGTATCCTTTGCCGCGAGCGGGTAGGGGCAGGCATCTGCATAGGCCGCGACAGCGTCGCGAGTAATCGGCAGGATCGGCACAAGCCTTTGTTTGCCGCCCTTTCCGGTGACTTGCAGCGTCTCTCCGAGCGGCACGTCGGACCCGCGCAGCGACAGCGCCTCGGCAATACGCAAGCCGCTGCCATACATCAGCAGCAGCACCGCGCGGTCCCGCGCGCCGATCCAGTCGTCATTCGCGGTTCCATCGACCAGATCGGCGAGGTTTACCGCTTCGTCGGGTGTGACGGGGCGAGGCAAACCCTTCTTCAGACGCGGCCCCCGCACGCGCGGAGCGGCGGGATCGGGATCGCCTGCCTCGCTGCGGGCGAACGCGATGAACGCCTTGAGCGCAGACAATTCCCGCGCCGCGCTCGCATTGCCGAGCCCTTCTTCACGGCGGGCGGCAAGATGGGCGCGCAGATCATGCGCTTCGAGCGCTGCGACACTGTCCCATGTGTCGAGATCACGGGCGCGCACAAGCCGCTCTGCCGCGCCGACATAGGCGCGCACCGTATGGACAGAGCGCCGCCGCGCGTCGGTGAGGTGAGCACGCCATACAGCGATGATCTCTGGCACGTTCATGCGCCGACCAGCCCATCCTCGACGAGAGCGGCGATCAACGTGTTGAGCACCGCCATGCCCTTGCGCTCCACCCCGATGCGGTCGCCGCGCTGCCAGACGAAGCCGAGATCGCGATAGGTCTGCACCGCCTGCTCGCCGACCATTGACCAGCGAGGACGGTCAAAACGCGCTTCAAATGCGGCCAGGTCGATCCCTTCGGCCAGACGCAGCCCCATGAGCAACGCTTCGGATACCTGCTCGTCGGGCGCAAGCATGGACTGTTCGGAAATTCCGTGACCGCGCTCGGCGGTTTTTGCGAGGAATATCTCGGGTTTCTTGTGGCGCACCGTCGCAAAGCCGCCGCGCCTACCGTGTGCACCCGGGCCGATCCCGGCATAGTCCTGATAGCGCCAGTAGGTGAGATTGTGCCGGCTTTCCTGACCGGCGCGTGCGTGATTGCTGACCTCATAGGCAGGCATTCCCGACGCACCTGCAAGCTCCTGCGTCAGATCGTAGAGTTCCGCAGCTGTTTCATCGTCGAGCGGAGCGAACCGACCGAGCCGCACATCGGTTTCGAACCGTGTGCCGGGTTCGATGGTAAGCTGGTAAAGCGAGAGGTGATCGGTCCCGAAAGCGAGCGCGCGCTGCAATTGGGCTTGCCATTCCGCAGCGGTTTGCTCGGGCAGGGCGTAGATCAGGTCGAAGGTGACACGCTCGAACGCCTTCTGCGCCACCTCAAGCGCTTTGAGTGCCTCACTGGCGCCGTGAAGCCGTCCCAGCCATTGCAAGGTCGCATCGTCAAGTGACTGAATGCCAAGTGAAACCCGATTGACTCCCGCTCTCGCAATATCGGCAAATTTTGCCGCTTCAACCGATGACGGATTGGCTTCCAGCGTAATTTCGATAGCCGGATCGAAACCCCACAATTGCTCGGCCTCGGCCAGCAAGGTCTCGACGAGGGCGGGGGGCATCAGCGAAGGTGTCCCGCCGCCGAAGAAGATCGACGTCAGCGTTTCACCTCCGGCAACGGCAGCTTCGGCGCGCATATCGGCGAGCAGCGCCGCCTGCCAAGCTACGATATCGACGCTCTCGCGGACATGCGAATTGAAGTCGCAATAGGGGCACTTCTTCGCGCAGAACGGCCAGTGAATATAAAGCGCACGCGCCAAGGTTACTCGCTTTCCAACGGTTGTTTACCAATTTCGGTCGGTCAAAAATTTACGCAGCCTGCGCCATCCTTAAGCCATGCGACTTCCCGCGACAATTGCATGCGCCTTGACGTTCGTAGGCATAACGGCAGCAC
>JAYPMZ010000093.1:0-643 GCA_038130205.1 Erythrobacteraceae bacterium | reverse complement strand
CGTGCTGGCCAATGATTACGAGCGCGCATGGCTCGACGCGCACAATGCCGAACGCGCCGATTTTGGTGTCCATCCGCTCAGATGGTCCGAAGAACTTGAAAACGAAGCGCGCGAATGGGCCGAAAACCTCGCCCGCGACCAGATCATGCGCCATTCGAGCTATAACGAACGCGGCGGTAAGGGCGAGAACCTGTGGATGGGAACCGCCGGATTTTACACCGCCGAACAGATGATCGCGCATTTCGCTGCGGAAAAGCAGTATTTCCTCCACGGTCGCTTTCCCGAGGTTTCAACCACGGGCGAGTGGGGCGATGTCGGGCATTATACGCAGATGGTGTGGCCCGGCACGCGCGAAGTCGGTTGTGCCATGGCGCGCGGGGCGAGCTATGATTTTCTTGTCTGCCGTTATTACCCTTCGGGCAACCGCATGGGGCAGCAAATCATGCCGGGCCGTGTCGTCAACGCTCGCGGCACGCCGGAAACTAATGGCCGAACTGGTCGGCCACGAGTTTCGCAAACGCGTCGGCTCGGTGGCTGATCGCGTGTTTGGCTGACGGCTCGACTTCGGCGAAGGTTTGCTCGCCGTCCTTTGGTACAAAGACGGGGTCGTAACCGAAGCCCATTTCCCCGCGCGGTGGCCATG
>JAYPMZ010000092.1:0-11306 GCA_038130205.1 Erythrobacteraceae bacterium | reverse complement strand
CCCGAGGTGCTGCGCACCGTCGAGGAAAGCGGACGGCGTCCGGCGATCATTCTTACCACCGCCGCCTCTCGGCAAGACATCGGGTGGGACGGAAGCGATCTGCCGTTGTTCCGCGTGGGCTCGGGCGTGGACGAGCGCGCCAACCAGTTTGCCGAGCTCGCAGGGAACCTCGTTTCCAGCGGCATCGATATCGTGCTGATGTACGAATCGATCCCCAATTCGAGCGAGACGACTTACGGCCAGCTGTTCTTCCAGCGCATCACCGAACGCCTTCCGCAGTGGCAGGAATGGTCAAACAGCGACCGCGTTCGCTCCATATCCTACACTCGCGGGAAGATTATGGAGAAAGCCAATCTCCCCCGCGTGCGCCAGATATTCGACGAGCCGAAGCTGATCGTCGTTGTCGGACTTTCGGGCGATTACGAGGAGTTGGCGGAAGGGCTGTATCGTGCCTCCGACCCTCCGCGCGCCTCGCTGCTGGGCGGGTGGAATACCTCGAAGGCGGTGATGCAATTGAACCAGACCACCGCGCTCCAGAACGCGCGCCTGTTCGATATGACCGACGTTTATCGCAGCCCCGCCGACACCAGCGGCCTGCCCGACGCCCTCCGGTTCCAGCGCGAGTTCGGGACGCTCAGCCCGGCCTTGCGACAGGAAGCGGTCGCTTATGATTCGGGTCTGGTCGTGAAGCAGGCACTCGCCAAGATCGACGGAGTCGTCACCGCCGAAAAGCTAATCGAAATCCTGCGCGGGCAGAACTTCAACGGGATAACCGGCAAAATCGCCTTCACCGCCGACGGCCCCAACTGGGGACAGAACGCCGGTGAAGCGGGCGGGATGCAGGACTTCCACAAGCTGCAATACGACCGCGATCGTACCGACTGGCAGCCGCTACCCAATTTCCGTCAGTTGTTGCGCGGGCTATAGCCGGCTGCGCAGCGCAGGGGCAAACGCCGGTGCAGGACCTTACCCCTGTGAGCGCCAACGCAGTACGACGCGTTCGACGAGTTCTTCCTCGCCGCCGCCGGTCTGCCACAGCTCGCTGAAGCTCGGGTCTTCGGACGCCGGACGCTTGTGCTCTTCGAGTGTGTCGAAGTTCACGCGGATCGGAATCGCGACACCTTCTCCGCAGACGATGCACTCGCGATTTCGCAGAGCCGGAATCGAATCGAGGAAACCACGCGAACCTTCAGGCATGGCCGAACGAACAAAGGCCTGGTCACGGTCGTTGTTGAGACGCATCGAGATGATCGTCCCGCATTGCGAGAGCACACCTTCGGCAAGGTCGGACGGACGCTGCGTGATGAGGCCCAGCGAAATACCGTATTTACGGCCTTCCTTGGCGATACGGCTGAGGATGCGGCCAACCGACGAACCGTCTGCGTGCCGTTCGTTCGGTACGTAACGGTGCGCTTCCTCGCAGACGAGCAGGATCGGGCGGGTCTTTTCTTCGCGTCCCCAGATCGCAAAATCGAACACGAGGCGTGAAAGCACCGCCACCACGGTCGAGGTAATGTCCGAAGGCACGCCAGACACATCGATAATCGAAATCGGCTTGCCCTCGCCCGGCATGCGGAAGACCTTCGAGATGAAATTCGTCATCGTATCGCCGACCAGCATGCCGGAGAACATAAACTGGTAGCGCGGGTCGCCTTTGAGCTCTTCGAGCTTGCTGTTGATCCGCATGTAAGGGGCAGAGGACGTCGCCTTGTCGAGCTTACCCATCTCGTCCTTGATCTTGCTCGACAGGTCCGAGAGCAAATAGGGGATCGGCGAATCGACGGTGATCTTGCCCATCGATTCCGCAAGGCGGTTCTTGCTGCGCGCATGCAGAAGACACTTGGCGAGAATGTCCATATCGACCTGGCGTTCATTGCCGTCGCTGGTCAGCAACACTTCGCAGTGTTCTTCGAAATTCATCAGCCAATAGGGCATTTGCAGGTTCGACACGTCGAGGATTCGCCCGGTCTGGCGGAACGCGGCGGAGTATTCCCCGTGCGGGTCGATCATCACGATGTGACCCTCGGGCGCAGCCTCACAGATGCGGTGCAGGATCAGCGCGGCGCTGGTCGATTTACCGGTCCCGGTCGAACCGAGCAGCGCGAAGTGCTTGCCCAGCATCGCATCGATATAAAGACCGGCGCGAATGTCCCTGGTCGGGAATACCGTCCCGATGGTGATATTGGCGCGGCCATCGCTGGCGTAAATCTGTTCGAGGTCCTTCGTCGTCGCGGGATAGACCAACGCGCCGGGAACCGGATAGCGCGTCACACCGCGCTTGAAGCCGTGGATGCGACCGGTGAGTTTTTCCTCAGAACCCTCTCCGAGAAAGTCGATGTGAGCGACGATGCCGTTCGAGGCGCGGCGATCCTTGCGCTGGTCGCGGACGTTGGCGAGAAGCCAGGCATCTCCGACGCGGATCTTGATCTGGCTGCCGACCTGACCGGCAAGCGAGATTGAGCGGTCGTCGTCTTCCATACATTCGTTGAGCCGCTGCAGGTCGAGCGCGATCTGCGAACCGGCACCTGAAATTTCCAGCACCACGCCAATCGGCTGGCGCGCATTGTCGTCAGTAGCCCGCCGCGCAGGAGCCGGAATTGCCGCCGCTGCATCGGTAGAAAAATTGTGACTGCCCATATCGCTCATGCGAATTTCCCTGGTCCTTTGCCCGTCGTGTTCCGGCGCAATTGCGTGCACGCCGGTTTGATGACGGATCCCAGATGCAGGAACGGAGTTAAAATCGCGTCAACGTTTCGGCGGACGAAGAGCCCTTGCAGAAAGCCTGATCAGGAGCGCGAGAACAATCTTCCGGCGAGCCAGCCCATGCCGAGCGAGAGCATGATGGCGCCAAGGCCATAGAACAGCGACCACCGCTGCGCGGCATACACGACGCGCCCTTCGAGGCCGACCTTGACCACTTCGATATCGGCCGTGGCACTTGCGAGCACGCGGCCATTGGCAATGGCGAAGGTCTCTGCCGTGTATTCGCCAATGGTCACGTTGGACGGCAGTTCGATGCGTGCCTGATAGAGCACGCCTTCGCTGATCCGCACGCCCTGCGGGTCTTCCTTGTAAAGCCCCAAACGCTCGCGCAATTCGACGAGACCGCTTGCGAAACGCGCCTGCTCTTCGGGTTCGATCATGCCGGTCGGGCTCAACTGGATGAATTCGGTGCCCAATTCATAGATCGCAGCAGTTCGGGCATCGACGATCTCCTCGATCGGGCTGGAGGATGCCACCGCGAAGAAGGAAGGCGCAGAGCGGAAGTCGGTCGATCCGGCATTCATCCACACGCCCGCAATGCGCTCTTTCTCGCGCATGCGGATCGGTTCGGTCGGGCCCTTGAGCACGACGACTATGTCATAATCGGTGCGGCTGCGAGAACCGGCCGGATCGATCACCGCGCCGTAAAGCAACAGGCTTGCGCCGGTGAAGCCCTGCCGCACCTCGACGCGTGACTGGCTGACTTCGGGCACCAGCACCGGCTCGCGTTGGCCCATCAGGAAAGGGGCTGCAATGACCAGCGCGATGGCGGCAAGCCGCTTCATAGCGGGCTGACCGTGTAAACCTCGGCTGGTTGCACGCCAAGGCCGTAGAGCATGGTAAGAGCCACTGCGATCACGACCCCGGCCAGCACGAGCCGCAGGATTTCGGGCCGCGCCTTCATCGCGATCTGCGTCCCGAACTGCGCGCCGAGCACCGAACCAAGCAGCAACAGACCGGCGAGCACGATATCGACCGACTTGGTGGTAAGCGCGTGGGTCATGGTGGTGACCATGGTCACGAACAGTATCTGGAACAGTGACGTGCCGACCACGACATTGCCGCTCATGCCGAGAATATAGAGCATGGCAGGAACCAGAATGAACCCGCCGCCCACGCCCATCAGCATGGTGAGAATGCCAACCCCTACGCCAAGAATTAAAGGTGCGAGCGGGGAAATATAGAGACCCGAGGAATAGAAACGCATGCGAAACGGCAAGCCTGCGACGAGCGGGTGGTGGCGGCGCTTGCGCGGACGGCTGTCGGCCTGACCCGAAGGCGGCCTGAGCGCGGTGAGCGCCTCGCGCAACATCAGCGAACCGATCGTGCCGAGCAGCACAACATAGAGCACGCTAATGACTACGTCGATTTGTCCGACGGCACGAAGCAGGCTGAACAATCCGGCCCCGATGAGCGCACCGACTACACCGCCGCCCACCATCACCATGCCCATGCGATAGTCGACGCCCTTGCGTTTGCTGTGCGCGAGAACGCCCGAAACGCTTGCTCCCGTCACCTGCGTCGCAGCCGATGCGGCGGCGACGGTGGGCGGGATGCCGTAGAAGATCAGCAGCGGCGTCGTCAGAAATCCGCCGCCAACCCCGAACAGGCCTGAAAGAATACCCGTCAACCCGCCCAGCAGCACGATGAAAAGACCATTCACCGAGAGATTCGCTATGGGCAGGTAGACGTCCATGAACTAGCGCCTAGCGCAGCAAGTTGACGGTTGGAAGGCGGGCAATCGCCCTGATGTTCAGAACCGCGTCGAAACTGTTGCCGCAACGCCCGATTCAGGCGCGGCATCTCCTGCGACACGCTCGCGCCAATCGACCGAGATACGCGCCGGAACTTCGCCGACGCTGAGATCGAGCCGCAAAGTGGGACCGATATCGAAACGGCTCGCATCCTTTTGCGCCCCGCCCCATGCCGCTCCGCCAAAGCTCAAGCGCATGCGTTGATCATCCAGTCCCTTGAAGCTCACCACCTCGCGTGTCACCGCGGCCTGTCCTTCGGCAAAATAGGTGTCTGCCTCGCCGCCGACATACCCTGCCGCGCCATATGTCTCGAGCGCAAAGCGCAGCGGCAAGCGTTGGGACGGGATTTCGGTGACGGCATAGCCTGCGGGACGATAGTCCGTGCCTGACGGATTGCGGATCGCGCGCACCTCTCCGAAAAAGCGCAGCGGCAGTGCACCGACGGGCCGCGCTGAAACGTTCGCTGCAAGCTCGGTCTCTCCGTCGCGCACAAGCGCATGGTAGATGCGTAGCGATGCCCGCGGGTCGTGCCGCGATGCAGGGGCGATGCGATATTGCAGGTTCGCGGCAATCTGGCTCGCGCCATAGACCGGCTGTCGCCCTTGCGAGGTCGAAAGCGCCCCTGAGCCTTGCCGGTAAAATGCCGAGGTATCGAGCGACCAGCGATCTACCACGCGGATATCGCGCTCACCTGGGCGCGCAGCGAAAGGCGGCGTTGCGCTTGCGCTTGAAGGATAGAGGTCCATCCCGGCGCGTCGCGAACCGAACAAAGAGGCCGCCCCATCCGAATGCCAGTCCATCGCATAGGCAGCTTTCATCAAGTAGTGATGACCGGCCGAGACCGCAGGGCTCCGGCCGCGCGGGGCGAAGCCTTGCCACGAAGCGCTTTCCAATGCGACCAGCGCCGGACTGCTGACCCCCGCCACCGCGATTTCGGTATAGGCCGGTTTCTGGCTTTTGAACATCGCCAGCGCCGCTTCTGCGCCAGCCTCAACTTCGCCGGAGATAGCCTTTTCTGCCAGAGCCAGTTCGCCGATGGGTAGATAGAACAGCGGAAACGGGCTTTCCCACAAGACGGTGCGACCGCCGACCCATAGCCCGACCAGCAGCGCCAGCATCGCCAGCGGGCTGCCACGGCGGCGCGCCCCGGATGTAGCGCTCATGACCGGACTCTCCGCAATGGTCGCAGCCCGCGATAATCCAGACCCGGGCGCAAAGGATGACGCAGGTGCGGCGTCTTGTCCCAAGCCGGATCCTTGCCCGAAAGCGTGCGGGCATAGGCCCACACGGCGCGTCTTCCGGCCATGATCGCGATCACATTGGCGAACGGAATACGCATCACCGCGAAAACACCTTCGGCCATGCCATAATTGCGTGCAGTGAAGGCAAAGCGCGAGATCACACGCCACGCGAAGAAGCCGAGGTTGATATAGAGCAAAGCGACAACCAGCGGCGAAAGCGGCGTGGGTTGTGCCAGTCCGAGTGAATAGGCTCCGGCCAGCACCAGCGTCAGCGCCAGCAGCGTATATCCCATCAGCAGCACCAGAGCGGTCAGAGGCCCCCGACGGTCGCGCGCCCGCATCCAGCTTTCCATGAGACCGCCCGACCATCCGATCCGGTCCCATCCCTGCAAAGCGATGCCGTGCACCCAGCGCGTTTTCTGGCGCACGATATGCCCCAGCTCGGAAGGGAAATAGGCGCGCGTTGCAATCAGCAAGTCATCCTCGCCGCGTGCACGCACGAAGTGGCAGGCTCCGCCGCTTTCGGCGACGGCAATGCCAAGCTCGTAGTCTTCGGTCAGCGAGACTGGTTCGAAAGGCGTGCCTTCCTCGCGTCGATCGGCGAGCTTCTGCAACGCCGCGCGCGACACTGCACAACCAACCCCTGCCGCCGGAAGCGCAGCGCCCACAGCGTCGCGCACCACCATTGCCTTGCCATGCGCTTCGGCGAATTCCTCGCAATAATGGCTTCCCAGCCAGTGCCGTGCGGCCTGCGGCAGCGGCTCGACCGGGAGTTGGACGAAGTCCGCGCCATTGGCGACCACCATGTCGAGCAGACCCAAGGCGCCCGGATCGACCATGTCTTCGGCATCGTGAAACACGACCATCGCGAATTGCGCCCCAACACGTGCCTCGTCGTCGCGCATCGCTTCGTACAGACGGTTGAGGCAGTCAGCCTTGGTGCTGGGGCCGTCGCGGTCGTGGATCACCAGTCGCAGACGCGCATCGCCATTTGCGCTGCGCATCGCGGCTTCGAGGGTGGCGGGGTCATTGCGATAAATACCCACGTAGAGCCGCAATCCGCGCTGCGGCCACGATGCGAGCATATGTGCGATCGTTTCCGCAATGACGTCCGCTTCCTGCCATGTCGGCACGAAGATCGCGGTCGCGCCCGATAGCTCTCGGGCCTGCAATTCGCGCCTGCTGACCTTGGGGGTTTTCGCCCGCCCGGTCAGCTTTAGCCAAAGCCAGGTGAGGTCAATGGCGAGATCATCCATTGCCCCAATCAGAAAAAACACGCCGGCAAACAGCAGCAATTCATGCTGCAGGACAGCCAGCCACTGCCACAGTCCCCATCCAAACATACTCAAGGTGCGCCCCTAAAAGTGTGATGTGAGCCTATCCTTCCCCGATTAACCTTGCAACTGCCTCGACTTTTCGGAAAGGAGACGCGCGATATGTCGGAAAATTCTTCTTCTCCCCGGTCCACCGTACGCGATCTGTTTGCACCCGTCCGCTCGCTGTTTGTCAGTGACGCCTCGGCAGGTGTGCTGCTGATCCTGATTGCTATCGCAGCGATGATTGCGGCCAATTCACCGCTTGCAGAGGAATATCATCACCTCTTCCATGGCGAATGGTTTTCTTCAGATGTTTTCAAGCTCAACACGCTGCATTTGTGGATCAACGACGGGCTGATGGCGATCTTCTTCTTTGTCGTCGGACTGGAGGTGAAGCGCGAGTGGATCGAAGGACAATTGTCAAACGCCCGCGATCGCCGTTTGCCGGTGCTCGCGGCGGCGGCTGGCATGGTTGTTCCCGCGCTGCTCTATGTCGCCGTGGTCAATGCCGACGGGGCAGGCCATCTGGTTCGCGGCTGGGCGATCCCTGCAGCGACCGACATCGCGTTTGCGATGGGTGTGCTGGGGCTGCTCGGCAACCGTGTGCCATCCTCCCTGCGAATTTTCCTGCTGACCGTTGCGATTGTCGATGACATCGGCGCGGTGCTTGTAATTGCGCTGTTCTACACCGCGAAGATCAACGTCATGTGGCTTATCGCCTCTGCGGTCGTCGTCGGCATCATGTTCGCCATGAACCGGTTCAAAGTGTCGAGCTTCACGCCGTTTATCGTGCTTGCGCTGGCGCTATGGCTGTGTGTGCTCAATTCAGGCATCCACGCGACCATCGCGGGTGTGCTCGCTGCTCTCACCATCCCGATGATGGGGCGCAACAACAACACCATGGTCGAGCGAATGGAGCATGCGCTCGCTCCGTGGAGCGCCTATCTGGTGGTTCCGGTGTTCGGATTTGCCAATGCCGGTGTCGCATTCGGCGATCTGGGCCTCAAAGCGGTGCTGGACCCGCTTCCGCTGGCGATTGCAACCGGCCTGTTCGTGGGCAAGCAGTTCGGCATTTTCAGCGCTGTGGTCATTTCCGACAAGATCGGTTTCGCACCGCGTCCGACCAACGCCAGCTGGGCGGAAATATGGGGTGTATCGATCCTGTGCGGGATCGGCTTTACCATGAGCCTATTCGTGAGCGGACTCGCCTTTACCGACAATTACATGCTGATTGAGGAGGCCAAGATCGGCATCCTGCTCGGCTCGCTGATTTCCTCGGTGGTGGGCTTTATCATCCTGCGTATGACCACCGAGCACCCGGCCGAGGACTGCGATGATCACGGCGGCGAGCCGGACAAACCCCAGCCCGAAGCCGCGACCAAGTAGGTTTACCAACTGCCGGTGTTTTCCATGCTGGCCCAGGGCTCCTGCGGCGGCAAATTGCCTTCCTGCAGCAGTTCAACCGAAATGCCGTCCGGCGATTTGACGAAGGCCATATGCCCATCGCGCGGCGGGCGGTGGATTGTGTGGCCCGCCTCAGCCAGGCGCTCGCAAGTTTCGTAAATGTTGTCCACGCGATAGGCGAGGTGCCCGAAGTTGCGGCCGCCGTCATAGTCCTCGGCCGGGCTCCCGTCTTCGGCGGGCCAGTTATAAGTCAGTTCGACCTCGGCCACGCCCTCCTGCCCCGGTGCAGCGAGGAAGATTAGCGTGAAACGCCCTGCTTCAACATCGAAGCGGCGCACTTCTTCCAATCCGATCAGATTGAAGAATGCGACCGTGGCATCAGGATCCGTCACACGGATCATCGAATGCAGATATTTGACCATGTTCACCTCGCAGCAATTCAAATTCGGTTCATCGATGATGATACACAGCTCGCCGCACAGTAGCAATGTGCAGGGAGGGAACCATGACCGTCGATACGAACCAAGAGATAGCAACCGAAACCGCCGCCGCAAGGTTCGATCCCGGCTCCACCACACTGCGCTGGTTTGGGACAGCGACGATTGCGGCAGTCGGTCTCGTGCTTGGCGGATATCTTCTCGGCGATGGCCTGCTGCGCGCCAAGGAGGCCGAGCGCTCGGTAACCGTGCGCGGACTGGCCGAGCGCGATGTCACCGCCGATCTTGCGACCTGGACGATCTCCTATTCGGCCAGTTCCTCCGATCTTGCGCAAGCGCAGGGCAAGGTCCGGCGCGACACTGACGCGATCGAGGCGTTCTTCGACGATCTGGGCTTTCCCGAGGCCGCGCTGCAACCAACGGGCGCGAACGTCTCAAGCTATACCAGCGACGGCGTGACGACCTACACCGTGCGCCAGCGGCTCTCGCTGCGGACCGAGGACATCGAGCGTGCGCAAAAGGCGGTGGCGCGGCAGTTCGATCTGGTAGGGCGCGGCGTGTTCCTCGAAGAAGGTTCAGGGATGAGCTATTCTTTCACGGGGCTCAACGAAATCAAACCCGAAATGGTGGCCCAAGCGACCCGGGACGCGCGCGCTTCGGCGCAGCAATTTGCCGAAGACTCCGGCGCGAGCGTAGGTGCGATTAAGGATGCGACACAGGGCTACTTCACCATTGAAGCGCGCGACGGCGATAGCGGTGGCTGGGGCGTGTCCGACAGCCCGTTCAAGAAGGTTCGCGTGGTCACCACGGTGAACTTTTCGCTGGATTAAAAGAAAAGGGCGCAAGACCTGCCGGTCTCGCGCCCCCTTCTCCTGCTGTTATGCAGAGTACGGTCGATTACATGCTGTAACCGAGCGTGAAGAAGAAGCCTGCATCGGTAAAATCTTCAACCGAGGGACCTTCGGTGTCCACGTAGTTGAAGCCAAGGGCAAGCGAATCGGTGACCGCCCAGCTGGCGCCGAGGCCCCAGTCGAACGAGGATTTCTGGGCGAAGGTGACCGAGTCGAAGTCGGTCGCGAAAACGCCGTCGGTATAGCCGAGGTGCGCCGTCAGTGTGATCGGCGTGTCGGGGATACCGTATTCGAAATCGGTGAAGAGATAGAGGTTATCGTCGTCGCCGAGCGATGCCTGATCCCAAGCGTAGGCGATACCCACGGTGGCCGATGCCGGGCCCACAGCGAAACCGATCGAGGCATAGGGCTCGAAATAGTCGGTGAGAGCGCCGGGCGTGTCGCCGGTCGGGTAGATGTAGTAGAGCAGGCCGATGTCGAAGGTGACGCCTTCGGCAACGTCGCCGCTCCAACCGGCGTAAACGTCGAGTTCGAGTTCACCGAAATCGGTGCCGCCCGAAATCGTCGACGCCCATGTGCCGACATAGAGGCCGCTCGAGTGACCGAGGTCGATGCCGCCCTGCAGGGCAATGTCGCCGTCGCTGAACGACACACCGCGGAAACGGTAGTCGCTGACTAGCGCAACGTTACCCGACAGTTCGATGCCGCTTTCGCCGGCAGCCTTGCTAGCGGTTACATCGTCAACCGGCTGGCTGGCGCGTTCGATCTGGGTGGTGAGAACCGGCGTTTCTTCGGTGGCTGCCAAGCCATCGATAGCGACCGATGCCGCAAGCAGTTCTTCGGAAATCGAAGCATCGATTGCGGTTTCGCTTGCGGGAGCTTCCGCAAGATCCTGCGACTCAGCTTCGAGAGCGAAAGCGGGGGCTGCGGTAAGCAGAAGACCCGCGGAGAGAGATGCGGCGGTAAGGCCGCGGACGGACGTGAGCATGACAACTTCCTTGTTTATGTTGTTGCTTCGTCCCACCTGCACATCCGAGGGCTGCGTATTTTTGTGAGCAATCTCACTCAGATGCGAAACAAACGTGCACACTTACGCTGCACAGCACAAGAGAAATTACAAACGCGTCCACAAACACACAGCACTGTGGAGATTTTGCATCACTCGCAGTTGTCCCGGATGCGAGCCCGAAACGGTCTGCACGCCTGCGGTTCGGTTGCCGTTCAGGCGCGATCATCCTATTGGCACGGACCCGCAAACAGAAATCACCTACTTGGTGCCGATTGCGATGGACTATCGGCACTTGGGGGCCACATCTAACCAATCATGTTCAACGCTCTGCGCAACATCTTTCGCCCTCGTCCCCAGCCGCCGCTTCCCGCGGTGCCCGACGGCACGCGCTATTATGTCATCGGTGACATTCACGGGCGGCTCGACCTGTTCGAAGCGATCATTGACGAAATCGAAGCCGACGATGCCGCGCGTCCCGATTTTGACACACAGGTCATCCTGCTCGGCGATCTCGTCGATCGCGGCCCCGAC
>JAYPMZ010000091.1:4605-11320 GCA_038130205.1 Erythrobacteraceae bacterium | reverse complement strand
CGCGCACGCCGAGCAGGATCGTGCCCTTCGCCGCCCAGTCGCGCGACGAGCCGGTGCCGTATTCCTTGCCGCCGACGACGATCAGCGGAGTGCCGTCTTCCTTGTGCTTCATGGCCGCGTCGTAGATCGGCATCTGCTGACCGTTATAGACGGTCTCGCCGCCTTCGACGCCGGGGACCATTTCGTTCTTGATGCGGATGTTGGCGAAGGTGCCGCGCATCATGACTTCGTGGTTGCCGCGACGCGAGCCGTAGGAGTTGAAGTCCTTTTTCGCGACCTGGTTCGACTTGAGGTATTCGCCGCCCGGGCTGTCTTCCTTGATCGAACCGGCGGGCGAGATGTGGTCGGTGGTGACCGAGTCGCCGAGGATCGCAAGCGGCTTGGCATCGACGATGTCGGTGATCGGAGCCGGCGTCATTTCCATGCCGTCGAAATAGGGCGGGTTGGCGACATAGGTCGAACCGGCGCGCCACTGGTAGGTGTCCGAAGGCTCAACCGTGATCGCCTGCCAGTGCTCGTCACCGTCATAGACGTTGGCATAGCGCGTTTCGAACATCGAGCGGTCGATGTTGGCGGCGCGGTTTTCGGCGACTTCGGCATTGGTCGGCCACAGGTCGGCGAGCATCACATCATTGCCGTCCTGATCCTGACCGATCGGGGTGGTGGTGATGTCCTTGGTCACCGTGCCGAGCAGCGCGTAGGCGACAACCAGCGGCGGCGAGGCGAGGAAGTTGGCGCGCACGTCGGGCGACACGCGGCCTTCGAAGTTGCGGTTGCCCGACAGGACCGATGCGGCAACGATGTCATTGCCGTTGATCGCGGCGCTGATCGGCGCTGCGAGCGGGCCCGAGTTGCCGATGCAGGTGGTGCAGCCATAGCCCACGAGGTCGAAGCCGACCGCGTCGAGGTGGTCTTGCAGGCCCGACTTCACGAGATAGTCGGTGACGACCTGCGAACCCGGTGCGAGCGAGGTCTTAACCCACGGTTTGGGCTTGAGGCCTTTCTCATTGGCCTTCTTCGCCACGAGACCCGCTGCGATCAGCACATCGGGGTTCGAGGTGTTGGTGCAGCTGGTGATGGCCGCGATCACAACGTCGCCGTCACCGATGTCGTGGTCCTTGCCTTCGACCGGGGTGCGGACGGGAGCGTCCTTCTTGTAGATCGAAGCGAGGTCGCCGTTGAACAGCTCGTCCACTTCGGGGAGGATTACACGGTCCTGCGGACGCTTGGGTCCGGCGAGGCTCGGCACAACCGCGCCGACATCGAGTTCGAGAGTTTTCGTGAAGACCGGCTCATGCGCCGGATCGAACCACATGCCCTGTTCCTTCGAATAGGCTTCGACGAGAGCGATTTCGTCTTCGCTGCGGCCGGTGAGGCGCAGGTATTCGATGGTCTTGTCGTCGATGCCGAAGAAGCCGCAGGTCGCGCCATATTCGGGCGCCATATTGGCGATGGTCGCGCGGTCGGCGAGGGTGAGATTGGCAACGCCTTCGCCGTAGAATTCGACAAAGCGGCCCACCACGCCGACTTCGCGCAGCATCTGCACGCAGGTCAGCACGAGGTCGGTTGCGGTCACGCCTTCGGCCATCTTGCCGGTCAGCTTGAAGCCAACGACTTCGGGGATCAGCATCGAGATCGGCTGACCGAGCATCGCGGCTTCGGCTTCGATCCCGCCGACACCCCAGCCCAGCACACCGAGGCCATTGATCATGGTGGTGTGCGAATCGGTGCCGACGCAGGTGTCGGGATAGGCAACCATCTGGCCGTCGGGGCCTTCGCTGGCCCACACGCCCTTGGCGATGTGCTCAAGGTTCACCTGGTGGCAGATGCCGGTGCCCGGAGGCACGGCAGAGAAGTTTTCAAAGCTCTTCGAACCCCACTTGAGGAAGTCGTAACGCTCTGCGTTACGCTCGTACTCAAGCTCCATATTGGCTTCCATCGCCTTGGGGTGGCCGAATTCGTCAACCATGACCGAGTGGTCGATCACGAGGTTCACGGGAACCTGCGGGTTGATCTTGGCGGTGTCGCCGCCGAGCTTCTTGATCGCATCGCGCATTGCGGCGAGGTCGACGACGCAGGGAACGCCGGTGAAGTCCTGCAGCAGCACGCGCGCGGGGCGATACTGGATTTCGGAGCCGGTGGCCGGGTTGTTCTGCCAGTCGACGATGGCCTGGATGTGGTCGCGGCCAACGGTGAAGCCTTCATCCTCGAAGCGCAGGAGGTTTTCCAGCAGCACCTTCATCGAAGTCGGCAGCTTGGACACATCGCCCAGTTGTTCGGCCGCCTTGGCGAGCGAATAATAGGCGTAGCTCTTGCCATTCACATCGAGGGTCGAGCGGGTTGCGAGAGTGTCCTTGCCGGTGGCTGTCATATGAGAGGTATCCCTTGTTTTGGCCGCGCGTTCCGGTGACCCGGTTGCGGGCGGAAAATCTGCCGCTGCAACTGCTAGTTTAGGCGGTGAACGTCAAGGGGAAGGCCGAGATTCCGGCCCTCTTGCGAGTCGATTGCGATTAGGCGCTTTCGCCTTCCGCTACGGCCCCTTTGCGCGTTGCAAGCCAGCAACCGCCCACGATCAGCACGGTTCCGGCAATTGTGGGCAGGGTGACAGGTTCGCGGAAAAAGGCCCAGCCAAGCACGCTCGCCCAGAGGAATCCCGAATATTCGATCGGCACCAGCGCCTGCGCTTCGGCACGGGCATAGGCCCAGGCGATTGCCATCGCGCCGGCCACGGTGAGAATACCGGCGGCGGCCAGTTGCGGTAGGGTTGATGAAACGATCGGCGTGCCGATAAAAGGCGCAAGCAGCAGAAGGGCCAACCCGCCGACACCGCTATGAAAGGTCGCGATTTCGACCGGCCCTGCGAGCTGCGACTGCTTGCGGATCACGACAAAATTGTAGGCATATAGCAGCGCGGAGAACATCAGCGAGGCAAGGCCGAGCGCGATATCCCTGTCGAAATCACCCTTTCCGATCTTGCCGCCGACGATCACCAGCGTGCCTGCGAATCCGAGCACGCTCGCAACCACCGCCCCGCGCCGGATCACCTCGCCCAACAGCACACGCGCGAAATAAAGCGCGACCAGCGGCGCGACGAAGCTGATCGCGATGGCTTCGGCCAGCGGCAGTTTGGTAAGCGCGTAAAAAAAGCTCAACGCCATGAAGGCCGAGATGATCCCGCGCTCCAAATGCAGTTTCATGGTGGCTTTCGCAGGCCAGCCCTTGCGCTGCCACAGCCAGAAAGGCGCGATCAGCGCCGCCCCGATCAAGGAGCGCACGACGGTCGCGGTGTAGGTGCCTGTGGCGAGCGCCGCGCTTTTCATGAAAGCATCCATCATCGACAGGCATCCCACACCGAGCGCTGCGGCTGCGAAGGGCATCAGGCGCGTGATAGGAGAGGGCTGTGACATGACGGCACCTCTCCTAATCTCCGCCTCGAAGAAGGTCACGCGACCGTGCGAATATGGCTGTGCACCGAATTCAGCACAGCGAAAGGCGAGTTGCTTGATAGATCAGCCAAACACGGGGTATATTTGCCCCGTTGTCGGCTCATGCCGTCCCGAGGTGGGCGCGGCAGGCCGTACAGGAAGGGTCTTATGTTCAAGCGGGTCAGCATTTTCGCGGCGGGTATTGCCGGAGCCACTTTGATTGCGAGCGGTGCGCTTGCTCAGGATGAAGGTGCTGCGGGTGATGCGAGCTTTGACGAAGCATTCCCGCAAATGGTGTCTGAACCGCTGGTGCAGGGCGACCTCACCCCGCCCGGGCCGATGGTGCAGGACTGGAGTGTCGCGCATGCGCAGGCGCTGATCGACGTGATCGAAGGGATTGGTGCCGAGGGGCTCGATCCGGCCGACTACAATCTCGATAGCCTCAAGACACTGGCAGCCGCAGGGCCCTCTGATGCGCTCAATGCTATGGCATCGCGCAGCTTCGTGTGGCTGGTCGAGGATCTGCGCGACGGGCGCACGCCGATGTCGGCACGTGTGCAATGGTTCGTGGTCGATCCCGACCGCGACCGTTTCCGCACCGGCGATCTGCTCGGCGAAGCCTTGGCGAGCGGAGATATTGCGGGCACGCTGATGAAGCTGAACCCGACGCATTCGGACTATGCGCGCCTGCGCGAAGAGCTTGCGGATACGCCCGCTTCGCAAACCGCAAAGCGCAAGCTGATCCGCGCCAATATGGACCGCTGGCGCTGGCTCCAGCGCGATCTCGGAACCATCTATCTGCTGACCAATGTGCCCGAATTCCAGCTGCGCCTGCACGCGGGCGAGCGGATGTGGACCTATCGCACCGTCGTCGGCAAGCCGGGCCGCACCGCGACCCCGCAGCTGGCCGAAATGGTCTCGGGCGTGGTCTTCAACCCGACCTGGACCGTGCCGCAATCGATCGTGAAGGGCGAAGGTCTGGGCGCGCGCGTCCTCAACAATCCGGCTTGGGCGCGTCAGGCGGGCTATACCGCGACGCGCGGCGCAAACGGCTATGTCTCGGTTGTGCAGCAGCCCGGACCGACCAATTCGCTGGGCCGGATGAAGCTCGAAATGCCCAATCCGCACGCGATCTTCTTCCACGACACGCCTTCGCGCCACCTGTTCGCGAACGAGAACCGCGCGCTTTCGCACGGCTGCATCCGCACCGAACGTGCGCTCGAACTGGCGATGACGATGGCCATTCTAGGCAAGGCGACGACCCGCGACGAAGCGGTCGAGATCGCGACTTCGGGCGAATACACCAAGGTCTTCATGGAGCGCGAGGTGCCTGCCTATATCGCCTATTTCACCATGGGCGTGGACATCAATGGCGACCTCAAGACCTTCAACGACATCTACGACCGCGATGCGCCTGTGCTTGCAAGCCTCGACAAACCGCGCGTGGCGAACCGTTCGGGTGAAAGTGATGACGAGATTATCGTGATCGAGGACGACCTTCAGGACAGCTGAGTGTCAGGCGGCGGCGAGTTCGTCGAGCGCCATGATAATGTTCCGGCGATAAAACCAGAAAGCCGGAGTAGCGAAAGCGGTGATGGCAGCGATCCATTCCCACGCTACACGGTTTGGATCGAGCGCGTCGGAGCGCGCGCCCGATAGCCAAACCATAGCGAGCCCACTAGCAATGATTGCCGAAGCGACGGCGGCCAACAGTCCGATGGGCTCGCGGATTCGTTCTCCTAGGAGCAGTGCGACGGGCAGGCCGAACAAAGCGAGGTAAAAGGCAACGACCACCGAACCGGCAATGGTCCCAAGCGCAATGCTTGCACCTGCGGCAATGAGTAGTCCCAGAAAGCCAACAATCGAAATCGTCGCGAATTCACCTGCTGCGAACAAAAGCGTCGCGGCGCCAAGCGTAAGGATGCAGGTGCCGACGAAGCCCGAAATCACGCTGGCGGGAAAAATCGTATAGGTGACTGCGCCGATCCGGTTGTCGATGAATTGGTGCCCCGGCCGGTACCGCATCAGTTCAGAAAACCCCCGGCACATACCGCTGCGTCGCGTTCGGCGCAGCGGGCTGGAGCGGTTGCGTGTTCATCGCAAACTGCTGCTCGCGGGTGAGCATCGCGCCGTTTTCTTGCAGGCCGAGGCTGTCGGCATAGAGCAGACGCCCGCCCGACAGGTTCAGGAGAGCGATGCGGAACTGCTCTTCGCCCAGAGCAAAACAGCCGTTCGAGCGCCCGAGCCTGCCCCAGCGTTCGATATGCGAAGGCTCGGCATAGGCGGCGCGGTGCATCACGATATAGCGGCGCAACGCGGCGTCATTGGTGGAGTCGAGCCCGCCGAGCCGCACCGAGGTGCCGTAGCGGCCCTGATACCACTCCCATGTCACATAGGCGCCCTTGCTGGTCGCGTTGGAGCCTTCGACGTTCGAATAATTGTTGAGCCACCCGTCATGCTCGGGGTCCGAGCCGCTGCCGTGGCTGACGTGGAAGGGCTGCACTTCCTCGCGGTCGAGATTGACGAAGTAGAAGCGCCGTTTGGCCGAATGCACACCGAAATCGGCGATGCCGACAATGTCGCGCCGCCAGATCGCATCGCCAGCGCGGTCCAGCTCGCGCTTGGCGATGTCGAACAGCACCCGGTCGCGCGGAGAGCCATTGCGCGCTTGTGCAGCCAGCTTTGCCGGAAGCGCAGGCAGCGTCAGCGCGGCTCCGGCAACCAGAGTGCCCTTGAGAAGATCGCGGCGGTTCATGGCTACCAACATACTACCGCATTTATGGCCTTCAAGTGAATCCCTTTCTCAGGAAGCCTCGTGCAAAGCCTTTGCGGCCATGCCGAGTTTGATCACACCGGGCATCAGCGAGCGGATTTTGGGGCCCACCTTGCCCAGTTCCATCAACTGCGGGTCGTTGCGCGCCATCATTGCGGCGATCGCGGGGCCGGTCGGATGGAGGCGGCTCTTTGCGTTCCATGCATTGGTCTTGGCATTGCCGGACAGGATCGCGGTGCTCATCAGGTTCGCCATCACGACATAGGGATAGGTCGCGGTGGTATCGGTCAGCGGCGCGGGCGGGCACAGCGCATTGCGATCCTCATCGGTCTCGAAATTGGTTTCGAGAAAGGCGGCGAGCGCGGCGCTGTAAGGGATCATCGGCGTCTGGATCGTCTGCAAGGTGATCCGGTCACCGGCGAAGATCGGTGTGACCCTTTCGCTGGCGCTCATGTCCACCGCTCTCGCGGTGCAATCCACGAACAGCGTGTTGGCGGGAAGCTCGACGCGCTCTTCG
>JAYPMZ010000091.1:0-4595 GCA_038130205.1 Erythrobacteraceae bacterium | reverse complement strand
CCCGTATTGGGGGTGAACTGGATGCTCTCGAAGGTTGCGCCCGGGGTTTCTGCGTCGGCTGCTCCCTTCTCCACGAACTCGAGCAACGACATTTCTTCGGACCAGGGCTCGCCGAAGACCAGTGCATCGGGTTCGAGAGCGGTGACCCGCTTGCCGCGATGGACGCGGGTTATCGAGCGCAGCAATTCGACTTCGGCTTCGGAGATCACTGCATAGTGGAACATGCTCGGCGTCACATCCGGGTCGATCCGCAGCATGGTGCCGCGCTCGCCCAGCTTGGCGAACATCTCGTCGCCCGTTTCGGAAGAGGCGGCACATTCGGCAAGATCGATCTGGAAGCGGACGAGGTCCTTGATCGCGTGCTTGGCAGGCTGGAGCAGCTTGCGGTTGAACATCCAGCTGTCGCGTGGGCGCACCCAGTCGATCGCATCTGGCGAAACGCCCGCTTCGAGCAACCAGACCGCAGTGTCCATCGCCGTCTTGCCTCCGCCGATCACGACATAATGCGCAGGCAGATTACTGGCCTGCTTCCGCAATCCCGGCAGGTCCCCCGGCACCGCGAACCGCGTTCCTTCGGCAATGTCGAAGGCGGGTGTGTGGGTCGATGGAACCGAAGTCTGGAACCAGGTCGCATCGACGAGCTTGCGCCGCACGGTGAAACGCGTTTCCTCGCCCGAGAGGATGTGCCGCGCGCTGTGCGCCTGCCCTTCGCCGCCCGCATATTCGGTAAGCGGGTGGTAGGCGACGCGGCCCGAGGGGAGCAGGCGGTCGTGCATCAGCTTTGAATAGTAGGCGAGGATCTCCAAATGCTTGGCGAGCGGATACATGCCCGCATTGTGCCCGTGCGTATCGACGCGGTCGGGGCACAGCTCCATCGAGTTGACGCCGTAAGTCGCGCTCGGCTGATGCAGCGTCACGAAGGAGTAGGCATCGTTCCAGTGCCCGCCGGGCGCGGCATGTTTGTCCACCAGTGTGATGTGGCAATCGGGGTCTTCGTCGAGCAGCGTATCGGCAAACGCCAGACCGACCGCGCCTGCGCCGACGATCAGGTAATCCGTTTCATGGCTTTCCATGCCTGCTGCTATCCTCTCTTTTAATCGCGCCGAATCGCCTTGGGGGAGACCGGAACCATGCTGTTACCACGTGCGCTTGCATTTTCGCTGGCGCTGATCGCCGCACCGCTGACCGCGCAGGACGAAGCGCCGACGCGCGTAATGTCCCAGACCGATGCCGAGCGGCTTCGCACGGTTCAGGGGATCACGCTGCAATGGATTAATTGGGACCGGCGCGGCGATGTCAGCGTTTCCGAAGATGCGAACGGGGTGTGGCGGATCGAAGGCGGACAGCTTGACGAAAGCGGTGCAGGAGTGCGCGTTTCAGGGGTGATTACCGAGATTGGAAAGGACTATTTCTTGCTCGACGGCACGGTTGCGATTGCCGATACGCCGGACGTGGGCCGGAGCTGCTCTGCCACCAAGGTCTGGCGTTTCGGCGCGACGCAGCGGCGCTCCTATTACCGCCTGCGCGAATTCGAATGGTGCGACTATCTGACCGATTATGTCGATATCTACTTTGCGCCCGGTCTCAGGTAGCGGGAATTCTCCTCCGCCATCGCCAGCATTGATCGGGCATGGCGTGCCGCCACAAGGCGCGGATCATCGCCATAACCGCCGCCTAGGGCCGAGGCGATCGGCAGCCCGCGACTGCGTGCCTGCCGGACGACATAGCGGTCGCGCGCTTGTAGCCCTTCGTCGGTGAGTGCGAGCCGTCCCAGCTTGTCCTCCACATGCGGATCGACACCCGCCTGATAGAACACGAAATCTGGGGCGAACCGCTCGATGATCGCGGGCAGGTGCTTGTCGAGTGCCTCCATATAGGCTGCATCATCCACCCCGTCGGGCAGGTTGATGTCGAGGGTCGAGCGCGCCTTGCGTACAGGGAAGTTCTTTTCCGCATGGAGCGAAAGCGTGAAGATGTCCTCGCGCCCTGCGGTTAGCGAGGCTGTGCCGTCGCCCTGATGCACGTCGAGATCGACGATCAGCACGCGCTTCGCATCGCCTTCTGCCAACAAACGGTTGGAGGCCACGGCAAGGTCGTTGAACACGCAATATCCCGCACCCGTATCGGCGAGCGCGTGGTGGCTGCCTGCTGCACTGTTGGCGGCATAGCCGTGCTCGAAAGCCAGCTGCGCGGCGAGCCACGTGCCGCCATTGGTGTGCCGCACGCGGTCCCGGATGTGCGCGGTAACGCGGAAGCCGATGCGGCGCTCTTTCTCGCGCGGGACGGCGACGGCGAAGACCTCCTCGACATAGGCGGGGTCATGCACCGCTTCGAGCCATTCGCGCGGGCAGGGCGTGGGTGCGTGTTCGGTCATCGGCGCGCCCGAGCTGCGCAGCTCCTCCATCACCAGCATGTATTTGTCGAAACGGAAGCTGCCGCGTTCCGGGCGGGGAGCCATGTAATCGACATGGTGGACCACGTGGAGCATCACAGGAAACCCGTGTGTTCAGCGAGGATCTTGCACCCCAGTGCGATCAGGATCACCCCGCCGATCCGTTCGGCCCAAGTGCCCCACCGGTCTCCTGCCACGCGCCCGAGCGCGACGCCGCCTGCGCTCATGACGGCGGTCACAACGCCAATCAGCGCGACGGTGAACCACGCCGAGACACTGTCCAATGTCGGCAGGGTGATGCCTGCGGCGAGCGCATCGATACTGGTGGCCACTCCGGCGACCATCAGCGCCGTTCCTGTCAGGCGATGCGATGCCTCTTCCTCGCCCACATGCCCGCCCAGCATACGCACGCCGAGGAAAGCGAGCAGTCCGAAGGCGATCCAATGGTCGAACGCCTCGACATAGGACAGCGCGAAGGCGCCAATGGCCCATCCGATCAGCGGCATGACCGCCTGAAACACGCCGAAGGTGAGCGCGATTGCGAGGGCACCGGGCAGACCGGGGCGGAAGCGCGCACCCTGGGTGAGCGCCACCGCAAAGGCATCCATTGCAAGCGCGACGGCAAGGGCGAAAGCGGCGATCAAGCGGGGCTAACCTGAGAGTCTCGCCAACTCGTCGTAAATCGCCGCGTCGCTGCGGCTGGCGGCGTTGCGCCAGCTGGTCGCGGTCTCGGCGTTCACCAACTCGCCCTGTGCGGTCAGGACCAGCAGATTGGGCGTGCCCGGCAGATCGTCGAGGCCGAAGCGGCGGGCGATGCCGAGATTATGGCCATCGCCCTTTTGCGGCATGCCGACATTGACATAGACCAGTTCGTAGCGGTCGCGCACCAGCGGCGCGATCCGTTCACTTTCCAGCGATCCTGCGAGCGCAAGACTGTCATGGCACCAGTTGGCGCCCATCACCAGCAGCACACGCTTGCCGTTCTGAGCTGCGCGTGCGAGCGCGGCATCGACATCGGCGCCGGCATCCTCGCTGACGAGGTAGGCGGCAAATTCCGCACGTGCAGGAGCCTCGTGTGGCCGGTCTACCAGCTTGGCGCCGCCGATCACCAGCAACCCCGATACCACTCCTGCCACAAGCGGTCTTATCACTCGGCGGCTTCCTTCGCTGTCGGGTCGAAGGCAACCGCTTCGCCCGCATCGATGGCTGCGGCCTTCTCTTCAACCAGACGCACGATGTGGTCGAGCATGTCCTCGTCCTCGATCGTGTGCGCCTTGACGCCGGAGAGGTAGACCATGTGCTTGCCCTGACCGCCGCCGGTGAGGCCAATGTCGGTTTCGCGCGCTTCGCCGGGGCCGTTGACCACGCAACCGAGCACCGAAAGGCTCATCGGGGTCTTGATGTGTTCAAGCCGCTTCTCGAGCGTTTCCACAGTGCGGATCACGTCGAAGCCCTGTCGCGAGCAGGAAGGACACGAGACGACTTTCACCCCGCGCGTGCGCAGGCCGAGCGCCTTGAGCATGTGGTACCCGACCTTGACCTCTTCTTCGGGCTCGGCGGAGAGCGAGACGCGGATCGTGTCGCCGATCCCTGCCCACAGCAGGCTGCCCATGCCGATGCTCGACTTGACCGTCCCGCCGATCAGTCCGCCCGCCTCGTTTTTGCCGATATGCTGCGGGCAATCGACCGCTTCGGCAAGTCCGTGATAGGCCGCGACTGCGAGGAACACGTCGGAGGCCTTCACCGCCACCTTGAACTCGTGGAAGTCGTGATCCTGCAACAGCTTGATGTGGTCCAACGCGCTTTCGATCAGCGCCTCGGGGCAGGGTTCGCCGTACTTCTCGAGCAGGTCCTTCTCAAGGCTACCTGCGTTCACCCCGATACGGATCGAGCAGCCGTTGGCCTTTGCCGCGCGCACCACCTCGGCAACGCGCTGCGAGGAGCCGATATTGCCGGGGTTGATGCGCAGACAGGCGGCGCCCGCGTCGGCGGCTTCCAATGCGCGCTTGTAGTGGAAGTGGATGTCGGCGACGACCGGGATGTTGGCCGCGCGCGTGATCAGCGGCATCGCGGCGGTCGATTCCTCGGTCGGGCATGAGACGCGGATGATGTCGCAGCCGACCTCTTCGCAGCGGCGGATCTGGTCGATCGTCTCGCCTGCGTCCTCGGTGGGCGTGGTGGTCATGGTCTGCACCGCCAGCGG
>JAYPMZ010000090.1:9195-11396 GCA_038130205.1 Erythrobacteraceae bacterium | reverse complement strand
CCTTCCACCCTATCCAGCCGAGCCATCCGGCGAACGCGAACAACATCACACCGAGCACGAGCGCCCAGATCGACGATTCCTCAAGTCGTCCGGTATCAATGCGGTAGGCGGGTGGATTGCCCGCGATCACCGCAACCGGAATGGTCTCGCCATCGCCAAGCGTTTCGAAGTATTCGCCGTTCACGCTTTCGCGCACGACGGTCCCGTTGACACTGTAGGTCACGAAGAAATTGGTGCTGGTCGAGCCCGACTGGAAACGTTCGGACTTGTCGAGCGCAATCACCTGCCCTCGTGCGTGCCCGCCGCTGGCGAAATCGCCTGCACGCTGCGATTGTCCCGCCCAAGCGAAGATCGCAGCAGCGCCGAAAATTGCCAAGACCAAGGCGAACCCACCGCCGCGCTTGATCGCCGTCCAAAGCATGACTTCCCCCGATAGCACCTGTTTTGCCTTGCAAGGTCTAGCCGATCATCATCGGCGCGCAAGCTTCACAGGCTGCCAAGCACCACGGGCAAGCTCATTGCGAGGCAGCCGCCACCGATGATGGCGAGCGCCATGAAAAGGCTCGTCCACGGAACCCAGCCGACCGCCTCCAGCCGTTCGACCTTGCGCCGTTTTACGCGCAGCTGCTCAAACAGCAGGCACAACCCGGCAAGCAGCCAGCATGCACCGCCCAGAATTGCGAGCCGAACCGCGTCGCTGGCAAAGATGAGCTGGTGCAGGAATTCCATGATGCCGCCGATTTAGGCAGCGCGATGTCCAAAGCAAGCATTGCGCAATCCCGCCAGCATCCTAAAGCGCATGACCTATGGATGGCTCCGTCGCTCGCCCTCGTCCGTTTCTCGCGCTGGGCCTTCGCCTCGCCAGCGCAGCGACGCTTGCGACCATGTCCATGCTGGTCAAACTCGCGGGCGAACGCGGGGTGGCTTTGCCCGAAATGATCTTCTGGCGGCAGGCGATCACGCTCGTGTGCGTGACTGGCCTGCTGCTCGTCATGGGGCGGCTCGCCGATCTCAAGACAAAGCGCATCGGCGCGCACGGCCGGCGCGCGATGTTCGGCATCATCGGCATGTTCTTCGTCTATGGCGCAGTCATCCTGCTGCCGCTGGCCGAGGCGACGGCGATCAGTTTCACTGCGCCTTTCTTTGCCGTGCTTATCGCAGTGGTGTTGTTCCGCGAGAAAGTCGGCCTGTTTCGCTGGGCCGCGGTCGCTCTGGGATTTGCGGGAGTTTTGGTCCTGACCCAGCCAGATCTGGGATTTGGCAACGCGCCGAACATTCCCCTTTTCGGCGCGGTCGTAGCGCTCGTTGCTGCGTTCTTGGTCGCAGTGATCAGTGTGCAGATTCAGGATCTTAACAAGACCGAGAGCCCTTGGAGCATTGTCTTCTGGTTCACTGCCTTCACCGCTCCGCTGATGGCGATTGCACTGCCATTCTTCATCACGGCGCACAGCCTTGAGGTGTGGGGTATCATCGGAGCGATGGCGCTGTGTGGCGCGCTCGCGCAAATTCTGCTGACCAGTTCGCTGCGGTTCGGATCGGCAGGCGTAGTGCTGTTGATGGACTACACGTCGCTGCTGTGGGCGACGTGGTACGGCTGGAGCGTGTTCGATCGCGCTCCGCCCGCGACGCTGTGGCTTGGCGCGCCGCTCATTATCGGCGCCGGACTGCTGATAGCATGGCGCGAAAGGCGTCTGGCCGTGGATAGAGCCCGCTCTGCCACGCAAGCCGAAACGGGGCTCTCGTAATATCCTCGATCACCATCACATTGATAATCAGGAGGTATTTATATGATCCGTAAGACCATGATTGCCGTCGCGCTTGGCGCCCTGACGCTTAGCGCTGCCGCTTGCAACACCGTTCGCGGTGCAGGTGACGATCTTCAATCCGCCGCTGACGCCGTCGATGAAGAGACCTGACCCGCCGTAACCTTTAGGTAAAAGAGGGCTCGCCACAATGGCGGGCCCTTTTTTGTTGCGCGGCCGATAAATTCGCAGGATTATGCGGTCCAGTACAAAGGATACCCTCGATGAAACGCAAAATTCTGACTGCCATCATGCTCGGTGCTTTGGTGAGTGCGACTGCTGCCTGCAACACGGTGCGCGGCGTGGGCGACGATCTCAAATCGGTCGCTGACGCGGTCGACGAAGAAACCTGAACGTTCCCGCGCCTAGGCCGCGCGATAGACGAGCATCAAATTGTTG
>JAYPMZ010000090.1:6918-9185 GCA_038130205.1 Erythrobacteraceae bacterium | reverse complement strand
CACTGCGGGCGAAACCATGAGCCTGCGCTAGCCGGTCAACATCCTCGATCTTGCGAAGACCCCACTGCCCGTTTCTTGAGCGTAAGCTCTCGTCAAAGGCGATATTCGAGGGCGCGGTTTCGATGCCTTGCTCAACATATGGGCCATAGGTGACAAGCGGCAAATTCCTGCCGCCCAGCAATCGCGCAGCACCTGCAAACAATCCCTCTGTCGCCTGCCACTGGCTGATGTGGATCATGTTGATGCACACGATAGCATCAGCATTTTGCACGCCCCAGCATGCTGGATCGCTTGCATCGATCCGTAAGGGCGCGCGCATGTTCGGCAGCGACTGTTCTTCACGATAGGATTCGATCGAGGCGAGCGCCTCTTCGTCAGGGTCGCTGGGCTGCCATTCGAGATGCGGGAAGCTTTCGGCGAAGAACACCGCATGCTCGCCCGAACCGCTGGCGATTTCAAGAACGCAGCCGCTCTCGGGCAATTCCTTTGCCAGCACCTCTGCAATCGGCGCGCGATTGCGCAGCGCAGCCGGGGCGTGTTTCTTCATATGCCTTTGCGTCCGAAAATCACGAAACTTGCCGGTCCTGCCCTTCCCAATAGGGCGCGCGCAGTTCGCGGCGGAGGATTTTTCCGGTCGGGTTGCGAGGCATTTCGGGAATGATATCAATGCTCTTGGGCACTTTGAATGCCGCGATACGCTCGCGCGTCCAGGCGATCACATCGCCTTCATCGATCGTCGCGCCGGGCTTGGGAACGCAGCACGCCTTGACCTCTTCGCCCCAGCGTTCGGAGGGCACACCGATCACTGCGACCTCGGCAATAGCCGGATGGCCGTAGATCGCGCTCTCCACTTCTGCGGGATAGACATTTTCGCCACCCGAGATGATCATATCCTTGATACGGTCCTGGATATAGACGTAGCCGTCTTCGTCCATCGATGCGGCGTCGCCTGTATGGAGCCAGCCGTCGTCGTCGATAGTATCCTTGGTCGCATCGGGGAGTTTCCAATATCCCGCCGTATTCGAAGGCGAACGGACGCAAACCTCACCGATTTCGCCGCGCGGTAATTCCTTGTTGTCGGCTCCGCGGATTTGGATTTCGGCCCCCGGAACCGCCTTACCCGCCGAGCGCATCCGCGTGTTGCCGTTGATGTCGTGATCTTCCGGCGGCAGCGAGCAGATCGTGCCGGTCGTCTCGGTCATGCCATAGGCTTGCAGGAAACCAGTGTTGGGCATTGTCGCGACTGCTTCCTTCAGCAGTTCGAGCGGCATAGGCGCGGCTCCGTAAAGCAGATAGCGCATAGCCGAAAAATCGGTCTCTTTCGCGCGCGGATGCTGGATTACCATCTGCAAGGCGGCAGGCACGATGAACATGTGCGTCGCGCCGTTCTCGATCGCTTCGAGCACACCGACCGGTGTAAATTCCGCCTGCACCAGTGCGCGGATGCCGCTGGCAATCGAGATATTGACGAGACCCGTGCCGCCGATATGCGCGCAGGGCATGGCTACGAGCATACAGTCGCCCGGCTCGTAGAAGTTCCAAGGCAACCCTTCTTCGATGCCGTGAATTCGCAACGTGAAGAGGTTTGCATTCGAAAGCTGGACACCCTTCGGATTGCCCGTCGTGCCCGAGGTGTATAGCTGTAACACCGGATCGTCCGGGTGCGGCGGAGTGTAGGTTGCAGGTTCAAGCTCGGCAGCCAGGGCGCGTGCCTGATGCGCTGAAATAACTGCGGGCTTGGCCGGAACTTGCTCTGCTACCTTCAGCGCAAGATCGACGTATTCTTCGCCGCAAAACAGGATTTTCGCGTCGGTATCGCCAAGAATATATGCGATTTCGGGCGGAGCCAGACGCCAGCCGATCGGAACCGCAACGGCCCCCATGCGTGCAGCCGCAGCATACAGCAGGTAATAGGTAACCGCATTCTTGCCCAGCCACGCAATCCGGTCGCCATGGCCGACGCCGTGCTGCTGCAACAGGCTGATCAGACGCTTGGTAAGATCATCAGCCTCGGCAAAGGTAAAGCGGAGATCGTCCTGCTCGAACGCCGGACCATCAGGCCGCTCCTGCGCCCAAAAGTTCATGATCTCGTCGAACGTAGTCAGCTTGTGGTGGCCATTTTGAGCCATTGCCGGTCCCTCTCCAGTGCTTTCCTCTCAGGAGTGATAAAGCAGTATCCGGCGGGACAGTCCAACCTTTTAGGCGCGTTATGTTAGCTCCAGCGCCCCGAACGCCGTGCCGCAGGCTCGCGCACGATCATCCACAAG
>JAYPMZ010000090.1:0-6908 GCA_038130205.1 Erythrobacteraceae bacterium | reverse complement strand
GTCGCGAGCAGGATCGGAGCCTGCACAAGCCGCGAGATATGCTTCGCATCGGCATCGCGCGCGATCCAGATTCCGATGAAGAGATCGAATGCGAGATAGTGCGTCCAGCCAATCGTGACGCCCACATCGCTGGCAAAGATTGCGCGCACGCCTTCGATGGACGAGAAATTCGCGCCGCCCTCACCTGCCGGAAAAACCCCCGAAAGCGCGCCCACGAGGCCGACCGTGTAAACGAGGCACAACAGGCCGACCCCCAGATAGAGAAGAGCCGAAAGCAGCGCAGGCCAGCGCGGCAGCAGGATCAGTGCGACCCAAGCGATAAGGGCAATCAGATTGACCGCGCCAAACAGCTGATCCCATCCGTTCATCCGTGCATCTCTTTCCCGGCCTTGGCGCGCCATTCGCGGGCGGCGCGTTTCATCGCTTCATTATCATGGGTAAAGCGCCCGGCCGCCCGGCGCAGCGCCAGTCCCAGCGCCGCCTCGGCCACGAGATCGGCATCGATCGAGCGATACATTTCCCACTTTGCGGGCATCAGCGCATCGGTCAGCGGGCTGGCGAATCGAGCGAGGGTTTCAAGCGGGCGCATGTCGCCTTCGCGCGCACCTCGCAGAAGGCCGGGGCGCAGAATGTCGAGCCGTTTGAAGCCGACGCGCGAGACCTCCTGCTCCACCTCACCCTTGACCCGCAAATATATGTTCTTGGCCTTGGGATCGGCTCCGGCGGAACTGACCAGCACCATGTTGGGAATGCCTGCCGCTTTCGCCGCTTCGGCGGTTTGCAGCACGAGATCGTGATCGACCGCGCGGAACGCAGCCTCGTCCCGGCCTGCTTTTTTCCACGTCGTCCCCAGCGCGCAGATAAGCGCGCGCGGTCGAACCGCATCGAGCACTTCGCGCCAGCGATCGGGGTCGGCAATAAACATTTCGACCCGCGCCCCCTTGGGCAGCGACACCTCGCGGCGGGCAATGCCGACAATCCGGACCTCGAAGCCTGCGCTGGATATTTCGATCAGCCGCCGACCGATCAGCCCGGTCGCACCGACCAGCCCCATGCGCACCGGCCCGTTGAGAGAGGCGTCATGCTCAGACATTGGTCAGCCCCTGAGGCTTTTCGCCATAGATCGCTTCGCACGCCTGCATGGCATAGCTGTCGGTCATACCGGCGATAAAATCGGCAATCGTGCGCGAACGTTCCGGGTCCTGTTCGGGAAGGCGCTCCTGCCATTCCCGGGGCATCAGCTTCGCATCCTGAGAGTAAGCCGCAAACAGACGCGCCACCACGTCGCGCGCGCGTGCGGCGGCAGAAACCTGTTCGGGGTGGTAATAGAGTTTGTCGTACATGAAGGATTTGAGCGCCCGTTCATGCGACTGCATCTCGGGCGAGAAGCCCGCCAATTGCCGTCCCGCGTCGCGTATCTCGGCGCCCGAACCGAACCCTTCGACATTCTTGCGCGAGTGTTCGAGCACATCGTTCACCATCAGCCCGATCTGGTCGCGCACCAGTTCGCGGAGCAGACGGTCGCGCGGGGCATTGGGAAAACGCTTTTCAACCGCCCGCCATTGGTCGGCTAAGAACTCGAGTTCCATCAGATCGTCGAGTCCGAGAAAACCAGCGCGCAAGCCATCGTCGATATCGTGATTGTCATAGGCGATATCGTCGGAAACCGCGGCGATCTGCGCCTCGAGCGAGGGCCAGGTTCCCAGTTGCAACGGGAAGACAGCGTCCAGCTCGGCCAGCGCCCAATTGGGTGCATTAACCGGACCGTTGTGCTTGGCGAGACCTTCGATGAGGTCCCAGGTGAGGTTCAGCCCGTCATGTTCGGGATAGGGACTTTCGAGCCGCATGACCGTGCGCAGCGCCTGCGCGTTATGATCGAAACCGCCATGGCGCGCCATTGCATCGGACAGCGCCGCCTCGCCCGCATGTCCGAACGGCGGGTGGCCGAGATCATGGGCAAGGCAAAGCGCCTCGGTCAGGTCCTCGTCCAGTCCGAGAGCGCGCGCCATCACGCGGCCAATCTGGGCGACTTCGATACTGTGGGTGAGGCGCGTGCGGTAATGGTCGCCATCGGGCGCGATGAAGACCTGCGTCTTGGACTTCAGCCGGCGAAAGCTCATCGAATGGATGATACGATCGCGGTCGCGCTGGAATTCGGAGCGCGGCCCGCGCGTTTCTCCCGTTCCTGTCCGGCGCGCACCGCCGAACTCACGCCCACCATGGGCTTCGGGATTGGCAGCATAGGGAGCACGCATGGTCACGGCCCCCGCTTAGGTGAGCACACAGATGCGCTCAACGGGAACAGAACGGCAACGTGGAGCGATTGCCGTGGACAGAGCGCAGCTTGGCGCAAGGGCGCGTGCGGAACGGCCGTTTGAAGTTCGGATTTCGGGAAAAAATGGGACCGCTTACCGGGTGCAATGGGGGGGTGGTAAGCGGTCCCAAGAGCCTGATGGCTCCTGGGTCATTCGGTGCGACCCGAAGACCCGGAATCTGTCTATTGTTTTTCGATGACAAATTCCCTCGCGCAACTAATGACAAGCTTTGTCACTTGCACCCCATGCAATGCTGCGATGCGGCAAAGCGTTTTGTGCGAGAGATGAAATGTGCAGTTTGACACCGTTCCTGAACATTGGTGCGCAGCTGGCAATCGAAAAATTGGCTAGTTCACCAATTCCTGTTCCAGAATCCAGTCCGCCGCGGCTTCGCAGTGGATTCGCGTCGAATCGAATACCGGCAGGACATTCGCATCGACATCGACCACCAGATCAAGCTCGGTGCAGGCAAGCACAATCGAGTCCGCGCCTTCCTGCGATTTATTGGTGATGATGGTCTTCATCGCCCGCTGTGCATCGCGAGTAATCTTGCCCACCATCAGCTCGTCATAGATGATCCGGTCGAGCTTCTCGACGTTGTCCATGTTCGGCGGAAGTAGATCGATGCCCTGCGCGACGAGGCGCTTGCGATAGAAACTTTCGGTCATCACATTGCGCGTGCCGATCAGCGCAGCAGCCTTTTTACCCTCGCGTTTCAGAGCCTTACCGACGTAGTCGGCGATATGCAGGATCGGGATATCGACCGAGGCCGCGACCTCGTCATACAGCTTGTGCATCGAATTCGCGCCGATAATCAGCGCTTCGGCCCCACCGCCTTCGAGCCGCTTGGCACTTTCGATCAGTAAGCCGCTCGCACGTTGCCAGTCGCGCTCTTCACGCAGCGCATAAAGCTGGCAAAAGTCGAGGCTGTCTATCAGCATCGGTGCCGATGCCATGGGCGCAGCACGCCGTTGCACGATTCGGTTGATCCGATCGTAATACATGCCGGTCGACACCCAGCTCATTCCGCCGATCAAACCCAGTTTGCGCAAACTACTCTGCCCCGATTCTATAGTGCAATGCACAAGATGTAGCGACGAAGTCCGCCCGCCGTCCATAGGCTGCAAATTTCATCGCCGGATTAATCGCTTGGATGGCTAACAGCGGGTTAAGCCCACGCTCTCGCAGCTTTTTTGGAGGGTTAGTCGGGCCGTCCGTCAGTACGCGTCATTTCCGCTATCCATTGCCGGATCAGCGCCACCGCTTCGTGGTCGACGCTCGAACGGCCAAGCTCGGGCATGGCAACACCCGGTTCGTTCGAATCCATGCGGTGGACGATGATCGAGGCCTCGGGATTGCCCGGTTCGATCGACACGAGCATGCCGCCGGCCCCACGTCCGGCGGCAACGGGATGCTTGTTGACGCCGATGGCGAACGGGTCCTGCTGCTCCCACCGCAAGTCGAGACCGGAATTCGAAGCGCCCCCGCCCGGCTGATGGCAATGCGCGCAGTTTGCGTCGAGATAGGCACGCGCCAGAGAGGCGGTGGGCGCAGTATCGTCACCCCATTTCGGCATCGGGTGGACGACATCGGGAGCACTGGCCAGCTTGCCTGCATTCACCAGTCGGCTGAGCACAGCGGGCGCCATATTGCGCGCCTTGGGACCGATCGGAACCACCGCTCCGTCAAGCGAATGGCAGGTCTTGCACTGGTTCTTGTTCGGGATGCGATAGCTGATCGTCTCGCCCGCCGGTGTGGTCAGATCGATACGCCCGCCGGCCAGTGCCAGCGTCGCCTCGGTCTGCTCCGCGTTCCAGCGATAGGGCAGCGCAATCCATCCGTCGGCGCGGTGCATCAGCACCCGTGTTTCGATATAGCGCCGGGCCTCCCCCTCACCGAAGGCAAAGGTCTTGATGATCGCGGTGCCGACCGGAAATTTCAGCAGCCCTTCCCCGTCGGCCTCGATCATCTTGCCTTCGGGTACGTAGATATAGCGCAGCTTGTCGGCCCCGTCGGACCACAGCGGCGTATTGAGCTCATACGGGATCAGACGGTCGTCGGGATAGCGCCCCGCCGCATCAAGGAAGAAACCGTATTCGCGAAAAGTCCGCGGCATTTTGCGCACTTCGCCGTCCAGCTGCACTTCGCCCAGAATGGCGGCGTCGTTAATGAAAGGCGGCGGTATAGCGCTCGCATCGCGTGTGGCCACAAGCGACAGCGCCAGCGCGCCCGCAGCCAGCCCCAGAAAGGCAAAAGCGCGCTTCACCCGATCCGCTCATCCAGTTCGGCAGGGGCTCCGATACCGCTGCGGTCGAACTCCGCTGCCGGAGCGGGCGCAGCGAGAGGCGACGGATTGGCGGCGCCCAGCCCCTTGCCCTGTTCGGTTAGGTTGAGCGACCATCCTGCGGTCCCTTCGACCGCATAGATCGATCCCAGACCGTCCCACAGCACCGGCGGCAAAGCCCCGCCGAATGCCGCGAGCAGCATGTCTGCACCGTCAAGCTGCGGATCGTCGCCACCTGTTCCATATAGATTGTTACCGACCACCACATCGCGCGGCAGCGGATTGTAACGCTCGTCTTCGAAGCCCATCGTATAGGCGATCACCATGATCGGCGCGGTGGGGTTTTCGTCGATGATATTGTCTTCGATCAGGACATTGTCGTTCGCCATCACCATGATCCCGGTCCCGCGCCGCACGCCTGCGACGATATTGCCGGGAGGGGCGAAATTGGGCGTGTCATTGGCAACCACGAGGTTATTTGCGACAATCACATTGCCGCCGCCCATCACCGGCAGGCCGGGCAGGTCGAACACCAGAATACCGCCTGTGTTGCGGGTGGCGATATTATGCTCGACCAGCGCATTGCGGCTGTTCTCGATCTCGATCCCGGCGACATTCGCCTCGGCAATCGAATTGCGCACGGTGATTAGGTTCGACTGTCCGACATAGATGCCCGCGTCAGATGCTCCGGTGACTTTCGCCCCGTCGACCAGCACGCCGGTGCTCTCGACCGGATAGATACCGTAGGCGCCATTCGAAGCGTCCGGCCCGTTGGTCCATGTCACACGGATACGGTAATAAACGATGTTATCGGCGCCCTTGGACTTAAGGCCGTCTCCCTTTGGGTTTTCAAGAGCAAAGTCGCGCAAGGTGACGTTGTCGCTCGTGACCAGAAGCCCCTCACCCGCGCCCGCCTGCGTGGTGAAATCGAGCACCGTGCCGTCCATCCCCGCGCCGCGCACGGTGACGCCGTCAACGTCGAGGCTGAGCCCGTCGGTGAGGACATATCGCCCTGCTTCCAGCACGATCTCGTCGCCCGGTTCGGCGAGGATCAGCGCTTCCTGCAAACGCTCCTGTGCGCCGTCACCGGCTGAGATCGCGTGCGTTTCGGCCAGCACCGGCCCGCTGGACGCGAGCAGTGCTGCGGCGAGTGTCAGTCTGATCATGTAATTGTCTCCCTCTCCCGCGACCTTGTGCCGCATGGGAGGGAAACAATGCAAGCCGCTATCCGATACCGGCCGCGCAGAGCGCCGCGCTGGTCCCGACGACCGAGACGGTCTCGAAATCGTCGGTCCGGCGAAGGCGCTTTACCACCTCGCCGAAACTGCCGGCCTCTTCAGGTTCGCCTTCGCGCGGCTGCATGGCCTGCCGCAGGTTCCACAGCTGGATGACCGAGAGGCGATCGACCATCCGCCCCGCCATGCAGTCGGCGCGAGCGTCGGACATGCCAGCTTCGACCAGGGAATGTTCGACCCGCCATTTTACGACGGGCCGACCAAGATCAGTGAAAAGCACGAGCCCTGCGATCACCACCAGAAGCAGCAGCGCAACCAGCAGTTTGCGCATCAGTCGATTGCCTTGACGATTTCCTCGACCATCTTCTTCGCGTCGGAAAGCAGCATGGTGGTCTGGTTCATGTAGAACACGTCGTTGTCGACCCCGGCATAGCCGACGCCGCCCATGGACCGCTTGATGAAGAACACCTGTTTCGCCTTGTCCACGTCGAACACCGGCATGCCGTAGATCGGCGAGGACTTGTCGGTCTTCGCCGCCGGGTTCACCACGTCATTTGCGCCGATGATGAAGGCCACGTCACACTGCGAGAACTCGGAGTTGATGTCTTCGAGCTCGAACACCTTGTCGTAATCGACCGAGGCCTCTGCCAGCAGCACGTTCATGTGCCCGGGCATACGTCCGGCGACCGGGTGGATGGCGAATTTGACCTCGACGCCCTTCTCTTCGAGCACGTCGGTCATTTCGCGCAGCGCGTGCTGTGCCTGTGCGACTGCCATGCCATAGCCGGGGATGATGATAACCTTTTCCGCCTGTTCGAGCATGAAGGCCGCATCTTCGGCGCTGCCGGTCTTGTAGGGACGCTGTTCGCCCCCGCCAGCCGCACCGCCAGCGCTGTCGTCAGCGCCGAAACCACCCGCGATCACGCTGATGAAGCTGCGATTCATTGCACGGCACATGATGTAGCTCAGGATAGCCCCCGAGGAACCCACCAGCGCGCCGGTGATGATCATCGCGCTGTTGCCCAGCGTGAAGCCCATCGCAGCAGCGGCCCAGCCCGAATAGCTGTTGAGCAT
>JAYPMZ010000089.1:8895-11497 GCA_038130205.1 Erythrobacteraceae bacterium | reverse complement strand
GTCGAATCTGCCCGCAGCCCTTCGGAGAACACGCGCACATGGCGGTCGTCGCAATAACCATCCGAGCCGCATGACCCGCCGACGATATCGTTGTTGAGCACCGCCTTGACGGTATAGCCCTGCTCCTCGACCCAGTCGGCCATCAGCCGCCCGCCATAAAGCCCCTGCTCCTCGCCCGAGAGAAGCGCGTAGATGATCGTCGAGGGGTATTCACGCTGCGAAAGCATGCGCGCGGCCTCGATCACCAGCACCGTGCCCGATCCATCATCGTTCGCGCCGGGCGCGTCGCTCTGCCAGTCGAGCGCATCGGAAGCGCGGCTGTCGATATGGCCCTGTACGATCACGACCTCGTTCGGGCGTTCGGTTCCGCGCTGGATTGCAACCGCATTGCGCAGGCGCACAGGTTCGGGGATTCGGCGACCCGAGACCATGCGTTCGGGCGCGACCACTTCGAGGCAATCGCCGCAATCGGCGGAAATTCCGCGGAAGGTCTCGAGCCCCCAATCGACCGCTGCGCCGATGCCGCGGGTCGGATTGTCCTGCTCAGACAGCGTGTGGCGCGTGCCAAAACCAACCAGCGTATCGATATCGGCACGCAGGCGTTCTTCGGAGACATCCGCTGCGGGATCGTCGGTGGTTTCGGTGTGATCGTCGGCAGCCAGAGGGCTGGAGACGAGGACGGCGGCAATCGCGAAATGTCTGATCATGCGCGCCTGTGTGCCGCGCTTGAGACAGCAGCGCAAGCGCTAGAAGCTGACGGGTTCCTCGCCATATTTGTTCGGCCCGTCTTCAGAGCGGAACACGCCAAAGATGATGACGATGATATAGCCGATATAGCCGACCATACCGTAGAGCCCCATCTCGGCCTGCATGGCGAAGGGATCGCCGCCCGCTGCGCCCATGTTGTCCATATTGGTCGTCATCATCTCTTCGAGCTTGTCGAGATAGGACAGCGAGTAGACTACACTGAAGGCTTGCGTCGCCAGTGGTGCGAGCGCGATCCAGCCGGTGAACCCGGCATCGTGAAGGCGGCGTACAAAGGACGCGACGAACAGCAGCGCAATTACGACGCTGACGACAGCGCCGATGATCGCCTGCGTTTTGATCTGGTCAATCATGTCGACCATCAACGTGCGCGTGGCTTCCTGTTCATTCATCCCGTTCGACATGGCCTCGAACATGCCGGTGAACAGCGAGATATACATCGGAATCGAAACGATCATGCTCACCAGAAACTGACCGATGAACAGCAGCAGCATGTAATACCAGAAGGTTTGACGCGCATCGCGGCCCTGGAAATTGGTCACATTCGAAAGACCGTATTTGAAAGCTGCGAGCATCGTATCCCCCTGTTCGCGCCATGAGCGTGCGGCGTCAGTAAGCGCGCGCTACCAATATCCGTTCAACCGCTTTTTCGCCGGTGAAGATGCAGGTCCCGTTCGCAGCCTCGCCGCCGCGCGGCACGTTGCGCACGGTGAGCTTTTCAGCCTTCAATAGTTCGACGACCTTTTCAAGCGCAGCGCCTGTCGGCTTGGCCCATTGAACCTCGACCCAACCGGGGTATTTGCCATTCGAGCGGAAGAATTCGGCGACATCGCTCCATTCGGTCAGGCCGCGCGTGATGTTGGCATCGCGGCGGTCGCGGGCCTCGGTGAAGAGGCTTTCCTGAATGTCCTCAAGCAGTTTGGCCGCGCCGCCGACGAATTCGTCGCGCGGGGTGAAGCTCATCGCGGTCTTGCCGTTTTCGAGGTTCCACAGAGCATCGCGGCGCATGACCGCGACCTTGCCTTCGCTCATGTCGCGCGGGCCGACCTCGACGATTACCGGCGCGCCCTTGCGGACCCACTCCCAGCGCTTGGCCGCAGCCTTGCCGGGCGATTTGTCGAGCAATACGCGGACCGGCTCACCCATCGACCATTCGGCGGTGAGCGCCTTACGCACCTGCTCGCAATAGGCGAGAACATCGGCGTCCTCGGGCTTGTCGCGCAGCATCGGGAGGATGACGATCTGGTAGGGCGCAATGCGCGGCGGCACACGCAGGCCGTCATCATCGCCGTGGGTCATGATGACCCCGCCGATAAGCCGCGTCGATGTGCCCCAGCTGGTGGTGTGGCACAGCTGCTGCGTGCCTTCGCTATCCTGATACTGGATGCCAGCGGCCTCGGCGAAGCTGGTGCCGAGATAATGCGACGTGCCCGCTTGCAACGCCTTGCCGTCCTGCATCATGGCTTCGATCGACCATGTCTCGTCAGCACCGGGGAAGCGTTCGTGCTCGGGCTTCTCGCCAGCGATCACCGGCATGGCGAGGTCGTCCTCGACACAGGCGCGGTACATTTCGAGCGCGCGGTGAGTTTCCTCAAGCGCTTCTTCACGCGTGGCGTGGGCGGTGTGGCCCTCCTGCCAGAGAAATTCGCTGGTGCGCAGGAACATGCGGGTGCGCATTTCCCAGCGCACGACATTGGCCCATTGGTTGATCATCAGCGGCAGATCGCGCCACGATTGCACCCAGCGCGCCATGGCGTCGCCGATGATGGTTTCCGAGGTCGGACGCACCACCAGCGGCTCTTCGAGCTTCGCCTCGGGATCGGGCACCAGCCCGCCA
>JAYPMZ010000089.1:0-8885 GCA_038130205.1 Erythrobacteraceae bacterium | reverse complement strand
CGCCATTTCCTTGGCAAAGCCGTCGACATGATCGGCCTCGCGCTCGAAATTGGCGAGTGGGATGAAGAGCGGAAAATAGGCGTTCTGGATGCCGGCGGCCTTGATGCGGTCATCCATCAGGCGCTGGTAGCGCTCCCAGATGCCATAGCCCCACGGCTTGATCACCATGCAGCCGCGCACTCCCGATTCTTCGGCGAGATCGGCGGCGGAGATGACCTCCTGATACCATTTAGCAAAGTCGTCTTCGCGCTTCACATTGAGCGCGTGCCTGATGTTTGACACTAATCTTCCTGCTTGAACTGTGGTTCGATCTTATCCGCGTGGGGTGGCGTTATTTGCCCAGATCGTCCAGCTTCTTTTGCATTGCCGCCATCTGCTCGCGCAGAACGGCGAGTTCTGCCGAGGAGCCACCTGTGGCCGGGGCTTCGGGTGTCGGCGATTTGGTCTTCGAACCCGGCATGAAGGTTTCGGCGGCAGCGCGCATCATCGCCATGTTGGTTTCGTGCAGCGCCGCGATCGGGTTCGACTGGATGCCCTTCTCCCACGCTTCGCGGATCTTGGCCTGGTTGTCGCGGAAATTTTCCATGCTGGCTTCGAGATAGGACGGCATCATCGCTTGCATCGAATTGCCATACATACCGATCAGCTGGCGCAGGAAGCTGACAGGCAACATCTGCTCGCCATTGGCTTCTTCGTCCATGATGATCTGGGTCAGGATCGAATGCGTGATGTCCTCGCCCGACTTGGCATCGAACACCGCAAAGTCGACATTCTCGCGCACCATTCGCGCGAGATCTTCCAGCGTGATGTAACTCGATGAAGCGGTGTTGTAGAGGCGTCGGTTGGCGTATTTCTTGATAACGATGGTTTCGCCGTTGGCGGCCATTTCGTCTTGCGCTTTTCGTGCCATTCTCTCATCCCAATGCGACTTAAGCGCTTCTCTTAGCATTCGCACAATGTGCAGCGCAATATCGCGGCTGCGAATTCTTCGCTGCGAGTGCGTAGTCTGATTTCAGTTACGCAGGCGCTTGCCCAGCACTGTGAGCAATTCATATTGCGAAACAGAGCTTTGCCGTGCAGCATCGGGCAGGTCGAAAGGCACGCCCAACCAATCGCCTTCGCCCAGGCCGGGTGCGTTTTCTAGGTCCACAACCACCATATCCATCGAAACCTTGCCCAGGATCGGCAAGATCGCTTCGCCGTCACGCAACATTCCGCCCGGGCCCCTTGCGCGCAGGAAACCGTCGGCATAGCCGAGCGAAACCGTGCCCACGCGCATCGGTTTGTCGGCGGTAAAGACCCCGTTGTAGCCGACCTTGTCGCCTGCCGAGATTCGGCGCGTCTGGATAATGGCCGCCTCGATAAGGCCGACCTGTCTGATTGTTCCTGCAAGTTCCTCGCGAGGGACACCGCCATAAAGCGCGAGGCCGGGGCGCGTCGCGTCGAAGGCATAGTCGCTCCCAAGCGCAATCCCTGCGCTATTGGCAAGACTCGCGCGGCGGTGGGCTACCATCGGGAGGCATTCGCGAAACGCGGCCAATTGCACCGCATTTGTCGGGTCGTCCTCGTCTGCGCTGGCAAGATGGCTCAACAACATATCGACGCCAAGCGCAGCAATTGCAGGATCGCCCAGTTCGGATGGTGCGACGCCGAGCCGGTTGATGCCGGTGTCGATCATCAGGTGGCAGGCTCCGCCGCCAATCGCGTTCCAGCGCCGCGCCTGTTCGAGCGAATTGATAACGGGCCGGACCCCGCTCTCGATCGCATAGGCCGCCTCGTCATCGCGCACCGGCCCATGCAGCACGGCGATCTGTTCGGAGGGCACGTGGCGTGCAACCGCGGCCACTTCGCTCCAATGCGCGACGAAGAACTGCCGCGCTCCGGCATCGCGCAAAACGGGCACGCAGTTGTCCACCCCCAGCCCGTAGCAATCGGCCTTTACCGCAGCGCCTGCCGCAGCAGCCCCGGACAACTCATCGAGAGCGCGCCAGTTTGCGGCCAGCGCATCTGCATCAATGGTCAGGCGAAGCGTGGGTTCAGGTGTTTTCATCGTCTGCAAAATCAGTGGGCGGCCCATCCTTCAGGCCGAACCACGCGACGATCACGCCGAACGCAACCACGGCCCAAGTGTACCACAGGCCCGAATAGACATTGCCCGTGCTGGCAACAATGATGCCCGAGATCAGCGGCAGAAAACCGCCGAGATAGCCCGCGCCAATGTGGTAGGGAATGGACATCGAGGAATAGCGGATATGCGGCGGGAACATCTCGGACAGCAGCGCCGCGACCGAGCCATAGGTAAGCGCCGACAACACACCGATCACCAGCAGGAGGCCGATGATGCCAACCAGATTGGCAAGCGGCGGAACCTGACGGGTGAAATCGAAACCGGCCTCGCTCAGCGCGCCTTGCAACCCTTCGGTGCGCGCCGGGACGCTGGTCAGCCAATCACCACCCATCGCAACTGGATCGCCGCCCACGGTCACACCCAGCGTTCCGCCCTCTTCAACCGAGTATGCGACACCGCTCGCAATCAGCGTGCCGAGCACTTTGCCGCAATCGCTCTGCTCGCGGCCGAACAGGTCGGCGAAAGGATCGGTGACGCATTGTTCGCCGGTCACAACCACCGGCGTGCGTTCGGCTGCTTCCGCAAGGCCCGGATTGGCAAGTGCGCCCATACCCCAGAACACCGGGAACAGCAGCGCCAAGGTCGCCAGTGCGCCGATGATGATAGGTTTCTTGCGCCCGATCCGGTCGGACCATTTGCCGACCATGATATAAAACGACATCGAGATCACACCGGCGATCAGCATGGTCACTTCGACGGTAAGCTCATCGAGCCGCATGTCGCGTTGCAAGAACGATAGGGTCGAGAAGAAAGCGCTGTACCAGATCGTCGTCAGGATACCGGCTACACCGAAAAGTGCGATGAAGATGCGCTTCTTGTTGCCGGGATAGGTGAAGCTTTCGACGAAGGGGTTGCCTGCCGTCTCACCCGCTTCCTTCATGGCCTGAAACACCGGGCTTTCGGACAGCTTGAGCCGCATCCAAAGCGAAATGCCCAGCAGCACAACCGACAGCAGGAACGGCACGCGCCAGCCCCAGTCGTTGAAGGCTTCTTCGGGGATCAGGAAGCGGCAACCGAGGACCACGACGATCGAAAGAACAAATCCGCCGACGACGCTGGCCTGAATAAAGCTGGTGTAAAAACCGCGCTTTTCGGGCGGAGCGTGCTCGGCGACATAGATCGCCGCGCCGCCATATTCGCCGCCGAGCGCCAAACCCTGAACGATGCGCAGGAGGATGACGATAGCGGGCGCCCATCCGCCGATTGACGCCGCAGACGGCACGAGGCCGACGCCAGCGGTCGCAATGCCCATCAACGTGACGGTGACGAGAAAGGTGTATTTGCGCCCCAGCCTGTCGCCGAGAAATCCGAACAGGATCGCACCCAGCGGGCGGAAAGCGAAACCGATCGCAAAACCGGCCCAGACATAAAGAATTTTGAGCGTTTCGTTCTCGGTCGGGAAAAAGGCGTTGCCGATCAGCGCGAACAGCGTTCCGTAGATGAAGAAATCATACCACTCGAAGATCGTCCCTGCGCTCGATGCGCCGACGACCAGCCGGATTTCCTTCGCTGTCGGCTCGCGATCCGCGAGCGCCTGTGCTTCTGCCATGACGCGTTTTCCCCGTTATCCTGTCCCTGTCGGGCTCCCCGGCCCGTTCCCTGAGCCTACGGCCTTAGCGTGCCGTCTCGGGAGAGGAAAGCGCCTCGCTCACGGCCTTCCACGGCAACAGCAAGGCATCGTGCCGGCCCTTGTGGGGCAAGGCTGGCTCAAGCGCGTCGAAACCGGGCCAATCGGGAAGCGGACCCTCGCCTGCGAGCCACGCCTCGATTTTCGCAAGCATGGCCGCGAAACATCTGGCGGTTCGGCCTTGCGCGTCCTGTGCGAGCACTGCGGCTGAACTCTGGCCCACGGCGCAGGCGGTGACTTGCATGCCGATGCGGGTGACGGCGCCATCTTCGCCGAGATCGAGACCGACAGTAATGGTGCTTCCGCAGGTGCGCGAACGGGCTTCGGCGCTGTGCTGGAATTCCCCAGCAAGCGGGAAACCCGCCAATTGCGAAGACAGGCCGAGCAGTTGCGGAGTGTAGAGTTTCGCGGAGCCTGCGCCCGATTGCGCGGTCATTCCTCGTCTGCGGCTTCTTGCTGGCCGCGAAGTCTTGCGCGGCGTTCGGCGATCAGGATCACCAGCTCGCGCGAAAAGGCATCGGTCGCAGGATAGACGCGGGCCTGCGTGATCCAGTCGGGGCGGCCCTTGTAGCCCCACACCGTATCGAAGCCGAGCACCATGATCGAGAAAGCAAAGACCACGATCAGCGCCCCCTTCACCGCGCCGAAGCCAAAGCCTAGCACGCGATCGATCGGGCCGAGGATTGATCCACGCGACGCTTCACCCACATTGCTCGCGATGACGCGCATGGCGGCATAGGGGATCAGCAGCAGGATCGCGAAGGCGAGGATCGGCGTCGCCGGTTCCGCATCGTAATAGTTGCGCAAAAATTCGGTCAGCGAGGGGTGCAGATAATGGACGGAGAAAGCTGCCAGAATCCACGCCGCAAGGCTGAGCACTTCCTGCACCAACCCGCGCAGAAACCCGCCGATTGCCGCAACCGCGACAACAAATAGGACAATGATATCAAGCAGCGTCATAACTCTGCTTTTGGTTATGCGCTGCCTACCACCTGGTCAACGAGGTTGGCGAGTTGTCCCAGCCCGCGGTATTCAACCGTCGATGAGTTGTTCTTCGCGTCCGATGGGCCGTATCCGCGCGTGAAACCAAGCTTGCCTGCCTCGCGCAATCGCAGTCCCGCGTGGGCGACCGGGCGAATCTCTCCCGCGAGCGACACTTCGCCGAACCACGCGCTTTTGTCGGGCAAAGGCTTGTCGGCCAATGCCGAAACCAACGCGGCGGCCACCGCCAGATCGGCAGCCGGATCGGACAGCCGATAGCCTCCTGCGATATTGAGATAGACTTCCGCCGAAGAGAAGTTGAGCCCGCAGCGAGATTCCAGCACCGCCAGCAACATGGCGAGCCTGCCGCTGTCCCATCCGACGACGGCGCGGCGCGGGGTCGCGCCCGATTGCAGCCGCACGATCAGTGCCTGGATTTCGACCAGCACAGGCCGCGTCCCTTCGAGTGCGGGGAACACGGCGCTACCGGCCAGCGGCGCATCGCGGCCCGAAAGGAATAGCATGGAGGGATTGGACACTTCCTCCAACCCTTCGCTCGCCATCGAAAAGACACCGATCTCATCGACGGCACCAAAGCGGTTATTCAGTGCGCGTAGAATACGATACTGGTGTGAGCGTTCGCCTTCGAAGCTCATCACCACATCGACCATATGTTCGAGCACGCGAGGGCCGGCGATATTGCCATCCTTGGTAACGTGCCCGACCAGCACCAGCGCGCAGCCCGAAGCCTTGGCATAGCGGATCAGCTCAAGCGCGCAGCCGCGCACCTGACTGACCGTGCCGGGAGCGCCCTCGATCGTGTCCGAATGCATGGTCTGGATGGAATCGATCACCAGCAGAGCGGGCGGTTCACCCTGCCCCAAGGTCGTGAGAATATCGCGCACCGAAGTCTCCGAGGCGAGCCGTATCGGAGCATCCGCCACCCCCAGTCGCTGTGCCCGCAAGCGAACTTGTCCCGCTGCCTCTTCGCCGCTGACGTAAACGACATCGTTGCCGCCCCGCGCTATGGTGGCAGCGGTCTGAAGCAAAAGCGTCGATTTGCCGATACCGGGGTCGCCGCCCATCAGCACCGCCGATCCGGGCACGATCCCACCGCCCAAAGCGCGGTCGAATTCGGCAAGGCCCGTCGATTTGCGGATCGGCAATTCAGCCGGACGGTTGAGCGGCACAAACTCGATCCCTCGGCCTCCGCGCGAGAGATCATGCTTTTGCGAAAACACTGTCGCGGGAGCGTCTTCGGTGAGCGTGTTCCACTCTCCGCAATCGCCGCATTGTCCCTGCCAGCGGGCGCTGGTCGTGCCGCAATTTGCGCAAACATATTGCCGTTTTGTCTTCGCCATGGATGATTCTGTAACCAGAACATTTGCAGAACGCAATTGCCTTTGCCCGCTATCCACGTAAGGAAGCGTGCGATGCGCCAGAAGGAACTCCGCCTTGCCCTCGTCTGCTATGGAGGTGTTAGCCTTGCAGTCTATATGCACGGCGTCACCAAGGAGGTCTGGCACCTCGCCCGCGCAAGCCGCGCCTACCACGCAAAGGCCGGCGAAACGCCACCCGGCGGGGTGGCGGGTGTCTATCGCGATTTGCTCAATTCTATAGAGCGCGAACAGCAGGTGCGGCTGCGTGTGTTGCCTGATATCCTTACCGGAGCGAGCGCTGGGGGGATCAACGCGGTGTTTCTTGCCCAAGCGGTCCATTCGGGGCAGTCGCTCGAGCCGTTGACCGATCTGTGGCTCGAAAATGCCGATGTCAGCCGGCTGACCGATCCCGATGCAGAACCCATGTGGCGCTATGCCAAGATTTGGGCGCAGCCGATCGCCAACTGGTTCCTCAACCGACCCGGCAATGCGGTGAGCGAAAGCGTCTCGCCCGAAACCCGCAACGAGGTGCGCTCCAAGGTTTCGCGCTTTGTGCGCGGTCGCTGGTTCAGCCCACCGTTCTCGGGCGATCGCTTTTCAGGGATGCTCTACGAGGCGTTGATGAGCATGGCGAACGCACCCGAAGGTGAACCGCTGCTGCCACCGAACCACCCCATCGACCTGTTCGTGACCGCAACCGATTTCCGCGGCCATGCCGAAATGCTGCGGCTCAATTCCCCCCCTGTGGTGGAGGAAACCGAGCATCGCATGCCGATTGCGTTCCGCGCATCTGCGACAGAGATACCGGGACAGACGCTCGCCGATCCGCTCGAACTGGTGCTGGCTGCACGCGCAACGGCAAGCTTTCCCGGCGCTTTCCCGCCGCTGGTGCTGTCGGAAATCGACAGGCTGGCAAAGCAGGAAGGGCGCCATTGGGCGACCCGAGGCAGCTTCCTTTCACGGATCATGCCCGTCCATGTGCGTGACGGCACTGTCGAACAGGTGGCGCTGATCGACGGCTCGGTGCTGGTGAACAAGCCCTTCGGTGCGGCGCTGGAATCGCTTGCCGCCCGCTCTTCACAGCGCGAGGTGGATCGCCGCTTCGTCTATATCGAGCCGCGTCCCGACCGCCGGACCATGCCGGGCGAAGAAGACGCGCGCGAAATCGGGTGGTTCGGCACGATTTTCGGCTCGCTCTCCACCATTCCGCGCGAACAACCCATCCGTGACGATCTGGAGCGCATCGAGCAGCTTTCGAAAGATGCCCAGCGCCTGCGCCGCATCATCATGGGGCTAAGGCCCGAGATCGACCGCGCGGTGGAAAAGCTGTTCGGAATGACCTTTTTCCTCGACAGCCCCACGCCCAGGCGGCTCGCAGGCTGGCGGGCCAAGGCGCAGCAGGCAGCGGCCGAGCGGGCGGGTTATGCCTTCGGGGCGTATGCGCAGACCAAATTCAGCGCGATAATCGAGCGGCTCGCATCGCTGACCCATGCGGCAGCACCCGAACTCAACCTCGCAGATTGCGGCCCGATAGCGTTCGCCTTCCGAGCGGAGCTGGAGCGGCGCAATCTGAAAGACCTCACTGTGGAAAGCGGCGGGGCGAGTATGGAAGCAATCGCCTTCTTCCGCTCGCATGACATAGGCTTTCGCGTGCGCCGCTTACTGTTGCTGGCGCGGCGGCTGTCGCGCGACTGGGAAGTCGATCCCGAAATCCCCGATGATGCGCTCGATCTGGCGCGGGAGAAGATCTACGCCATCCTCGCGCTCTATCGCCGTGCCGACGACAATGCCATGCTTGGCGAAGAAACGGGCGAACGCTTCAAGAAACTTGCGCACAATGTGCTCAAGGACCCGGGCGCGGTGCTCGATTTCCTGAGCCATGCACGCCTGCTGCCCGCCGTTGATCTGGAGGCGGAGCAGATGCTGGCAGAGGCGCTGGCTGCCATGCCCAAGAATCTGAAACGCCGGATGCTGCTCACCTATCTGGGCTTCCCCTTCTACGATGTCGCCACGCTGCCCTTGCTACAGAGCGAGGGACTCGACGAATACAATCCGGTGAAGATCGACCGTATTTCGCCAGACGATGCCCGCTCGATCCGTGAAGGCGGCACGCGCGCGACATTGCGCGGGATCGAGTTCTACAACTTCGGTGCCTTTTTCAGCCGCGCCTATCGCGAGAACGATTACCTTTGGGGCCGTCTCCACGGTGCAGAACGGATGATCGATCTGATCGCCTCGACCGTCGATGGCGGATTGGCTCCCGACACAGTCAGCCATGCCAAGCGTGCTGCGTTTCTCGCGATACTTGACGAGGAAGGCGAGAAAGGACGGATCGCGGCTTTCGGGGCATTCCTCGCCGGTTTCGGTTTCCCGGAACTGTTCGAGGATTTCCTTCTGCTTGCGGTTGAGTTTGGTCGGGGTTTCGACCTTGATTTCAACCACCAGATCGCCGCGTCCGCGCCCTTGCAGCACAGGCATACCGCCGCCGCGCACGCGCAGTTGCTTGCCCGATTGGATGCCGGCAGGAATATCGACCGTGTTGGTCGACCCGTCGAGGTCGGGAATCTCGACACTTCCGCCGAGCGCTGCCGTGGTGAAGCTCACCGGCACACGCGTTGCCAGCGTCGTCCCTTCGCGCTCGAACAGCGGATGCGGTTTGACATGGACGAAGATGTAGAGATCGCCCGGAGGCGCGCCGCGCTGGCCCGCCTCGCCTTTGCCCGAAAGCCGGATACGCGTGCCGGTATCGACGCCGGGAGGGATATCAAAC
>JAYPMZ010000088.1:5207-11588 GCA_038130205.1 Erythrobacteraceae bacterium | reverse complement strand
CGCTGACCCCGCCTGCCCCCGGCGCTCCGCGTCCGGCTGAAGGCACGGCTTCGGAACAGGCTCTCGAAGCGCTGTTCGGCGGTCCGGCACCGCGCAGCGCGATCGAAACCAGCGCGCTCGACCGCGCAGGCTCGTCGGTCCCCGGCATTCGTTCGCAGATCGGCGATCCGGGCACCAACACCGTGGCCAAGGGCCGCGTGACCCGCGACATCATCGCTGCACCCGAAGGTGACGGCCAGAACGCGCAGACGCTTATTCCGGGCTAAAGCCCGGAAACGCTTTCTTTTGATTTGCGAAGGCGCATCCGCGCCTTCTCCTCGGTGCAGTTGTTCGCTGCGCTCACGCACCTGCGGGCGCGCGGTCGCGCTTGCGGTCGCTGTGCAACCGTTTCGGCGCGGACATCATAGCTTGGAATGGTTCGGACCCGTCAGGGTTCGCTGGGGCGACTGGCCGCCCGCAGCGGGTCCGTAGCGGAGCGGAGGACGTCTAGCGAGGACGATCGCCCGGATGGGCGGCGCATAATCAATCTTCTTCGTCGGCCTCTTCTTCGACCCGTTTGACCAGGATCTTGTCGATGCGGCGGTTGTCCATGTCGACGATCTCGAACCACCAGCCCTGATCGGTGAAGCTTTCGCCTTCGAGCGGCAGCTTCTTCATCACCGACAGCGCGTAGCCTGCCGCCGTCCCGAATTCGCGGTTATCGGCAAAGCTCAGGCTCAGCCGGTCGGCAAGCCCGTCAGCCGACAGCGCGCCCGACACCAGCAGCGATCCGTCTTCGCATTCGATGATCTGCGGCGTGTCGCCCTGATCCTTGTCGCTGGCGAAGTTGCCCGCGATCGCGGTAAGCAGGTCGACCGGGGTGACGACGCCTTCGAAGTGGCCGTATTCGTCATGCACCACCGCCATCGCGGTATCGGCCGATTGCAGCACCCGCAGCGCGTCCATCGCGTCAAGCTGGTCGGGAACCACTTCGGCCTTGCGCATCATGTCGCGGATCGAAACCTCTTCGCCTGCGACCAGCCGCGCCAACACTTCGCGGACCTTCACAATACCGAGAACCGTGTCAGGAGCGCCTTCTGCGACAGGCAGCAGCGAGTGCGGACTTTCCCCGATAGTCACGAGAATTTGCTCGCGGCCCGCATCTGCGTCGATCCAGTCAAGCTCTGTGCGCGGTGTCATCAATTCGCGCACGGGACGCTCGGCGAGACGCACAACGCCGGTCAGAATCTGGTGCTGGTCGTGCTCGATCACTCCCGAACGGGTCGCATCGGCAAAGATCATCTGCAACTCGTCCGCCGTGACCGAGGCCTGCCCGCGCGAGCGGATGCCGAACAGCGAAATGATCCCGGCAGAGGATTTGTCGAGCACCCAGACCGCAGGCGCTGCAATCCGCGCGAGCAAGTCCATCGGGCGCGCCATCACCATGGAAATCGCCACCGCCGAACGCAGCGCCAGCTGTTTTGGCACCAGTTCGCCTATGACAACGCTGAAATAGGTCGTGATCGCGATAACCACCGCAAAACCGGCAGGCGCGGAGATGTCTTCGGGGACGCCAAGCGCCGCCAGACGCTCGCCCATCGGCCCACCAAGGCTGGCGCCCGAATAGGCGCCCGCGATAATGCCGATCAGCGTGATCCCGATCTGAACGGTCGAGAGAAAACGTCCCGGCTCTGCCGCCAGACGAATCGCGATACGCGCCTAACGCGAGCCCGCTTCGGCCCGCGATCTGAGCGTGCTGGTCTTGGCTGAAACGATCGCAAGCTCTGACATGGCGAACACGCCATTGAGCACGATCAGTCCGGCGATGATGAAAAGGTCTGGCCAGGGAAAGGGTGTCACGCCGATTTCGCTAGCACAATTATGCTGTTGCGCCAGTCCCTGCGGCACAATTGCCTGACCGACAGAATCGTTCATCCTGTCGCAAACACGGCTCGCTCATGCGATCAAACGTTGGAAATCGTGAAACAATCACCAGTTGGTGGTATCATAGAGATTACAATGCTGGAGGAATAACAATGAAAATAACTCGCATGATGATGACGGGCACCGCTGCACTTGCGCTACTGGGAACGACCACCGCCTGCGTTACCGACCCCAACACCGGAGAGCGTAAGATTTCGCGCACCGCCATCGGTGCCGGTCTCGGTGGCACGCTCGGCTATCTGCTGGGCGGCGCAATCGGCGGTGACACCGCGCGTATTATCGGCGCAGGTATCGGCGGCAGCGCGGGTGCCGTGATCGGCAAGCAGTTCGACGACCAGATCCGCGAGCTTGACGAAGAGCTTCAGGGCACCGGCGTCGATGTCGAGGAAGTCGGCGATCAGGACGCCATCCTCGTGCGTCTGCCCGATGGCGTGACCTTTGCCAGCGGCTCGGCTTCGATCAATCCCGGCTTCTACGATTCGCTCAACTCGGTCGCAGACAGCCTGATCCGTTATCCCAACAGCCTCATCGACGTGTACGGCTTCACCGACACCACCGGCTCGGACGCTCTGAACCAGCGCCTGTCGGAACAGCGCGCACAGGCAGTGGCGGACTATCTCGCCAGCCGCGGTGTCGCTCGCGGTCGCCTTGCAACGCGCGGCTATGGCGAAAGCTACGACTATCTGCGCGTGAAGACCGCAGACGGCGTGAATGAGCCGCTCAACCGCCGCGTCGAGATCAAGATCATCCCGATTTCGGAAGATGACGTGAATTCTGCGCGCTCGCAGTAATCACAAGCTAAATCGGTGAACGGGGCGGTCCTTCGGGGCCGCCCTTTTCGTTTGAGGGGTCTATTTGACCGCCTGCGCCCGTGCGGCCCTATTTCAGCGCTTTTGCGCGTTCCGCGATACGCTCCACCGCGGCGGTATGAATGCCCGGCGCGCTTACGAGCACGCCGAAATCGCGCGGGTCGTGCTTGTTGTAGGCGAGCGGATTGCCGAAAGCGTCGGAGATCTGCGCCCCTGCCTCGCGCGCGATTAGCGTCGCGGCGGCGATGTCCCATTCAAAGCCCCACCGCAGCGTCACCAGCAGATCGGCGCGGTCATCGGCGACCATTGCAATCCTAAGGGCGATGGAATTGGGCTTCTCGACCGCAACCAGGTCCGAATCGGCGCCAGGCAACTGGTCGGTCGGCACGCGGGCTCCGGCAAATTCGGTGCGCGTGCTGGCTTTGAGCGGCACGCCGTTGAGTGTTGCGCCCTGCCCTGCAAAGCTGAACCATTCCTCGTCGCGAGCCGGTGCGACCAGCATTCCGATCAGCGGCTTGCCTGACCGGATCAGTGCCACCGAGACCGCCCATCCGGCCCGCCCGTTCACGAAATCGCGCGTCCCGTCGATCGGATCGACCAGCCAGATGAGATCGCTCTTGGTGCGAATCTTGTCGTCAGCGGTCTCCTCGGAAAGCCACGAGGCGGCCGGAAGCAAGCGCCCCAATTCGCGCTGGAGGAAGCCGTCCACTGCGAGATCGGCCTCGCTCACCGGGTTTCCAGGGGTCTTGTCCCAGCTTTCCAGCCGGTGTCCGGCACCCGGCCATCGCGCAAACGCGATTCGCCCGGCTTCGCGGACGATCTCTTGAAAGGCTGTTTGATTAATCATTTTGCTAGTTTCCAGCGATGACAACCCGTGACGATAGCTTCGACACTTTTCAAGGGGGCCAATCCATGCTTAGGCGCGTGGCAAGACACTCTCCCCCAGGAAATACAGTCAAAGGGATCACTCGCTCATGAACGTCCACGAATATCAGGCCAAGGAACTTCTCAAGGAACACGGCATCGCGGTACCCGCGGGCCACGCAGCGCTGAGCGTTGAAGAAGCCGTCGAAGCGGCGAAGAAGCTCCCCGGGCCGCTTTACGTGGTCAAGGCGCAGATCCACGCCGGCGGACGCGGCAAGGGCAAGTTCACCGAACTCCCCGCAGATGCCAAGGGCGGTGTGCGCCTCGCCAAGTCGATTGAAGAAGTCGGAGCCAATGCCAAGGAAATGCTCGGCAACACGCTCGTGACCGTGCAGACCGGCGATGCCGGCAAGCAGGTCAACCGCCTCTACGTCACCGACGGCGTCGATATCGAACAGGAATATTACCTCTCGCTGCTGGTCGATCGCGCCACCGGCCAGGTCGCTTTCGTCGTTTCGACCGAAGGCGGCATGGACATCGAAGCGGTCGCGCATGACACGCCCGAACTGATCACCACTTTCAGCGTCGATCCCGCGCAGGGCTTCATGCCGCATCACGGCCGTGCAGTGGCATTCGCGCTCAAGCTCAAGGGCGATCTCAACAAGCAGGCGCAGAAGCTTGCGAAGCAGCTTTACGATGCTTTCGTCGCTACCGATTGCGAGATGCTCGAAATCAACCCGCTGGTCGAAACCGTCGATGGCAACCTCACCGTGCTCGACGCGAAGATGAGCTTCGATTCGAACGCGCTTTATCGCCACGCGAACATCGAAGCGCTGCGCGACGAAACCGAAGAAGACCCCGCCGAAGTCGAAGCTAGCGAATACGATCTCGCTTACATCAAGCTCGACGGCAACATCGGTTGCATGGTCAATGGCGCAGGCCTCGCCATGGCGACGATGGACATCATCAAGCTGAACGGCGCATTCCCTGCCAACTTCCTCGACGTCGGCGGCGGCGCGACCACCGAAAAGGTGACTGCGGCGTTCAAGATCATTCTCAAGGACCCGGCGGTCGAGGGCATCCTCGTCAACATCTTCGGCGGGATCATGAAGTGCGACGTTATCGCCAACGGTATCGTTCAGGCGGCCAAGGACGTGAACCTCTCGGTTCCGCTGGTGGTCCGCCTCGAAGGCACCAATGTCGAAGCGGGCAAGGAAATCCTCGCCAATTCGGGCCTGCCGATCGTCGCTGCAGACGATCTGGGTGACGCGGCGAAGAAGATCGTCGCCGAGGTCAAGCAGGCGGCCTGATCAGCCGCCGCCTGGTCCCAGCACCACCTGGGTCAGCACGACATAGACCACCGCGCCGCTGCCCAGAAAAGCCAGCAGCATGATAAGCCCGTCTCGCACGAGAAGGGCAATGCCGAAGGTCGCGATAACGGCCATCGGCAGCATGACGGCAAACGGCAGCAGCTCGAGCGGCGGGACGGCGATGCACAGCAGCACGACGATGACGGCTGCCACGCGCGCCGCCTTCTTGCCGGCCAGCGGTTTCAGGCGTTCGTTGAAAAGCGCGTCGATCCATTTGGCGGGTCGGCGCAGCTTTTCGGCTGACTTTTCGACCTTTTCGCCTTTGATCGCCCGGTTTTCGATAATGCCGGGCAACCACAGGCGACTGCGCCCGAACGCCATTTGCACGGCAAACAGGAAAATTATGACCGCCAGAAATGTCGGCACTCCCGGAATTCCGCCGACGGGCGATATCCCGACAAGCGCGGGCACGATGAGCAAGGGTGCATAGGAGCGGGCGCCGAATTTCTCGACAACATCGCCGACACTCACCTTCTCGGTGGAACTGCCGGCCTCCTCGAGCATGTCGAGAATTTCGGATACGCTGTGCGGTGTGCTGGTCATCGACGATCTTGAGAGCCGATAACGGCTTTCAATTCAAGCTCTTGAAACGAAAGACCAGCTCTCGCACGCTGTCGTCCTCGCTCTGCATCCGCACCGCCACCAGGATTTTGCCCTCGCCATCGCACCGCAGCGTCAGCGCCTGGAAATAGGCCGCGCACGGTTCGATCCCGAGCAGGCGGAAGGCGACCATGTCGTCCTTTTCCTCCCAGCCCGTCAGGTCTGCGTTGAAGTGCTTGAGCCGGAGGACGAGGCTGCCCTCCTCCTCCATCAGATACATGTGTTCGGTAAACTGTATCCCGCCATCAGCGCCCTGCTGGATGAAAGTGCCGACCATGGTCGAACCCGTAGGCGGCAGCCAGCTCTCGGTCGCGGGGGCACCGCCGATCCCTGTGCCGTGCCACTGACCCACCAGCCAGTCGAGATCGGACAGCGTGGCGGGCGGCGATTCGAAATTGTCCTCGCCTATCTGCGTCTCTTGCGCGGCGAGCGGGGCTGCCAAAAGCGTCAAACCCGCAATAAACGCATAAAAAAACCTATCCATAGTGCTCCCCCTGAGCGGTCCACTGTAGCGCGCGGTCATAAAATCACCTAGCGAGCACGCGAGACGCACCTATATCCCTCGTGAGAGAACGACGCGCAACTTGACGCTTACGTAAACGCAAGGTAGGCGCTGGTGCGCGACAGTTCGAACGAAGAGAACGACAGGAAGGATACCCCCATGAAGATTCTCGTCCCCGTCAAGCGGGTGATCGACTACAACGTCAAGCCGCGGGTCAAGGCCGACGGTTCGGGCGTTGATCTTGCCAACGTCAAGATGAGCATGAACCCCTTTGACGAGATCGCTGTCGAAGAAGCGATCCGCATCAAGGAAG
>JAYPMZ010000088.1:3472-5197 GCA_038130205.1 Erythrobacteraceae bacterium | reverse complement strand
AAGCCGGCAAGGCCGAAGAAATCATCGCCGTCTCGGTCGGTCCGGCCAAGGCGCAGGAAACGCTGCGTACCGCGCTCGCCATGGGTGCTGACCGCGCGATCCTCGTCGAAACCGACGATGAAGTCGAACCGCTCGCGGTTGCCAAGATCCTCAAGGCGATTGCCGACGAAGAAGCCCCCGGCCTCGTCATGCTCGGCAAGCAGTCGATCTCGGACGACAGCAACCAGACCGGCCAGATGCTCGCTGCTCTTATGGAGCGCCCGCAGGGCACCTTCGCCAACACCGTCGAATTCGACGGCGACGCGGTTGTCGTGAAACGTGAAATCGACGGCGGCCTCGAAACGGTCAAGCTGACCATGCCTGCCATCGTCACCACCGACCTTCGCCTGAACGAGCCGCGTTACGCTTCGCTGCCGAACATCATGAAGGCGAAGAAGAAGCCGCTCGATACCAAGACCCCCGGTGACTACGGCGTCGATACTGCGCCGCGTCTCACCACCACCAATGTTTCCGAACCGCCCGTCCGTCAGGCCGGTGAGAAGGTCGAAGATGTTGCCGCTCTGGTCGAAAAGATCAAAGCGCTCGGCATCGCGTAACCCACGGACAGGAAAGGATAGGAATAGACATGAACACTCTGGTTCTGGTCGAACACGACAATTCGAGCGTCAATGACGCAACCCTCGCCGTGGTAACCGCTGCGGCAAAGCTGGGCGATGTGACCGCGCTGGTCGCAGGCAGCAATTGCGGCGCTGCCGCTGACGCTGCTGCGAAGATCGCGGGCGTTTCGAAAGTGCTCAAGGCTGACGATGCCGCCTACGAAAACGGTCTTGCCGAAAACGTGGCACCGCTGGTTGCCGGTCTGATGGCCGATTACGACGCGCTGCTCGCTCCGGCGACCACTTCGGGCAAGAACATCGCTCCGCGCGTTGCCGCTATGCTCGACGTGATGCAGCTTTCGGACATCATCTCGGTCGAAGGCCCCAAGACCTTCACCCGCCCGATCTACGCCGGTAACGCGATTGCGACCGTCGAAAGCTCGGACGCCAAGCTGGTGATCACCGTTCGCGGCACTGCCTTCGACAAGGCAGCAGCTGAAGGCGGCTCGGCTTCGGTCGAAGACGTCAGCGGTGCAGGCGATGCCGGCACTTCGAGCTTCGTCAGCCGTGAAATCGCCAAGAGCGAACGCCCCGAACTGACGAGCGCCAAGGTGATCGTTTCGGGTGGCCGTGCGCTCAAGGACGCGGAAACCTTCGAACAGTACATCATGCCGCTCGCCGACAAGCTCGGCGCAGGCGTCGGCGCATCGCGCGCTGCGGTCGATGCGGGCTATGTCCCCAACGATTATCAGGTCGGCCAGACCGGCAAGATCGTCGCTCCGGAAGTCTATATCGCCATCGGCATCTCGGGCGCGATCCAGCACCTTGCAGGGATGAAGGATTCCAAGACCATCATCGCCATCAACAAGGACGAAGACGCACCGATCTTCCAGGTCGCCGACATCGGCCTCGTAGCAGACCTGTTCAACGCGGTTCCGGAACTCACCAACGCGTTGTAATCCCTTCGAGCCTTCAGAATTACTGAAGCTTGTCAAAGACCTCCGCCCCGCTACCTTGCGCGGCGGAGGTTTTTGTATGAGTCGCGCTTTCTTCTGCTCCACAATGCTTGCCGCTGTGATGGCGGGAAGCTTTGCTTTCTATATAGATTTTTGGGAGCGCTACTTGAACA
>JAYPMZ010000088.1:2205-3462 GCA_038130205.1 Erythrobacteraceae bacterium | reverse complement strand
GCTTTGCTTCGCCGGCCACGGCACGTGAGCCGGTTTCGCTTTATGCGTCTTCGAATTGGGCCATCGATTACGATAAAGACAAGTGCACGCTCGCGCGTGTGTTCAGCGAAGGTGACTGGGAAGTCACTCTTCAGGTCGAACAATCTGGCACTAGCCCGTTTTACAATTTGATGCTGGTCGGCGCGCCAGTCGGCAGGACAAGAGGCGACCTGATGGAAGTCGCCTTTGGACCGGCAGAAGGCGGCACACAGCGGAGCTTTCTTACCGGCAAGGTCGGGCCCGAAGACACGCCGCTCATCCTGATGCATGGCATCCACCTCGCACCTGTTCCCGAAGATGCGAAGCAGGGCGAGTTCGCTGTCGTCAACATCGGCCCCGAGCGCGAGCGCGCGATTACGCAGTTGAACCTCACAGGGGGACTGCGGCAACCGATCCGGCTTGAGCTGGGATCAATGGAGCAACCATTCAACGCTCTACGCACATGCGTGAACGATCTGGTATCGGCATTGAAGCTCGACGAAGAGGGACTGGCGGAAATTGTCGAAGCCCCCAAGCCAAAGAACGAGTCTCAGCTCTTGCAGGTCATGGCTCGCACCTACCCAGAACGGATGCTTCGCGACGAGGAAGGCGGTTCTGTATCGGTGCAATTGACCGTTGATGACGAGGGAAGGGCAACAGCTTGTCAGGTCGCCAAGTCAGATCGCCCTGCAGTATTCGACGGCCATGTTTGCTACGCCCTGCTGCGGATTGCAGAATTTGAACCTGCGATCGGGCCGGACGGCCAACCACGTTACGGCCTCTATCGAACGCAGGTTACTTACGAGGCCAATTAGAAGCCTTTGCGTCCCTTCTTAGCCTGCATAGCTTCACAAGAACGTCGTAATGAAATGCAGCGTCATGCCCACCAGCCCACCCACAAGCGTGCCGTTGATGCGGATGAATTGCAGGTCGCGGCCCACCGCGCTTTCGATGCGGCCGGTGATGGTGGTGGCGTCCCAGCGCTTCACCGTCTCGGACACCAGCGTCACAATCTCGCTGCCATAGCGGGTCGCAATGCCGACCATGGTGCGGCGGGCGAAGCGGTTGATCTGCACCTGTAGCCGCTCGTCCTGCTTGAGCGCGGCGCCTAGGTCGGCAAGGCTCTTGCGCATTTCGCCGCCCAGCCCGCTTTCGGGATCGCGCGCGCGGCGGATCAGCGACTGGCGAATACGCTCCCCCACGCCGAGCCACCATGCGGCGACCGCCGGGTTCTCGATC
>JAYPMZ010000088.1:934-2195 GCA_038130205.1 Erythrobacteraceae bacterium | reverse complement strand
TGACAGGGTCGTGCTGGAGATCGTGGACCAGCTTCTCCAGCCCTTCCTCCACCTTGGAGCGCAGCGGGTGGTCGGGATCGACCAGAACTTCGGCGAGCAGCTTGTAAAGGCCGTCGAGCACGCTTGATGACACCCGCTCGTCGAGGCCGGTCCAGCGCATCACCGAGTTGGCGCGGCTGCGGATGATGTCGCGCACCATCTCCTCATTGTCCTCAAGCGTCAGTCCCGACCAGCGGATGATGCCGTCGATCAGCGGCTGATGCCGGCGGTCGGCCATGGCATTTTCGAGCATACGTCCGGCGAGCGGCGAGATGTCGAGCTTGGCGAGTTGCGCGGCGAGGCCAGAGCGAACCTGTCCACCAAGCCGTTCGGGATCGAGCGATTCGAGCACTTCGGCGAGCAGTTCGGCCGCCCCGCCGGTGATCCGCGAACGGCTATCGGGACCATCTCCCTCGGGCTGATCGACCAGAAAATCGCCGACCGCACGCGCGACGTTCATCCCCGACATGCGGCGTGCGACGACGGCGGGGGTGAGGAAATTCTCGCGCAGGAATTGCGCCATAGTGTCGGCGATGCGGTCCTTGTTCGACGGGATGATCGCGGTGTGCGGGATCGGCAGGCCCAGCGGGTGGCGGAACAGCGCGGTCACCGCGAACCAGTCGGCCAAACCGCCCACCATCGCCGCTTCGGCAAAGGCGTTGACGTAGGCCCATGCCGGATGGCCGGTCTGGGCCAGTGCATGGGTCGAGAAAAACACCGCCGCCATGGCCGCGAGAAGGCCAGTTGCCGTCCAACGCATGCGCCGTGCACGGTCAGCGGTCAGCGGTTCGCCGCCGAAAGTCAGGGCCGGGGGATTTACCTTGCTTGTCATCGTGCCGCCTATCTGCCTGATTTTGCACGACCGGGAAAGGTCGGGCGCATCATGCCATGCAACGCAAAGGTGCAGTTACTCGGCAGGCTCGGCTCCCGGCGGCAGACGCGTGGCAGGGGTTGCAGCAGGTTGGGCGACAGCGCCGCCGTGTCCCGGATAAGGCATATCGGGGCCGTCTTCGGCCGCGGGCGGAACGGGCTTGCCATCGTCGCCGGGCTTGTAGGTCAGCAGGCGGCTGCGCATCCACGGACCCACGCGGCGCTCGAACCCGTCGGCAAGGCTGAAACCTGCCGGGACGATCACCAGAGTGAGCATGGTGGACATGATCAGTCCGCCGATCACGACAACGCCCATCGGCTGACGCCATGCGCCGTCGCCCGAAAGCGAGAG
>JAYPMZ010000088.1:0-924 GCA_038130205.1 Erythrobacteraceae bacterium | reverse complement strand
CCGGCACCATGCCTGCGGTCATCGCAACGGTGGTCATAACGATCGGCTGTGCACGCTTGTGGCCTGCTTCCATGATTGCATCGAATTTGCGCGTGCCCTTCGCCATTTCCTCGATTGCGAAGTCGATCAGCAGGATCGAGTTCTTCGAGACAATGCCGAGCAGCAGCAGGATACCGATATAGACCGGCATCGACTGGGCAAAGCCAGACAACCAGACCAGCAGGATGCCGCCCAGGGGTGCAAGCGCCAGCGAGGTCATATTGACCAGCGGGCTCATCAGGCGCTTGTAGAGCAGCACCAGGCAGGCAAACACCAGCATGACGCCCGCGATGATCGCGATGATCAGGTTCTGGATAAGCTCCGCCTGCCATTCGTCCTCGCCCACCACATCGCGGATCACGCCGGTGGGCAGGTCTTGCAGGATCGGCAGCGCGTCGATTTCGGTCTGCGCCTCACCCTTGATAACGCCCGAGGCAAGGTCGGCGCCGACAAGCACGCGGCGGTTCTGGTTGTAGCGCTGAATGGCGGTCGGCCCCGAACCGAAGCTGATCTCGGCCACGCGAGAGAGCGGCACCGTGCCGCCGCTAGCTGTCGGCACAGGCAGGTTCTCGATCGTGGTCATATCGCTGCGCGAGCTTTCGGACAGCTTGACCCGGATCGGGATCTGGCGGTCGGAAAGCGAGAAGCGCGCGGCATTCTGTTCGATCTCACCCAGCGTTGCGATGCGGATCGTCTGCGAGAGTGCAATCGTGCTCACACCCAGCTCTGCCGCGATCTGCTCGCGCGGGGTGATGATGATCTCGGGCCGGTTGAGGTCGGCGCTGATGCGCGGTGCGACCAGCGTATCGAGCCCGCGCATCTGTTCGACAAGTGCGGCGGCGGTCTCGTCGAGCAGTTCGGGATCGGACCCGGCGAGCATGACGG
>JAYPMZ010000087.1:9057-11690 GCA_038130205.1 Erythrobacteraceae bacterium | reverse complement strand
TAAAATCCCTCGACTAAGCATTTGCGCATAGCCTGTCTGCCCTGTGCAAGACAAAAATGTTTCAACACGGGACAGCACGATAAGAGGTCCGCCGAAGCCTACAAGCAGCAACCTGACAAGCCCGGTTGTAAAATCACGCCCCACCGTTGCCTGCGTGCGGTAAGGCATTGTTTCGCATGGGAGCTTGCGCACCGGGGCGTGCCCTACACCCAACATGGCGCGCGACAAATAGGCGCCCCAAGCATGTTGCGCTGCGAAAGGGGACGGTCTAAGCACTTTCCCTTAACAATGGAGGGATGTGTGACCTTACCCAAATTCGGTAGCCTCAAAGCGGGCCTGAGCGCTGCTTCTATCCTTGCGCTGAGCGCGTGCGCGTCGAGCCCTGAACCCGTCATCGGCATGGCTTCTAGCACGCCGCGTGCCGATCTCGGCCAGCAAGGTTACTCGCAAATGCGGTCCAAGACCTATTTGCTGCGTCCCTCGGACCAGATTTCGATCAACGTCTTCCGTGAGCCGGACTTCTCCATGGAGAATGTGCGTATCGGGGTTGAAGGCAATGTCTCGATGCCGATGCTCGGTTCGATTCCTGCTGCCGGTATGACCGCTGCGCAGTTCGAACAGGCAATCACCCAGCGTCTCGCGACCGTCGGTCTGCGCACGCCGCAAGTGTCGGTGAACATCAATGAATATGCCTCGCATCTCGTCACCGTCGAAGGCGCAGTTGACCAGTCAGGCGTGTTCGCATTCCAGCCTGGCTCGCGCCTGTCGTCAGCCGTCGCCATGGCAGGCGGTCTGTTGCGCACGGCCAAGAGCGAGCAGGTTGCAGTTTTCCGCGAAGGCCCCGATGGCATCATGATCGCCAAGTTCGATTACGGTCAGGTCAGGCAGGGCACCATGCTTGACCCGATTCTTGAACCGAATGACCGCGTTGTCGTGGGCACCGATGGCATGTCGGTCTTCTGGCAGGATCTGCTGACGGCGCTTCCTGCATTCGGTGTGTTTGCCAGTATCGGCGTGAACGCGCTGGATAGTAATAACTGAATCGAGAAACATGAACGACCGTTCTATTATTGAATCCCCCGACTCCGGTCGCGGCGGCGACATTTGGGTTGATGGCTACCTTCCTGGCGCAATTGCCGAACAGCAAGCGGCACCCGGCTTCCAGCTCAACACCGACTGGCTTCGCGGGGCATTGTTCCGCCAGCGCTGGCTGATCGCGGCATCTATCGTCGCAGCGCTTCTGGTTGGTCTGATCATTACGTTGCTGTCGACTCCGATCTATCAGGCCAGCGCCTCGATGCGGATTCAGCCCTGGGGCAACTTCATCGTTGAAGGTCAGGACGTTTCGACACCGATCGGTTCGTCCAACGAGATCGACCTGTTCATGGAAACGCAGGGCACGGTGATCGAGAGCCGCAAGCTTGCAGAAGTCGTCGCCAACGACCTCAGCGAGGGCACCCGCAATGCGCTCTTGGGCAATCAGATCGACGAGAGCCGGCCGCCCCAGCGCAGCGATGAAGACTGGGTCGACGACAAGAAGCGGTTAGCCATCACGGCGCTGCAAGAAGGCGTGGACGCGAACGTACCGATCAATAGCCAGATCATCACAATCAACTTCATGTCCGAAGACCCCGCGCTCGCCGCGGAGATCGCCAACGCCTATGCCGATGCCTACCAGCAGTCGGACACCCGCCGGAACGTCGAAAGCAACACTTACGCACGCGAATATCTGCTCGAACAGATCGAACAGGTCCGCGAGCGGCTCGACGAAACCGAACGCGCAGCGAACGATTATGCCCGCAGCTTTGGAATCGTTACGCCCACCACCACCGGATCGGACGGCGAAACCGGCCAGACGATCACCGGCTCGAACCTGTCGAGTATCAACCAGACCGTCGCGGAAGCACGCGCCGCCCGCATTGCGGCTGAGCAACGCTGGCGCGCGGTCGCAAATGTGCCGGCTGCGCAGCTCCCCGAAGTGCAAACCAATACGGCGGTTCAAAACCTCGTGACCCAGCGTGCGGCGCTACAGGGCGAACTGACCAATCTGCGGCAGCGCTATAACGAGCAATTCCCAGAGATCGTCGATGTGCAAGCGCGGATCGAACTGCTTGATCGCCAGATCGAACAGACCGGTCAGAACATCAAAGCCGCAATCCGCAGTGAATATATCATTGCGCGCAATCAGGAAGCTGCCCTTGCCGGTGAACTGTCGAACGTAACGCAGGACGCGCTGGTCGAACAGGACCAGAAGATCGAATACACCGGCCTGGAACGCGAAGCTGAGGCGCTGCGTGGGCAGCTCTCGCAACTGCTTGACCGCTACAACTCGATCAGCACCGCAGCCAATGTGCAATCGGGTGCCATCACCATCCTCGATAACGCGGTTATTCCGGATACTCCGATATCGCCCGACATCCTGCGCAACATGATCGTTGCGTTGGTGCTGGGCATTGCGCTGGCTGGCGGTCTTGCGCTGGTTCGCGAAATTTTCGTCGACCAGTTCCGCCGCACCGAAGATCTCGAAGATCGGCTTGGCTTGCCGGTGCTGGGTGTAACGCCTTACGTGAAGTCGGACGACATCGACCAGCAAGAAGCTAACCAGTTCAGTTCGCTGATGGAAGCTTACGCCT
>JAYPMZ010000087.1:3880-9047 GCA_038130205.1 Erythrobacteraceae bacterium | reverse complement strand
CTCCACCATCGACTTTGCCGTTCCGCGCGACGGAGTGGTGGTGCAGCTCACCTCGAGCCAAGCTTCGGAAGGCAAATCGACCACGGCGCTGATTTTGGCCGAGCTGTTCGCACGGCTCGGGCGCAAGACGCTGTTGATCGACGCCGATCTTCGCAAACCGTCGATCGTAAAGCTGCTCGACATTGAACGCAAAGACGCTGGCATTGCCGAAGTCTTGCTGGGTCACGTCCCGATGGAAGAGGCACTGATCGAAGGCGTGCACGAGAATCTCGACATTCTCTCGGTTGCGGGCATTCCGCCGAACCCGGTCGAACTCGTTTCTTCGCGCCGCTTCCGCGACTTCATCCTCAAGCAGCGCGAGGACTATTCGCTCGTTCTGATCGACACCAGTCCGGTCTTGGGCCTCGCAGACGCTCCACAGATCGCACAGATGGTGGACGCAACGATCTTCGTGATCGAAGCCAACCGCACAAGCTTCTCGCAGGCCAAGACCGCGCTGAAGCGACTGCAATCGGTCGGCGCGAACGTCATCGGCGGCGTGCTCACAAAATATCGCGCGCTCGAGGCCGGTTCGGACTACGCCTATCAGTACCAATACTACCAATATGGAGACAAAAGCTAAGCCACCGCCCTTGGCCGCTTTAGTCGATTTTCCTACTCGATTGGCGTCTGCGCGAAACCCGCGCGGGCGCCTTTTGAGTAGGGAGTACAGGTCATGTACGGACGCAAAGCAATCCTCGTCACAGGAGGCGCGGGGTTTCTCGGTTCCCATCTGTGCGACCGGTTGATCGCTGATGGCGCCAACGTGCTGTGTGCCGATAATTTCTTCACCGGAACACGCGAAAACGTCGTGCATCTGCTCGACCATCCGCAATTCGAGCTGATGCGGCACGACGTGACCTTCCCGCTCTACGTCGAGGTCGGAGAGATATACAATCTCGCCTGCCCTGCCTCACCGATCCATTACCAGCATGACCCCGTCCAGACGACCAAGACCAGTGTCCATGGCGCGATTAACATGCTTGGTCTCGCCAAACGTGTCGGTGCACGGATCTTCCAGGCTTCGACGAGCGAAGTATATGGCGATCCGGACATCCACCCCCAGCCCGAAGCGTATTGGGGCAAGGTCAATCCCATCGGCCCAAGATCATGCTATGACGAGGGCAAGCGGTGTGCCGAGACCCTGTTTTTCGACTATCACCGCCAACACGGGCTCGACGTCAAGGTTGCGCGCATATTCAACACGTATGGACCGCGCATGCACCCGCAAGACGGAAGAGTCGTGTCGAACTTCATCATGCAGGCACTGCACGGTGACGACATCACGATTTTCGGCGATGGCAGGCAAACCCGCAGCTTCTGCTATGTCGACGATCTCATCGACGGCTTCGTGAAATTCATGGCGACCGAGCCCGGCTTTACCGGACCGCTCAATCTCGGCAATCCGGGAGAATTCTCGATGCTGGAACTGGCTGAAACAGTGCTCGAAATAACCGGCTCGAAATCGGGAATCGTCTTCCGCGACCTGCCTCAAGACGATCCCAAGCAGCGTCGGCCGGACATTGACCTTGCGCGGAGCAAACTGCCCGATTGGGCTCCGCGCACCCCACTCAAAGAGGGGCTGACCCGGACAATCGCATATTTCGACGCTCTCCTTGCGAGAGAGAAATCACCGAGTGAGGAGCGGGCATTGGATGTCCCTGTGCTCATCAATGGGTAGTATGACGCGATGTATCAGGAGCCCAGTTGACAGCTTTCTTCGTGACGCGCGCGGTTGCGGGGCCGAAAGCCGTCCAATCTTCATATCTTAGCAAACTTCGCGGACCCTAGCGAGCCGCTTCTCATCCGCTGGCGATGTGGCGGCCCTTTGCGTTCTGATCGAGTTTCAGAATTTGATTTCGGGTAGCTTTGAGGCGTCGCAAATATGCGCCTGCCTCGTGTATTGAGCCAGCAAGTGCATAATCGACTGGTGGAGATCTTCAACCACACCATAATTGTCAGCGTCAACGTGCAGGCTGACATCCGCCATCTCACGCGACTTGCCACCGCTGAAACCTGTCATGGCGATAGTGGCGATGCCATTCGCCTTCGCGCATTCGATTGCAGCGATAATGTTCGGCGAGGCGCCTGAAGAACTGATCGTGATCAAAAGGTCGCCAGGCTGTCCGAGCGATTCAAGCTGGTAGCGGAATATCTCATCATAGCCGATATCGTTGCCGATCGCGGTAATCGTCTCGATGTTGGTCGAAAGACTGACGACCTGCGGTTTGATCGTCGAGTCCGAACGGACACCCTTCAGGCAATCGCACACAAGATGGTTAGCAATTGCCGCCGACCCGCCATTCCCGCATGAATAGATGCGCTTTCCGGCACCGGCGACACTTGCGATCAGCCGGGCCGCTTCCTCCACGGCGTCGCGATCGATCGTCGCACTCGCTTTGGCCAACAGATCAAAGTAGCTGTCCGCAAATTCAGAGGCTTGCGCATACTGGGTCGAAGGGAAACTGGGCAAAATGATAACTCCTGTTTCTTACGCAGTAACAGGCTTGCCTGACTGGTAAAACACGATACTTGAACCGCCCTTGTCAAACCGGAACGGTACTTCGCGCAAGCCCGACATGGCATCACGAAATTGCGGCTGTTTTGCTCTTGGTACCGAAAACACCATAAAGCCCCCACCACCAGCACCCAGCAGCTTGCCGCCGGTCGCACCGTTCGCTCTGGCAGTCTGATAGGTTTCGTCGATCAATGCGTTGGTAATGCCGCCAGTGAGCTGTCGCTTGAGTTCCCAGTTTGCATGGAGGATCTCACCAAGGCTGTGGGCATTGCCGCAGGCTAGCTCGTTGCGCAGATCATAGACCAGCCCGACCATCTGCTGCAACGCCTGCTTTTTGCCGATGCTCGCCCCGACATCCTTTGCTTGTTGTTCAAGGATTTTCGAGGCCGAGCGGTCGCCACCTATGTAGTACATGATCATTTCGTCTTCGACCTGTTCGATCGTGCCGGGCGGTGCGACCACAGGAGATACTGTGACGGTGTCATCGCTGTGAAACTCGATCACATTGAGACCACCAACCGCAGCAGCATACTGGTCCTGTTTGCCGATCGGCTCGCCGCAGATATCGATTTCGACCTCGCAAGCTTCGCGCCCGAGATCGAGCTGGGGGACGTATTTGCCGTTGTAGGCATACAGCGCATGAAGCAGGCCGACGGTGAACGAACTCGACGAACCCATCCCGCTTCCGCGTGAAGGAATGTCGGCGATCGACGTGATTTCAACTCCCGAGCTAATCCCGGTCCTTTCGAGACCTGCGCGGACAAGAACGTGCTCGATATCGGCAGCATTCTCGACGATTTCGGTTTTCGAATAGGACAGGCGGATGCCCTTTTCGAAGCGGGTATTTACGGTCACATATACGAACTTGTCGATCGAGGTGCTGAGCACCGCACCTCCCTGTTCGCGGTAGTAGGAGGGCAAATCGCTACCCCCGCCGACAAAGCTGAGACGCATGGGCGTCTTGCTGATGATCATGGATTAGTTACCTCGCTGCCGCTCAGCCGAGTATATGGGCTTGCAGATTGTTGTGCCACCTCAGTGCGTGGCACCGTGTTGGAGAATAAAAGCGACAGCCTCGCGAATGCTCGGCGCGATATGCGTCGGCTGTGCGTCGTATTTCTTGTCGCGACCGCCAAAGCCTGTTTCGACCAGTACGGACCGCATCCCGCAGCGCTTGGCCAGCTCGATATCAGTCGTCATATCGCCGATGTACCATGACGCGCCAATATCGATATTGAGGTCAGCTGCGGCCGCATCGATCATGCCACGCTCGGGCTTGCGACAATCGCACGCGAATTTGAGATCGGACCGCTCGCCATCGAAACCCTTGTCGGGATGATGAGGGCAAAAATAGAGCGCATCAACATGGGCACCCTGCGCACCGAGCAAAGTATCGAGCCGGTTGTGCACTTTCTGAAGCTGGCGTTCCGTCGCTTCTCCTCGTGCCACTACGGGCTGATTGGTGATGATGACAGAGCGAAAGTGCGAGCGGTTGAGCTGCTTCAAAGCTTCCGCTGCTCCATCAATCAGCACCACCTGATCAGGATCTGAGATGTAGCTGACTTCTTCGTTCAGAACCCCGTCGCGATCGAGAAAAACCGCCGGTGCACGGGTTCGTAGCGAAAGTGCGGCCACCCGCCCCGAGCGCAGGTCCGCGCCGGTTTTCTCGAGCCGTTCGGGCGTGCCAGCGTCTTTGATATATTCGGGGCTGCGATAACCGAACAGCTGCATCCCTTGCTCTACCATCCGGGCAAACACATGCTTACCGAAGTCGGGCTTCTCAGGCAGCTCGATGAGCTGTTCTAGCGCAGCTTTCTCGAGGATATAGAGCCCGGCGTTCACAAGATTGGGCAAATCCTTGCCCGGCGGATGCGGATAGCCGTGAATCGCGGTCACGAGACCTGACTCATCAACCTCGACAATGTCGGAATCAGCGGGATGATCATTGGGGTGGACCAACAGGGTTGCATCGGGGTCCTTGGCCTCATGCTCGCGAGCCATCGCTTCGAGATGTACGTCGACCACCACGTCGCCGTAGAGCACAAAGAAGCGGTCCTGGAGATATTCCATCGCATCGAGCACTGCCCCGGCCGTGCCACGAGCACGCTCTTCGACTACGCATTTGACGTTGAGCCCCCAGCGTGAACCATCTCCGCAAAAATCGGCAATGGCGTCAGCACGGTAGCCGCACAGCAAACAAACATCGGTGATTCCGTTGAGCGCCAGCAGCTCAAGCTGGCGGTCCAGCAGTGGTCTGCCGTCAACGGGCGCAAGCGGCTTGGGCAGGTCGCCTGTAATTTCCTTGAGGCGCGTGCCCATCCCGCCGGCAAGGATAACTGCCTGTTTCAGCAAAGTTCGAACTCCTTGGCGCATTCCATAACTGCGCGCCTCATTGCTTCCATTGACGAAAACTTCGGGTCCCAACCCAGCTGCCGCAATTTCTCTGTTGAATAGGCAAAGCGCGGGACATCACCGACCCAGCCGCGATCGCCGCCGGTATAGACAATCTCCGCCGCTCCACCTGCTGCTTGGGTAACCGCACGCGCAATTTCGCGAACCTGCACGCCATCGTCTTCGGGACCGATATTGTAGAGGTGTCGGCGGATATCG
>JAYPMZ010000087.1:0-3870 GCA_038130205.1 Erythrobacteraceae bacterium | reverse complement strand
GGCCGGGTGTGATCGACGATGAAGAGCATGGCCTCAATCAATTCGCTGGCATGGAGGTATGGCTTCTTCTGCGAGCCATCGCCCAGAACCGTCAGAACCGAGGGTTCGCCTCGCAGCTTCTCGCAAAAATCATAGATCACACCATGGGTGGCGCGTGGTCCAATCACGTTGGGAAAGCGCATGATCCATGCGTTGTCGAGATAGCTTTCCGCAGCCGCGCTGATCGCCGCTTCGGCAGCCAGCTTCATAGCTCCGTAGTTTGAGATCGGCAGCAAAGGTCCGGTTTCTTCGCGCAGAATTTCCTCGTGCTCTCCATAGACCGCCGAGGTGGACGCAAACACAAGCTGGCGCGATCCCGTCTCCCGGCAAAGAGCAAGCACGCTGCGTGTGGTCTGGAAAGTGTCGCGAAAATCGATTGTCTCGTCTGCCCCACCAGCAGCGATGTCCGAATTGGCAGCCATATGCCAGACGACATCATAGGGGCCACGTTCAACCAGCGCGGGGTTCAGAGTTTCTGGAAAGCCCAGTTCGGCTTCGATGAATTGAAATCGGTCGCTGCTCAAGGCTTCGGAAAGGTTCGAGCGCCGCCCACGCGAAAGATTGTCGGTTCCCAGAACGCTTGCACCGCGTGCCAGCAATGCATCGACGAGCTGGCTACCAAGAAAACCCGCAGCACCTGTTACAAGCATCGTCATTTGCTGGTCTCTGGGGTCTTTCATTGTCTCGGAGCCGCGGCTATACCAACCGGGCATGGCGAAACAAGGGACTTGTCCGGCCTGTCCCTGATCGTATCGCTTCCCTTTTCGGCAACAATTTGAAGGTTTTCGGCTGACAGTGGCACGCATGAAGACAATCGTTCACATCAGCTGCGATTATCCCGATCCGATCGTCCCTGCAAAGACCAAGGGCGTGATCAGCTTCGTCGAAAGCACAGACGGATTTCGCCACGTCGTCTATTCGCTCAATCGGGCAAACTGGCGGAAAAATCTCGTCGCCATCGACTTCCAAACCGATCGCACGGCGATCGCCTATGGCGCACCGCCCAAAGGGTTCCGGCTTGAAAACCGGCTCAACAAGGTCGCCGATTTCATCAAGGCAGACCTCGCCAGCAAAGACATCCGGCCCGACCTGTTTCACGCGCACAAGCTATCGGTCGAAGGACTTGTCACGCATCGCCTCGCAACCGCGCTGGGCGTGCCATACATCGCCAACATCTGGGGCGACACCGACATCAAGTTCGTCGATACCCGCAAGGACATGGCAGCCAAGTGGCAAGCGATCATGGCGGACGCGGTTCGCCTTCTCCCCTGCGCACCCTGGACTGCCGAACGCTTCATCGCCGACTACGGGGTCGATCCGGCCAAGGTCGAAGTGATGCAGCCGATCGTCAAACAGGAAGAGATTCTCGCGCCGACGGTTACCGGCGAGGCGCGGATTGTGACCCTGTTCAACCTCGACCAGCACAAGCGCAAGAACCTCAAGGGCCTGCTTGATGCCATGGTCGAACTGCACAGCCGGAACGCGGATGCGCGGCTCGATATATGGGGCCGTGGCAATGCAGAAACCATGTGCGACATCGACGCGATGATCGAGGCGCGCGGCGCGCGCGGTTTCGTCAGCCTCAACGGCCCCTTGCCGCAAGGCGCGTTCGAGATGACGCTAAACAGCTACACAGCCTTCGCGATGCCGACGTTGCGCGAAACGTTCGGGATGGTGTTTGTAGAGGCTCTGCTCTGCGGCCTTCCCGTGCTGCACACGCGCGGTTGGGGGATCGATGGAATTTATCCCGACGACACCATCGGCTATGCCTGGGACCATTCCACTCAAGCAGATCTCGTGGCGGGACTTGAATATCTCATTACAAACGAGACCCGGCTGAAGCAAAACCTGCAGTCACTCGCGAGCGAAGGCGCTTTCAACCAGCACAAGCGAGAGGTGATCGTGGCGCAATACAGGAAAGTCCTCGAGCATGCCTGCCAGTCGCGGATTGACGCCACAGCCACCCCACCCTCAAGGGTAACAGCAGCCTAGGAACCAATATGGACGAGCCTCAGATGCCAGCAGGCAACATCGCTAAAACGAGCCCGACCTTCGTTCAGTGGGCGAAACAGCGAATTATGAACCCGCGCGGTCGCAACAATTTTCTGAGCCAGTTACCGGACGGCGCGAGGGTGCTAGACGTCGGCTGCGGCAATGACTCTCCGCGCGCCTTCAAATCGCTGCGCCCCGATCTTTTTTATGTCGGTATCGATGTTGGCGATTGCCGCCAGCCGGTCGATCCCAATTCTTACGCCGATGAGTATCATGTCGTCGAACCCGGCGATTTCGCGGATGCAATTGTGCGCCAAGGTGCGCGCTTCGACGGTATCGTAAGTTCGCATAACCTCGAACACTGCGACGATCCGGACGCAGTGGTGACTGCAATGGCTGGCGCCCTGGTTTCGGGAGGCAGGCTCTATCTGGCATTTCCCGCGGCTGCTTCGAAGACTTTTCCGAGCCGCAGCGGCTGCCTCAACTTCTTTGATGACCCAACCCATCAGCGCGTACCCGATTTCCAGCGAGTATGCGCTTTGCTCGAAGAGGGCGGGCTAAAAATTGAATTCAGCACTGAGCGGTACCGGCCCCCTGTAAAGTTTGCCACCGGCGTCGCGGTCGAGCCAGTTAGCGCGCTGCGACGCAAAGTGATGCCCGGTACATGGGCTCTCTATGGTTTCGAAACGGTCATCTGGGCGCGTCGCCCCGGGGTGATTTCTGCGTAGCTTAATAGCCGCGGAGCCAGTCTTTGCGCTGTTCCCATACAGATTCCCACATCTGTGCCTGGTCGCTTTTGCGTCCACGCAGGAGGCCGATCAACCGATGTGCGACGTGGCGATTGAACGCAGTCAGCCATAACAGCGCAAGCCCGAGCGGTTTAGCCACTTTGCCGAAATGGTCGCGAATGATGGTGACTTTTCCGCGGTAGCTCTGGATCTGCTTTTTGCCGCTTGAGACTGCTGATGCACCGCCATGGTGGATGATCGTCGCATGTGGTGTGACCATAGGCCGATAGCCCATCTTCGCCGCTCGCAAACACATGTCGCTTTCCTCGGCGTACATGAAATAGCGCAGATCGAATCCGCCCATTTCGCGCCAGAGAGCAGTCTTCAGCAGGAAGAAACACCCGGTGACGATATCGACCTTTTGTACTTGATCCATATTGCCCGACACGCTGCGTTCCGGGTTCAGAAGCGGACTTTCGGGGAACCAGCGCGTGATCATGGTCGCGTAGCAGAGAAGGCTCCAGACGGTCATCCTGTTGAAGCAGGACGTGGCATTGAGCGAACCATCGCCGAAAATTGTACGACCGCCGACAATCCCGGCTTCGGGATGGTCCTTTGCGAATGACAGCAAGTTCTGAATCGATCCGGGCAGCGTTTCGGTGTCCGAATTCAGGAGCAATATCCACTCTCCGGTCGCAAATTCCGAAGCTCGGTTGTTCGCGGCCGCAAAGCCCAGATTGTCCTGACAATGATGGAGTTCCACCTGCGGAAATGCTTCAGCAACCGCCTCTGCCGATCCGTCGCTCGAGGCATTGTCCCACACGATCACCTGCATCGCGATGTCCGATGCATGCTCATAGAGCGTCTCGATCGCCCTCAGGGTCATTTCACGTGTGTTGAAGCTGACGATGATGACAGAAAGTTCTACGGACATTGCAGGTATTTGATTCCAAACAAGAAGTAAGCCTATCGGTCCCCCGGCATCCGCCGGGGCATTTGTCGTCTCGGCGCTTGCCGAAGCGCAGGCCGGCGCATGGGTCGAGCTGTCTGTTTGGGCAGCTGGGTGCCGAGTGCGACAACCGATCCGACAAGGAGCATGTACCACGCAACG
>JAYPMZ010000086.1:0-12283 GCA_038130205.1 Erythrobacteraceae bacterium | reverse complement strand
GCGTCGGGCGGGTGGCGGCCCGCGAAGGCGGCGGCGGCGGAGCTGCCTGCGTGCGCGGTGCCTCGGTGCTCGGCTCGTCGGCGGCTTCGGGTGCGGGCAGCTCCGAAAGCGTCGGCGCAATCGCGGCGCGGCTTTCGGGCACGGGATCGGGCGCGGTCGATTCAAGACTGACTTCGGTCGCAAGGCTCACCGCCACCCGCTCGGGCGGCACGAAAGGGTCAGGCGCGAAGAACACCGAGATCGCGAGCGCTGCCAGCAACAGCGCATGCAGCACCACCGCGGCGACAAGGCCGATACCATCTTCAGAGCGGAATGCGGTCTCTCCCATCGTCGGCCAGAATTATGGAGGAGTAACTGAACCGTCGGTGACCAGCGAGATCGAAGTGAAGCCTGCACGCCCCAATTCGCCCATCACTGCCATCACGCGGCCATAGTCGAGCGAACGGTCACCGCGCAGGATCACCGTCGGCAATTCGCCGTCGCCGCCGCGGTCGAGTGCGGCAAGCGCATCGGGCAGTCCGCCCACGGGCACAGCGTCATTCTCGATATAGATGCGGCCACCGGCATCGATGCTGATCGTCACCTGCGTGGGCGCTTCCTCGACCGGATTGGCGCGGCTTTCGGGCAGCTCAATCGGCACGCCAACAGCAGGCAGCGTCACCGTCACCATAAAGATGATCAGCAGCACCAGCATCACGTCGACCAGCGGCGTGACGTTGATCTCCGCCATGGCCGCGCGGCGCGTCCTGCGCGAGCCTCTGCGACGCGAGGAAGAAGCGAGGCCCATGGCCATTATACGCGATCCAGCTCGCGGCTAAGGCCAGCGTGGACCTTGTCGGCGAAGCGTTGCAGCTTGGCCTCGTACTGGTTCACCGTGTTCGAGAAACGGTTGTAGGCAATCACCGCCGGGATAGCGGCGAACAGACCTATTGCCGTCGCAAACAGCGCCTCTGCGATACCGGGAGCAACCACCGCGAGCGAAGCGGTTTGCTGTGCGCCGATCTGGAAAAAGCTGTTCATGATGCCCCACACCGTACCGAACAGGCCGACGAACGGCGCGACCGATCCGGTGGTGGCGAGGAAGTTCAGTTTGCCCGCAAGATCGTCCGCCTCGGCAGCGACCTGGCTTTCCATCGCCGCTCCGATGCGTTCGCGCGTCGCGGCGCGGTCCACCGGCTGTGTCTTGGTCGATTTGCGCCATTCGTCGAGGCCCGCCCCTGCAACCCGCGCCGAAGGCACGGCGGCGCGGTCGCGCTTGCTCAGCACCGCCTCGCGGTCCTTGCTCTCCCAGAATTCCTGCTCGTAATAGTGGGACTTCTTCTTCAGCCCGCCCACGCGCAGATTGAACGAGATAATGATCGTCCACGTCCAGATACTGGCAAGGATCAGCCCGACGATCACCGCCTGCACCACGATATCGGCAGCAAGAAACAGCTCGATCGGGTCGAGTTTGGTCGGCCCGGTTGCGGCTGCAGCGGTCAAAAGATCAATTCCCACTTACTTGGTCATCCCTGTCATTTTTGGGGCTCGTCATGAAAGTCTCGAAAGCGGCTCGCCATGCGCGCGGTTGACGACGCGGGCGGCCGTCGAGAGAGATAAAGCCGATGCGCAGCGACGCCTCGCACAAGGCGTCCTCGCCCCGCCGCGCCACCTGATGCATCCGGCAACTGGCCGCGCCCAGTTCGGTGCAGCTGGTGGTGATCACCACATCATCGTCCAGCCGCGCGGGGCGCAGAAACTTCAGGTTGATTTCCGACACGGTGAAAGCGCCGCCTTCGGCCCCTGCCTCGATTTCGGCACGCTGGTCGATACCGAGCATGCGCACCAGATCGCTGCGCGCACGCTCGAACCAGCGGAGGTAATTGGCGTGGTAGGCGATGCCCGAAAGGTCGGTGTCCTCGTAATAGACCCGCACGGCGTAGAAGTGCTGCGGGCCTTCGATCACGCCGCCCGGCAAATTCAACGATTTCGGAGCTGGATTTACCATATAGGGACGCCACCTAGCGCAGAGCGGAATCCCTGCAAAGCGCCGATTGTCGCCCGTCACATGAACGGCGGCAGAATGAGGTCAGCGGTGCGACGACTTGTGATTAGCCTTTACGCCAGATCATCGGGCCGAGCGGTTGTCCGCCGAAGATATGGACGTGTAGATGCGGCACTTCCTGCCCGCCATGCGCGCCGACATTCGCCATCAGCCGGTAACCCGGTTCAACCAGCCCCTTGGCCCGCGCAACCTCGCCCACGGCGCGGATGAAACCGGCGATTTCCTCTGCCGAGGCCTTCGCGCTGAAATCGTCCCAGCTGACATATTTTCCCTTGGGGATCACCAGCGTGTGCACTTCGGCCTGCGGATTGATGTCCTCAAACGCAAAAGCCCATTCGTCTTCGTAAACCTTGGTTGACGGAATTTCCCCGCGCAGGATCTTCGCGAAGATATTGTTGTCGTCATAGGGCAGCGTGGGGTCGATGGGCATTATCCGTCCTTTCGGCTGGCTTTTTCTTCAAGGCCCGAGAGCCCTTCACGCCGGTCGAGTTCGGCGAGAACATGGTCGAGGCTCACGCCCTTGGCATTAAGCAGCACGAGCAGGTGGAACAGCAGATCGGCGCTCTCGCCGACCAGTTCTGCGTTCGAGCCGCTGAGCGCCGCGATCACCGCTTCGGTTGCCTCTTCGCCCACTTTCTGCGCGATCTTGGGCAGGCCCTTGGCGTTCAATTTCGCGACGTAGCTTTCGTCGGGCGAGGCAGCGCGGCGCGCGGCGATGGTGGCTTCGAGGCGGTGCAAAGTGCTCATGGCTGCGCTGTCGCCTATACGCCGCGTGCAGGCAAGCCCGCGTCGCGCACTTTAGATGCCTCGCGCGGGCAGGCCCGCGTCTCGGAGGGCCTTGTGCGCCTCGGCAATCGAATAGGTCCCGAAGTGAAAGATCGAGGCGGCGAGCACCGCGCTCGCATGGCCTTCGCGCACGCCTTCGACCAAGTGGTCGAGCGTCCCCACACCGCCGCTCGCGACGACGGGGACGCTGACGGCATCGGCAATCGCGCGCGTCAGTTCGAGGTCATAACCCTTTTGTGTCCCGTCGCCGTCCATGCTTGTGACGAGCAATTCGCCCGCGCCGAGTTCGGCAACCTTTTGCGCATATTCGAGCGCGTCGATGCCCGTGGGTTTGCGGCCGCCGTGGGTGAAGATTTCCCACTTGGGAGCCGCCTCGCCCATGGTCGGGACCACGCGCCGCGCATCGACACTCGCCACGACGCACTGACTGCCGAATTTCTGCGCGATTTCCGCCACCAGTTCGGGCCGCGCCACCGCTGCGGAATTGATCGCGACCTTGTCAGCTCCGGCGAGCAACAGCGCACGCGCATCCTCGACGCTGCGCACCCCGCCGCCGACGGTCAGCGGCATGAAGCACACTTCTGCCGTGCGCTTGACGATATCGAGCAAAGTCCCGCGCCCTTCGTGGCTGGCGGAGATATCGAGAAAGCATAGCTCGTCTGCGCCCGCAGCATCATAGGCGCGCGCCTGCTCGACCGGATCGCCTGCGTCCTTGAGATCGACGAAGTTGACGCCCTTCACCACGCGCCCGTCGGCGACGTCGAGACAGGGGATGACGCGGATGCGGACGGTCATGGGTATATCTCTGGTTCGGGCATGGGCTCGGTTGCGATCATCCGACAACCGTCGGGGGGACAGGTTGCGGTTGCGAAAGGATCGGCACTCGGGTCAGTGTTGATCTCGATCGTGCACACGCCGTTCTCGTCGCAGTCGGCAGGATAGAGAAACGCCGCGAGCGCTATGAAAGCGCACAGTGAGGCAAATGATGCCTCAGCGACGATGCAGAGCCAATAAATCACTGGCGCCTCGAAACGTCGAACGGAGAAGAATACAAAGCCGATTTCTCGAAAGCGAACATCCCTGACCGCCAAAAACGCAAACAGGGCCGCAAGTGCGAAACTGAATGCGAACAAAGTCACGGCCGCATCTCAGCTTTTTGGCCCATCTGGATAGCCGCCGCGAGGTCGAGCTTGCCCTCATAGAGCGCGCGGCCCGTAATCACGCCCTCGATTCCGTTATGCGCCTGAAGCGAGAGGACGTGGATGTCGGACAGCCCCTTCACCCCGCCGCTGGCGATCACGGGAATATCCACCCGCTGCGCCAGGTCCACGGTTGCGTCGATGTTCACGCCCTTCAGCAGACCGTCGCGGCCAATGTCGGTGAACAGCAGAGCGGCGACGCCTGCATCCTCGAACCGCCGCGCAAGATCGACAACGGGCACGTCGGACACCTCGGCCCAGCCCTCGGTTGCGACCATGCCGTCCTTGGCGTCAACCGCGACGACGATGCCGCCTTCCCATTCGCGGGCCATGTCTTTCACGAACTCGGGGTCTTTGAGCGCGGCCGAGCCCATCACCACACGCGCCACGCCGAGGTTGAACCAGCCCTCGACCGCCTTGGCATCGCGGATGCCGCCGCCCAGTTGCACATAGCCGGGGAAGCGCTCGATGATCGCCTTCACCGCCTCCACATTGCGCCCCTCGCCCGCGAACGAGCCGTCGAGATCGACCACGTGAAGATGCTCGGCGCCCGCGTCGGCAAAGATCATCGCCTGCGCGGCCGGATCGTCGCCATAGATGGTGGCGCGGTCCATATCGCCCTCGGCCAGCCGCACGACTTCGCCGCCCTTGAGGTCGATGGCAGGAAAGATAATCAAGGCTTCCACTCCAGAAAACGTGCGAGGGTTGCAAGGCCATAGGCCTGGCTCTTTTCGGGGTGATATTGCACGCCCGCAATATTGCCGCGCGCGACTGCTGCGACGAGGCCCTCGCCGTGATCGGTGAGGGCGGCGACATGGTGCGGGTCATCGGCGATAAAGTGGTAGGAGTGGAGGAAGTAGGCCTCGCCCTCCTCAATCACCTGATGGCCGCGCGCGTGCGGCATCACCGCGACATCGTTCCAGCCCATGTGCGGAACCTTGATCGCCGGATCATGCGGCTCGATCAGCTTCACCTCGCCCGGAATCCAGCCCAGCCCGCGCGTGGTGCCATGCTCCAGCCCGCGTGTGGCGAGCAATTGCATGCCGACGCAAATGCCGAGGAAAGGCGCGCCGCCAAGCTCGACCCGCTCGGTTAGCGCCTCGACCATGCCGGGGACGTCCTTCAGCCCCTTGGCACAGGCACGGAAGCTGCCGACGCCGGGGAGCACGATGCGGTCGGCTGCGCGTACCACATTGGGATCGGCGGTCACCGAGACATCGGCCCCCACGGCCTTCAGCGCATTGTGGACAGAGTGGAGATTGCCCGCGCCGTAATCCACGAGGGCCACCACCTCACCCACCGAGCTGCCCCTTGGTGCTCGGGATCGCGCTACCTTTGCGCGGGTCGCGTTCGACCGCGATGCGCATGGCGCGCGCAAAGCCTTTGTAGAGCGATTCGCAAATGTGGTGATTGTTGGTGCCGTAAAGCAGCTCGCAATGCAGCGTCAGACCCGCGCTTTGCGAAACCGAGTGGAACCAGTGCTCGATCAGCTCGGTGTCCCATTCGCCCAGCTTTTCCTGTGTGAACTTGGCATTCCACACGAAGAACGGCCGCCCCGAGATGTCGAGTGCGACGCGGCTCAGCGTCTCGTCCATCGGCGAATAGGCGCTGCCATAGCGCCCGATCCCCGCCTTGTCGCCGAGCGCGTCGGTGATCGCCTGACCCAGCGCAATCGCCGAATCCTCGGTGGTGTGGTGCTGATCGACATGCAGATCGCCCTCGACCTTCATCGTCACGTCGATCAGCGAATGTTTCGCAAACTGTTCGACCATGTGATCGAGAAAACCGATGCCGGTCGAAACGTCATAAGTGCCTGTTCCGTCAAGATTGACGGAAATGGCGATGGTCGTTTCGGCGGTCTTGCGCTCTACGCTTCCGGTGCGTGCGGGGCTAGTCATAGTGCTTCGCGCTATACGCCCCGCACCGCATGGCGCAAGCGGCCTGTGCGACAGATCGCCCCTAACCGCCTGACAAATCACGTCCGGCTTCACGAAACGCTTGACCAGCGCCGCGCGGCTCGCGATGAATCAGCGCATATGACCGACGATACGCCCGATAGCCTGATCCCTTATGACGAAATCGTGCAGGAAGCCCTGCGCGCCGTCGTCGGCCGCGTGCTCGGCGAGATCCAGCGTGGCGGCAGCGAGCTGCCGGGCACCCACCATTTCTACATCACCTTCAAGACGGGCGCTGCGGGCGTCTCGATCCCGGCGCATCTGAAAGAGCGTTTCCCGGACGAGATGACGATAGTCCTCCAGAACAAGTTCTGGGACCTCGAAGTGCGCGAGGACGGCTTCACCGTCGGCCTGTCGTTCAACCAGATCCCGGCAAAGCTCGAAATTCCCTTCGCCGCGATCACCGCATTCGTCGATCCGGCAGTCGATTTCGGCCTCCAGTTCCAGGCTGCGGCGGGCGAGATGGAAGCAGAGCCGCACGAGGATGCCGAAAATGACGCCGAAATCGGCGACGACACCGGCGGCGATGACGGTTCGAACGTCGTGACAGTCGACTTCGGACGCAAGAAATAGGCGCAAGCCTCGGGGGACCTATGCCAAAGCGCAAATCAGACGATGCCGAAACTCAGCTGCCGGCCAAAACGCCGGTCGCCAAGCGCGTGCCGCTGCCCAGCAACAATCCGACCACCAACCTGCTGATCGCGGACATCCTGATCCGCGGCACGACCAGCCTGCTTCGCAAGTCGGTCGACAAGCGCGTAGTCAAAGCGAGCGCTGAGAGCGAAGAACACGCCCGCGAAGTTCTTGACGGGCGCACCATCCTGACCACCATCGGCCTCTACGGCGCGAGCAAGGTCGCAACCCGATCGCTGCCCGGTCTGATGCTGGTGACAGGCGGGCTGGTTGCAAAGACGCTTTATGACCGCGGCAAGTTCGCAAAGGCTCGCAAACGCGTCGAAAAAGCGAGCGCCAAGGCCAAGACAAAGATCAGTTCTGACGATTAGCGCCGCCAGCCCTTGATTTTCGGGGCCTGTTTGCTGCAACGGGGCCTATGGGCCAGCCGACTACACCTCCCGCCAACAAGCTCCACCGCCGGGGCCTCCTGTTCATCCTCTCCTCGCCCTCGGGTGCGGGCAAGACGACGCTGTCGCGCATGCTGCTCGAAGCGGACCCTGAAATCGCGCTTTCGGTTTCGGCCACCACCCGCCCTCCGCGTCCGGGCGAGATCGACGGTGTGCACTACCACTTCGTCACCGATGAAGAGTTTGACCGTATGGTCGAAGAAGACGATTTCTACGAATGGGCGCATGTGTTCAACCACCGTTACGGCACGCCCAAGGGCGCGATCCGCGACGGGTTGAAGCGCGGGCAGGATTACCTGTTCGACATCGACTGGCAGGGCACGCAGCAGCTGTATCAAAAGGACCAGCAGGATGTCGTCAGCGTCTTCATCCTGCCGCCGAGCCTGCCCGAACTGCGCCGCCGCCTCGAAGCGCGCGCGCAGGATAGCGCCGAAGTGATCGACAGCCGCATGGAGCGCGCACGGGCAGAGATCAGCCACTGGGCGGAATATGACTATGTGGTGATCAACGACGACGTCGAGGAATGCTTCGCCCGCGTGCGCGAAGTGCTCGACGCCGAGCGCATGCGGCGGACACGGCAGACCGGGCTGATCCCGTTCGTGCGCGAGTTGATGGGGTAGGTCTAGTTGTCGAGGCTCTCATTCAGTAAGCGACTGACAGCCAGAAGAGGAGTATCCGACCAATGATCTCTCGATTGGCCTTCGGCACAAGCCTGCTCGCCGCGAGCGTGTGCATCTCAGCGAATGAAGCGCATGCGGACGGCGAGGGCATTGCGGAACTGAGCAACTACGTCACCGCCGCGCTCCCTATTGTCGCAGCGTTCGAAGGCGAATTGGCGACTTCTGATCGGGCTGACATAGCCAGTCTTGCTACCGAAGATTTCCATGTCGTCAGCCGGTCGGATTGGGATACCAAACTCGGCATTGAGGCGCTCTATGCCTATATTGACGGGTGCGAACCCGCGGGCCGGATGAGCGCGAATGAGGCCTCGATCACGATCACCCACGCCTGCGATGGCTACGACTACCGCTACGTCCTCTACAACGTCAGAGACGGCAAGGTGAGCCGAGTCGTCATCGGCGCAACTCCTACGATGCAGGTCCGGCGCGAAAATTGACGGGATAGGCCGCAAACGAAAAACGGGCACCGATCCTTCGAAGATCGATGCCCGCTTTGCGTCGGTTGCCTTTACGCCGCGCGGGCGTTGTCTCCGTAGACCGGGAAGTCGCTCGCCTCGCCATAGTCCTTGATCGGCTCAATAGCCTTGAGCGCTGCCATGTCTTCCTCGCTGATCGTGAAGTCCACATCTGCATTGCTGCGCATATGCGCCTCGGTCTGCGTTTTGGGCAGAGCGATAAAACCCATTTGCAGGCAATAGCGGATCGCCAGCTGCGGGACGCTCACTTCGTAGCGTTCTGCCATTTCGGCGATTTCGGCATTGTCCAAGATTTCGCCATGGCCCAGCGGCGAATAGGCCTCGACCTCGATCCCCTTGCTGCGGGTGTATTCTACCAGCTCGAACGGGGTGTTGCTGATATGCGCTAGGAACTGGTTCACCGCAGGCGCAACCGTGCCATTGTCGAGGATGTTGTCGAGATCGGCCTGCTCGAAATTCGACACGCCGATTGCGCGCAATTTGCCGGCTTCGAGCGCCTCTTCGAGTGCCTGCCACGCGGCAAGATTGCCTTCAAAGAAATGATCGCCCTTGCGGAACTCTTCCCAAGGCTGCGGGCTGTGGATGATCATCATGTCGATGTAATCGAGCCCCATCGTTTCGAGTGACCCGTCGATTGCCTCACGGGCTTCGTCGAGCGATTTGATCTCGGCAGCGAGCTTGGTCGTCACGAACAGCTCTTCGCGCGCCACGCCGCAGCTGCGCACGCCTTCGCCCACGCCGCGTTCATTGCCATAGGCCTGCGCGGTGTCGAAGTGGCGATAGCCCGCCGCAGCGGCATCGCGCACGACTTGCGCGGCCTTGTCATCGTCGATCATCCAAGTGCCGAGCCCGAGAACGGGAATTTCGGTGCCATTGTTGAGAGTGCGTGTCTGGTTGAGGATCATGAGGGTATTCCTTTTAGGATAGGGGTTCATTGGGGTTCGGCCCCGGACCGTATCCGGGGCGTTGAGTAAGGCTGGGCCAACGCGCTGCAATGTCGGGCGCATAAACGCGCTCCATCCAGTCCTGCGGGGCGACCTCCTCGAACGCGACCGAGACCGAATCCTGCGAATATCCGAGCGTTGCGGTCACGCTTTCGAGGATCCGGTCGCTCAGATCGCGAATGCTTTCATCCGGCTGGCCCGGCCACAGCTTGACGATGACGTGAGGCATGGCGATCAGTCATCCGAGCCGGCGAGATATTCCTCGTCGGTGACCTTCTCCATCCAGGTCACGTTCGTGCCATCGAGCGATTCCTGGATAGCGATGTGGGTCATGGCTTCGTGCGGGGTTGCTCCGTGCCAGTGCGGGGTGTCCTTCGGGCACCACATGATGTCGCCTTCGTGGAATTCGATCTTGTCGCCGCCTTTGACCTGTGTCCAGCCCACGCCTTCGGTTACGATCAAAGTCTGGCCGAGCGGGTGCGAGTGCCATGCGGTGCGTGCGCCCGGCTCAAAGCGGACGATTGCACCGGTCAGCCGCGAAGGCTCTTCACGTTGGAACATGCCGGTTATGGTTGCCTTGCCGGTGAAATTCTCTTCGGGGCCTTCGACCGTCTGCATTTCTTCACTGCGGGTGATTTCCATAGCGCTTGTTCCTTCGTGTGCTTGCGAGACCGAAGCACAGGCCAGGGCAGCCAACCCGAATGCGAGGGGTTGTCGAGTGGTTGGCATAGAGTGCTCCATCTGCTGTGCGGCGAAGGGCTCGCCGCTTACACTCATGAGATAGGATTGTTTTTGAGAGCGATAAGCCGCGCTTCACGCAATGAAGTGATGAACTCTGCTCATCAAAGTGGTATAAGGCACGATGCGCCTCGATCGTTCCGACCTCTCCGACTTTGCCTATTTCATGGCGATCGCCCGCCACTTGAGCTTTCGCAAGGCCGCTCAGGAAATGGGTGTGACCCCCTCTGCGCTCAGCCATGCAATGTCCGCGCTGGAGGAACGGCGCGGCGTGCGGCTGCTCAACCGCACGACCCGCAGTGTTACGCTGACAGCTGCCGGCGAAGACCTGTATGCGGCAATCGAAGAGCCGCTGCGCAAGATTACCGAGGCATCGGTCAGCCTCGACAGGTTGCGCGACACGCCCGCGGGCCGGATCAGGATCAACGCGCTCGAAGATGCCGTGCCGTTGCTGCTCGAGCCGGTCATGCCAGAATTCGTGAAGCTATACCCCGAGGTGACGATCGATCTCAGCGTCACGAATAAGATGATGGACGTCATCGGCAGCGGGTTCGACGCCGGAATCCGTTATGGCGGGACCGTGCCCGAGGACATGGTGGTGCAGCGCCTGTCGCCCGACTTCAACTGGATAGCGGCCGCAGCGCCCGAGTATATCGCCGAGCACGGGATGCCGACGCATCCCGATCAATTGCGCGATCATCGCTGCGTGGGAATCCGGCTGGGCAACGGAAACCTCTACAAGTGGGAGTTTGAAAAGGCGGGCGAAGTCATCGAAATCGAGGCTCCGGCTCCGCTCACCGTGGACGAGAGCCACTCGAACCGCGCTTTCGGTCGCAAGGGGGTCGGAGTGATTTATGGCACCGACGCTTCGCTCGCGCCCGATCTGGAAAGCGGCGCGCTGGTGCGGGTGCTCGAGGGCTGGACTTCGCCCGGAGAAGGTTTCTTCGCCTATTATTCCAGCCGCCGGCAAGTTCCCACCGGCTTGCGATTGCTGTTCGATCTCGTCCGGAAGCGCAGCCTCGCCGTCACTTGAGGCCCCTGTCCGGCAGCGCTTTGCGATAGCCGCGATTTTCCTACTTGCCGCCAATCTGCTTCATCATGGCAGGTGGCGTGGCAAGGTTCGGAACGGCCGGAAATGCCTTTGGAACACCACCCCGGTTTTCGCTCCGGGGCAGTGTTCCATGTGTTCCATCCTGTAGGGAACGAGAGGCCCGACCGAGGCCCCCTGACCCTTGGCTTACTGACCCGACGGATCGACGAAGTTGCCCGCGCCGATGTTGGCGTTGACCACGCCGCCGTCGATCGGGATGGTCGTTCCGACGACATAGTCGCCTGCGCGGCTCAGCAGGTAAATCGCGCCCGCTGCCATATCCTCGGTCACACCGACGCGGCCCGAAGGGATGCCGCGGGCCGAGGCTTCGGCGTTGTCGCGCGCGGCGCGGTTCATCTCGCTAGGGAATGCGCCCGGGCCGATACCGTTGACGATGATGTTGTCCTTGGCGAGTTCGGCCGCCATGCGGCGCGTAAGGTGGATCAGCCCGGCCTTCGACGCCTGATAGGGATAGGTCGGCCACGGATTGCTCTTCATGCCGTCGATCGAGGCAATCATCAGCACCTTGGACGGGCGATCAACCGTGCCCGCGGCCTTGAGCAGCGGGTAGAGCTTCTGGGTCAGGAAGAACGGAGTCTTCACATTGAGGTCCATCGTGCGGTGCCAGCCCGCTTCGCTGAACTCGGTGAAGGGTTCGCCCCAGGCAGCGCCTGCGTTGTTGACGAGGATGTCGAGCTTGTCCTCGCGCTGGGCGATCTCGTCGGCAAGCGCCTTGATGCCGTCCATCTGCGAGAGGTCGGCGACGAGGCCGATGACCTTGTCGCCCAGCTCGGCGCTGGTTTCGTCAACCTGCTCCTTCTTGCGAGCGCAGATATACACCCGCGCAACACCTGCTGCGAGCAGGCCTTCGACGATCATCTTGCCGATCCCGCGCGAACCGCCGGTGACGAGAGCGACGCGGCCTTCGAGGCCGAAAAGCGATTGAATGTCCATGTGGGTCTCTCCTCAGTATCCGCTCAGCTGTGCGACGCGATTGGCGTGGAAATAGGCGTCACCGAGAAACTCGGCGAGCGCACGGTCGCGCTTCATGTAGAGGCCGATGTCGTATTCATCGGTCATGCCGATACCGCCGTGCATCTGCACGCCTTCCTTGACCGCGAGGCCGGCGGCCTTGGCGACCTTGGCCTTGGCAACCGAGATCATCAGCTCGGCGCGTTCGGAGCCGCCGTCGAGCAGCTGCTGCGCCTTGATCGTTGCAGCGCGGGCGATCTCGACTTCGCTGTAGAGATGCGCGGCGCGGTGCTGGAGCGCCTGAAACTCGCCGATCA
>JAYPMZ010000085.1:0-12327 GCA_038130205.1 Erythrobacteraceae bacterium | reverse complement strand
CATATTCGAGGAACATGCCATATTCGCTTTCGGGCATGCCGATCGTGTCGAGCAGGTGCGAATAAGCGGCGATGTGGACCGTTTCCATGTTGCTGAACGCGGTCAGCATCATCTTGACCTCGGTCGGCTTGAACACGCGGCCGTACTTGTCGTGGTAGCAATCCTGCACCTCGACATCGGCCTGGGTGAAGAAGCGGAAGATCTGCGTGAGCAGATTGCGCTCATGGTCGCTGATCTTCTGCGCCCAGTCGCGGCAATCCTCGCCCAGCGGCACTTCCTCGGGCATCCAGTGGATCTGCTGTTGACGTTTCCAGAACTCGTAGGCCCAGGGGTATTCGAACGGCTTGTAGGTCTTGCGGGCTTCGAGCAACGACATCTTGTGGTCCCTTTGATCAGCGTGAACGACTCATATAGGGAATCATGACCCGAAAACGAAGGCAAGCATGGGCTCTGGGCTGGGGATAGAACGTGCAAAATGTGAGTCAGACGGAGGGCTGTGGTGTGTTTGCACTCGTCATGCGATTTTAACCGTCCTAGGTTTTTAATGGGATCAAGGAGTTGGGGGTCGCAGGAATGAGCGTTGAGAACAGGCGTCCGTTGAAGACGCGGGGGGCCGGATGGGCCAAGGCAGTGGCACGCGGACTGGCGGCCAGCGGTCTGACGCCCAATATGATTTCGGTAATCGGGATCGGCTTTGCAGCCCTTGGCGCATGGGCGTTTGTTGCCGCGCCGGATGGTTCGCGCTGGCTGTGGCTGGGCGCAGCTTTGGGTATCCAGCTGCGCTTGCTGGCCAACATGCTCGACGGGCTGGTGGCGGTCGAGCAGGGCAAGGGCTCGGCTACGGGTCCGCTTTATAACGAAGCCCCCGACCGCGCCGAAGACGCGCTGTTGCTGGTCGCGGCGGGCTATGCCTGCGGAATGCCGGAGCTGGGCTATGGCGCGACGGTGCTTGCCTTCGGGACAGCCTATATCCGCGCGCTCGGCGGATCGCTGGGATTTGCGCAGGATTTCGTCGGCCCGATGGCAAAGCAGCACCGCATGTTCGTGCTGACCTTGGGAGCGCTGCTGATGCCGTTCCATGGAAATTCGATAGTCGAAGGGTTCAGCCTACCCGGACCAGCACCGCTGCTGATTGCGCTCTACGAGATAACCATTGGCGCCGCCCTCACCTGTTGCATCCGGCTGTGGCGGATCGCGCAATTGCTCAAGGCCAATCCCAAATGATCTCGCGTCTAGCCTCCGAGATACTGTTCGGCGCGACGCGCTTTCTTGTCGGCGGGCATCCGCGCTGGATCGGGTGCGAGCCTTCGACCCAGCAGCGCATCTACTTTGCGAACCATGCGAGCCATCTCGATACGATCATCCTGTGCGCCGCCATGCCCTCCTATCTGCGCGGCTCGACCCACCCCGTCGCGGCGGCGGATTACTGGGGCAAGGGCGCGGTGCAGCGGTTCGTTGCGCTGCGGGTATTGAACGCGGTGCTGGTCGAGCGGGGCGGCAGCAAAGACCCGCTCGCGCCCTTGCGCGCGGTGCTTGATACAGGCGACTCCCTGATCATCTTTCCCGAAGGGACACGCCGCGCCGAAGCGCTGCCCGGCGGGTTCAAGGCGGGGCTCTATCACCTCGCCAGAGAATATCCGCAGGCCGAGTTGGTGCCGGTCTATCTCACCAATCTCGCGCGCGCCTATCCCAAGGGCGCGCTGGTCCCTGCCCCGATCAGCTCGGCCGCGCATTTCGGCACGCCGATTGCGCTGGGCGATGACGAAGACAAAGCCACATTCCTCGCCCGCGCACAGGCAGCGGTGATCGAGCTTGCCAATGGAGACGCTGCATGAGCCTTCCGTTTGATCTCTCTGTAAGCCCGACCATGATGACGCTGTTCGGCGGGGTGTTCGCGCTGCTGCTGGTCGCCTCTACCGTTGGCTTCATGCTTTCGCGGCGCGTCACTTCGGAGGGCGGCATCGCCACGGTCGCCAACCTCAATGCGCGGATCAAGGCGTGGTGGTTGATGATCGCGATCTTCGCGGTCGCCTTCGTCTTCGGCAAGACCGTGACCATTGTGCTGTTCGGCCTCGTCAGCTTTTATTGCCTGCGCGAGTTCCTATCGATCACGCCGACACGCAGCGAAGATCACACAGCGACCGTATTCGCCTTCTACCTCTTCATTCCGCTGCAATATTATCTGGTCGCAACCGACCTCACCATGCTCACCATCCTCATTCCGGTGTGGGCCTTCCTGCTGCTGCCGGTGCTGGCGGTGCTGAAAGGCGAGACGGCGGATTTCCTCCAGCGCACCGCGCGTATCCAGTGGGCGTTGATGCTCACCGTGTTCTGTATCAGCCATGCGCCCGCGCTGCTGATGCTGGATATTCCGGGTTATGAGGAAAAGTTCCTCCTGCTGTTCTTCCTTATCACCGTGGTGCAGCTGTCGGACGTGCTGCAATATGTGTTCGGCAAGCTGTTCGGTAAGCACAAGGTCGCCCCGCGCGTCTCGCCGGCCAAGACATGGGAGGGACTGATCGGCGGCGGTCTTACAGCGTCTGCAATTGGCGCAGGGCTCTGGTGGATCACCCCCTGGAATCCGATCGAGGCCTTTGCCTTCTCGCTCATCATCGTGATCGCGGGCTTTGTCGGCGGGCTGGTGCTGTCGGCGGTCAAACGCTCGCTGGGCGCAAAGGACTGGGGCACGATGATCGAAGGGCACGGCGGCGCGCTCGACCGGATGGATTCGGTCAGCTTTGCCGCACCCGTTTTCTTCCACGCGGCGCGTTTCTACTCGATCCAGTTCATGTAAATGCTCGCGCTGATCGCAATCTGGGCGCTGGCCGAAGCGACGCTGTTCTTCATCGTCGCCGATGTGCCGATCATGGCGCTGGGTATCCGCCGCGGCGTGAAACCGGCGCTGATCGGCGCAGGCCTCGCAGCGGTGTTTGCGGCATTGGGTGGCTCGATCATCTGGCTGTGGGCACGCGGCGATCCTTCAATGGTGCACGCGGTCATGTGGTTGGTTCCCGGAATCGATGATGATCTGGTCCTGCAAGTGGTCAACGACTGGTATGAGAACGGTGCGCGGGGCATGGCGGCGGGAAGTTTTTCGGGCGTCCCTTACAAGCTCTACGCCTTTGCGGCCGGAACGATGGGCGGGGGCTGGAACACGCTAGCGCTGTTCGTCCTCGCCTCGACCCTCGCTCGCCTGCCGCGTTTCCTGCTGGTCGCGCTCGTCTCCGGCTGGGCGGGACCACGCCTTGTTGCCCGCTTCGGCGCGCGTCAGGTCTGGGCGGTTTTCGTGCTGGCATGGGCCGCGTTCTATGCCGTCTATTGGAGTGTGATGGCGTTGTAGCAAAACCGCCAGAAAGCACTGGTCGCGGTGCAGTCATGATTAACACGATTGCGCAACAATATTAGTGATAACCACTATTTAAGCCCTCTCGCCTAGTCGCTCCTGTCATGGGTGTGTCTGTTTCCGTCACTGGTGGCGGTTTTGTCGACGAGGCTGCGGTGGCGGCTATCGAACTCGACAAATCCGGACAGTTGGACGTCGCCGCGATCGACAAGATCGTGCGCGATGGTGCGCGGTTGCGCGACTACACCAAGGATCTCGCCGCCAAGTATGAAAAGGCGCGCGAGCAGACTTTCTACAACGAATATTTTTTCCTCTTCGTGCTCGGCTGCGTCGTGAGCTTTGCGACGATTGCGGTCGATATGCTGATCGACCCCGGCATGGTCAAAGAGGGCATTTTGCTGCGCCTGCTGACCACCGGCCCGGTGACAGTGATCGGGCTTTATGCCGGCGCGCGGGGTTGGACCACGGTGTTGAAAATTGCGCTGGGCGCAGGGGCGGTGACGTTTATGGGGGTGCTGGCGCATATGGCGCTGCACCTGCCTGCGGCGGATGCTGCACGCTATCTGCTGGCGACAGCAACGGTGGTCGCGATCTCCAACATCACCCTGCCTTTTTCCCTGCGCGGGCAGGCGATCTTCAACTTCTCCGCGATCGCGATGACCTTTGCAGTGGTCGCCTGGGGTGGGACAGCAATGCTCCAGGATCATTTCCGTGACCTCGCGGTCCTGGTCATCGTCGCCTTTGCCACCATGCCCATCGCGGCGCGGGTCGAACGGCTGCGGCGGCTCAATTTCCTGCTCAATCTGCGCACCAGTCTCGTCGGTCTGGAACTGGTCGAAGCGAACAGGTCGCTGCGCCATCTCAGCGAAACCGATGCCCTTACCGGCGTTGCCAATCGCCGCTGTTTCGAAACGCGCTATCAGGAGGAGATTGCGCGGGAAGGACAAGCGTTCGACTTGAGCGCGATCGAGGGTAAAAGCATTGGCCTGATGATGATCGATCTCGATCATTTCAAACCCTTCAACGATATGCACGGGCATCAGGCGGGCGATATGTGCTTGCAACTGGTGGCGCGTTCGCTGGAGCAGGTGTGCGACGCAAGAGGCGCGATCTTCGCCCGCTATGGCGGCGAGGAGTTCATCGCCGCAATCCGCGCCGAGACAGCCGATCAGATTGTCGCTCTGGCCGAAGAAGCGCGTGCGAGTGTCTCGTCCACACTCACGCGCGATTGTAATCAGGGGCGTGCGCTGATCACCGCCTCGATCGGGGTCGCCATCGCGCCTGCCTCGGCCTTTTTCCCGCGCGAGGAATTGATCGAAATGGCCGATGCCGCGCTCTACAGCGGCAAGAATGCAGGTCGCAACAGGGTCGAAGTGGTCGAAGCGATGCCCTTCGTCCCCTCCGCCGCCGCATTTGACGCGGGGCGTTAGGCGTCAGCTATCGGGCGATTTTTCGTCCCCGGGATCAGTTCCAGAACACCCCGCGCTTGAGCCCGCGTTGCGTGCGGTTGCGCCACATCTGGTAATACATCCACAGGCCCGAAATCGTGAAAAAGGCGAGCGCGAGGCCCGACAGCATCACGATGATTTCGCCCAGCAGGCCAAGCTCTTCGCCCGAGTGCAGGTGGTGGATCAGGCCAAGCATCCCGCGCGGGCTGCCTTCGGGTGCAGGCGCGATGCAGCGCCAGCCATCGGGACATTCGAAACCGGCAGGCGGTGCGGGCGGCGGACCGGCTTCGGCGGCAGGCCACCACACGACCGCATAGTGGAGGAGGCCGGTGATAGTGACAAACATCAGGACGACCCCGAAGAACACGGAAAGCCAGCGGTGCCATTTGCGCATGAAGAGGAGCCCTTAGGAGAGGAGGTTAACGACGCTGTCCCGCGCAATGCTGACAGGCCCAAACGAACACAAGCCGCGAATTGTCGCGGCTTGTGTCGTTTTCGGTTCTGTCGTCGGCGCCAGGCCAAGCCTTACTGGCAGCTGAGGCATTCTTCGTAGTCTGTCTGCTCGGCGCCTGCCATCAGCTCGAATTTCGCGGCATCGGCAGTGTTGTCCGCCTCGACCCCACCGGCAAAGCCTGCGCGCTGAACCGATTTCGAGCGGAGGTAATAGAGCGACTTGATGCCCTTCTCCCACGCCTGGAAGTGCAGCATCATCAGGTCCCATTTGTCGACGTCGGCAGGGATGAACAGGTTCAGCGACTGCGCCTGATCGATGTAAGGCGAACGGTCGGCAGCGAATTCGAGCAGCCAGCGCTGGTCGATTTCGAAGCTGGTCTTGAAGCTCGCCTTTTCCTCTTCGGTGAGGAAGTCGAGATGCTGGACCGAGCCGCCGCGTTCGAGGATCGAGTTCCACACATTGGTCGAATTCTTGCTCTTCTTGTCGAGAACCTTCTCCAGATAGGGGTTCTTGACGATGAAGCTGCCCGACAAAGTCTTGTGGGTGTATATATTCGCCGGAATCGGCTCGATGCAGGCGCTGGTGCCGCCGCAGATGATCGAGATCGACGCGGTCGGCGCGATTGCCATCTTGCAGCTGAACCGCTCCATCGCGCCCATTTCGGCAGCATCGGGGCAAGGTCCGCGCTCCTGTGCAAGCAGCATCGAGGCTTCGGATGCCTTGGCCTGGATATGCTTGAACATCTTGAGGTTCAGCGCCTTGGCCATCGCGCTTTCAAAGCCAAGCCCCTTCGACTGCAGGAAGGAGTGGAAACCCATCACGCCCAGACCCACCGAACGCTCGCGCTCGGCCGAGTATTTGGCGCGTGCCATTTCGTCCGGCGCGCGGTCGATATAGTCCTGCAGCACGTTGTCGAGGAAGCGCATCACGTCCTCGATGAACTGCTTGTCGGTCGCCCACTCGTCCCACTTTTCGAGGTTCAGCGAAGACAGGCAGCAGACCGCAGTGCGATCATTGCCGAGGTGGTCGATGCCGGTCGGCAGGGTGATTTCCGAGCACAGGTTCGAAGTCGAAACCTTGAGGCCCAGATCGCGATGATGCTTGGGCATCATGCGGTTCACGGTGTCGTTGAAGACGATATAGGGCTCGCCCGTTGCAAGACGGGTTTCAACCAGCTTCTGGAACAGCGAACGCGCATCGACGGTGCTGCGCACTTCGCCGGTCTTGGGCGATTTGAGCTCGAACTCGTCGCCATTGCGCACCGCTTCCATGAAATCGTCGGTGAGCAGCACGCCGTGGTGCAGGTTCAGCGCCTTGCGGTTGAAGTCGCCTGAAGGCTTACGGATTTCGAGGAATTCCTCGATCTCGGGGTGGCTGACGTCGAGATAGCAAGCCGCCGAACCGCGCCGCAGCGAGCCTTGCGAAATTGCCAGCGTCAGCGAGTCCATAACGCGCACGAAAGGCACGATCCCGCTAGTCTTGCCGTTGAGGCCAACCGGCTCGCCAATGCCGCGGACATTGCCCCAATAGGTGCCGATGCCGCCGCCCTTTGAGGCGAGCCATACGTTCTCGTTCCAGGTGTTGACGATGCCTTCGAGGCTGTCGGACACCGAGTTGAGATAGCACGAGATCGGCAGGCCGCGATTGGTGCCGCCGTTCGAGAGAACGGGGGTCGCGGGCATGAACCACAGGTTCGAGATGTAGTCGTAGAGGCGCTGTGCGTGCTCGGCATCGTCGGCATAGGCATCGGCGACGCGGGCGAACAGGTCCTGATATTTTTCACCGGGCAGCAGATAGCGGTCGGTCAGCGTTTCCTTGCCGAATTCGGTGAGGTTCGCATCGCGCGTTTCATCGATCTGCACGTCGAAACGGCGGGCGTTGACCTTCTTGCTGTCGGAGTCGGGCTTGGCGGCAGCAGCCATCGCCTTGCCCAGCGCTTCGGCGCTCTTGGCAGCGATCAGCTCTTCGCTTCCGGTGTCGGACTTGTCCATGCTCACGGCTTTCTCATTCGTCCCATTCGGTGCGGTCACAGTTGCGGGTGCATCCCCGGTTGCTGCGTCACTCAGCACTTCGTCACTTGCCTTGAATTCCATTGTCGCCCCGTCGTGTCCTACCGAATCGAATCTTGCTTGTTTCTTCTAGCGGAAAAGAAGCGTTGTTCCGATTCTGTTCTGCACCAGTCCATCGACAGCTTCCCCCCTGTTTGTCCCCAAAGAACGCACAGGCTTTTCCGCCGACTCATCAAAATCCGGCCTCGATTTGCCCCTCTTTGAAGTGACTCCTTCCCTGATCGCGCCTCCAGCAGCGCGGGGTGAAGTCACAAGGATTTGGGGGTCCATCGCGAACCGAACCCCTAGATGATGAATCAGAGGCGAGTCCGCGTCAACGGGTGATTAACCCTAAATCTGACGTTTGCAGGTTCGTGCCCGGCCTGTGCCATGCCGCGACGCGCGGGAAGAGCTTGAGTCGCGCAAGCCGCAAGCCCCAAAATGAATCTGTGAAGAAAAATTTGGTGATTGAATCATTCGAATCAAGCCGTGAATCATTCCCCTCGGCAGAGGCAAGAATGTTGCGCTCGGCGGCCTTTGCAATCGTTTACGCGGCAACCGGCTTTCGGGTGCTGGCAGCCTTGGCATGGGCTGTAATTTCGTCCGAGAGCGGGCGAATCAGTTCAGCCGGAATGTCGTGCCCCCAGCCCGGAAACGTCACCAGCTTCGCGCCCTGAATATGCTCGGCGGTGTCCTTGCCAGCAGCAAGCTTCACCAGCGGATCGGCCTCGCCGTGCAGCACCAGCGTCGGCACATCGACCCGCGCCAGCCGCTCGCGGCGGTCGCCGTCGTCGATGATCGCGGCAAGCTGGCGCTGCATCCCCGGCTGATAGACGCTGCGGCGCATATTGGTGAGGATCCGCTCGCGCTGGCGCTGTTCGTCAAAGGGGAAGCCCGGGCTGCCGATGCTGCGCGCAATGTGCAGACCGTGCTGGATCAGCGCCTCCTCTTCCATCGAGGGTATCGGCGCGGTCAGTGCGTCCATTGCAACCTTGTCGGCCTGCGGCAGACGCATATTGCCCGTGCTCGACATGATCGAGGTGAGCGAGTGCAATTTGTCACCGTGATTGACCGCCATCAGCTGCGCGATCATCCCGCCCATCGACGCGCCGACGACATGCGCCTTTTCGATGCCGAGCGCACCCAGCAGCGCCGCGCCGTCGTCGGCCATGTCGGAAAGGCTGTAAGGGACCTTCGCAGGCCAGCGGATCACCTTGCGCAGCATCTGCATCTTGATGCCGGGAGCCTTTGCGCCTTCGAACTTTTCCGACAGGCCAATGTCGCGATTGTCATAGCGCACGACATGATAGCCCTCGCCCACCAGCGCCTCGACGAATTCATCGGGCCACAGCGTCATCTGTGCGCCCAGCCCCATCACCAGCAGGATGGTCTCTTTGTCGCGGTCGCCGTTCTCGTCATAGAACAGCTCAAGGCCATTGGCGGTGATATGCGGCATGTTTCAGGCTCCCGATTGCGTTTTCGGGTGCAACCAAAGCCGGTTTACCGCGCCAGATCAAGCGCGCCGCGCGCCTAGCGCCAGTCGGGACCGCTGATGGTGAAGCCGCGGGCGGTGAGCTGGTCGAGCACGCCGTCGCTTTCCGCCAGCACTCGCAGCGGCACCACGGCTACCGTCGTGCCCTGCGCGGCGGAAGCATCGGCGATCATGCCGGTCCATTGTTCGCGGATCACCTCGCCCAGCTCCTCGTCCGCCCAAGGCCAGCACTGGCCGAGCGCCTGTTCGAGCGGGTTTTCCATCACCGCAGGAATATCGAAAGTGCGCCACGCGCGCCCGCGCGCCTCGATAATGTCCTGGCCCTGCTCGGTCGCGCTCATGGCCGCTTCGAGGCAGGGAATATGGTCGCGCGGATCGGCCTCGGCGAGATTGTCGAGCAGGTCCTCACCGCGAAACCGCTCGGGACGCAGGACGGGCAAGTCGGCATCGTCGGCGGCATCCTTGACCACATCGGTCGCATCGTCGGTCGTCTCGTCATCGAAATCGAGCCGCCTTGCGAGCAGGTCGAACGAGGTCATCAGGAACGAACGGCGGTCGTAGTCGATGTCGTATGTCTCTTCGAGCGCCGCGAGGCGCGCGCGCTGGGCGGTGTCGAGATAGTCGGCGGCGACATTGCGATCGGGCAGCTTCATAATGCGCCCGCCGCGAAAGATCAGGCGAAAGACATCGCCAGCGGAGAATTTGGGCCGCGCGCGGATGATGACGCGATCGGCCTGGGCGGTGGCTTCCTCCAGCCGGTCGGGCTGCCACGGTGTGCTCTTGGGCACAGCGGTTATCTCTCCCACGACGATGACGGTGCCGGTGGGCGTGTCGATGGTCCACATCGGCGCGCCCGAGCGCTGCGCAGTGACGACGATCGAGTTCTGGGTGGGAGTGTCAGTGACTTGCGCAGTGAGTGGTCCAGCCGAGAAAGTGGCAGCGAATGTCAGCGACGAGGCCAGAAAAATCGCTTTGAACATAACTTGCAGGAGTATTGCCTTCTACCTTGCGTCAGGCTGTATGATCAGCCCACAGCGCTCTCATCGCACAATTCAAAACTGTATCCTTCGGGAGATACAGGAGACCCACCCCACTTCTCGATGAAGAACTCTTCGAAATTCACAATCGCCTGATCGTCGCCATTTGTTCTTAACCAACCGACAACAAGCATTGGGCGTTCGGGACCGGAGGCTGGCCGAAGCTCAAAGCTCACCCCTACCTTTGGACCCCAAAATTTCTCGGCAATGTTGCCAATGCCGTATTTGTATTCGGTAACTTCAAAACCGAGACCCTCATATGTGTCGGTGAAGTCTTTCTCGATAGCATAATGATCGTCGAATTGGTCCACGCAGATGGCCGCACTGTGGTCCGGTCCGCCCCCAGAACACCCCATCAGCGACGCGGTCAGAAAGAATAGTGGCAGCCTCACGGCACCAGCACCGTATCCTTCGGCACTTCATCGGTTTCGGGATAATCCATCGTGTAGTGCAGCCCGCGGCTTTCCTTGCGGTGAAGTGCGCTTTTCACGATCAGTTCTGCGGCTTGCAGCAGGTTGCGCAGTTCAATGAGGTCGGTCGTCACGCGGAACGCGCCGTAATAATCCTCGATCTCCTGCTTGAGCAGTTCGATCCGGTGTGCGGCGCGTTCGAGTCGCTTGGTGGTGCGCACGATGCCGACATAGTTCCACATAAAGCGGCGGATTTCGGTCCAGTTCTGCTTGATGACGACCTCTTCGTCGGAGTCGGTCACGCGGCTTTCGTCCCACGGCAGGATTGCAGGCACCGGCTCCAGTTCGTCCCAACGCGCAAGGATATCGTCCGCCGCCGCCTCGCCATAGACGAAACATTCGAGCAGCGAGTTCGAAGCAAGCCGGTTTGCGCCGTGAAGGCCGCTTTCGGTGCATTCGCCCGCCGCCCACAGGCCCGGCAGATCGGTGCGCGCATTGAGGTCCACCACCACACCGCCGCAAGTGTAGTGCTGCGCGGGCACGACCGGAATAGGCTCCTTGGTCATGTCGATGCCGAGGCCCATCAGCTTTTCGTAAATGGTCGGGAAGTGCCCCTTCACGAAGTCGGCAGGCTGGTGGCTGATGTCGAGATGCACGTAATCGAGGCCATAGCGCTTGATCTGGTCGTCATTCGCGCGCGCGACCACGTCGCGGGGGGCTAGCTCCATGCGCTCGGGGTCGTATTTTTCCATGTAGCGTTCGCCGGTGACGGGGTTGAACAGCCGCCCGCCTTCGCCGCGCACGGCTTCGGTGATGAGGAAGTTTTTGACCTCGAGATTGTAGAGGCAGGTCGGGTGGAACTGCATCATCTCCATGTTGGAAACGCGCGCCCCCGCACGCCAGCCCATCGCAATGCCGTCTCCGGTCGCGCCGCGCGGCGCGGTCGAGAATTGATAGACGCGCCCTGCCCCGCCAGCGGCCAGCACTGTCGCGCGCGCGGTGTGGCTTTCGACATGGCCGGTTTCCTCGTTGAGCGCATAGACGCCCCACACGCGGCCCGCGGCAGAGAATTTCTCGCGGTGGCGATCGGTGATGAAGTCGATCGCGCTGCGCCCGCCGAGCATGGTGATATTGGGGTTTGCCTCCGCCGCCTTGAGCAGCGCCTCCTGCACCGCCCAGCCGGTTGCGTCGTCGACATGGACGATACGGCGATGCGAATGCCCGCCCTCGCGGGTGAGATGGAGGTCGCCAGACTCGCGATTGAACGGCACGCCCAGCTCGCACAGCCTGTCGATGCTTTCAGGCGCGCGGGTGATGACGAATTCCACCGCCTCGCGGTCGTTCAGCCCCGCGCCCGCAACCATCGTGTCGCGGATATGGTTCTCGAAGGTGTCGCCTGCATCGAGCACGGCGGCGATCCCGCCCTGCGCCCATGCGGTCGATCCGCCGGTGAGCGAGCCTTTCGCCAGCACCAGCACACGCAGGCGCGTCGCCAGTTCGAGCGCGGCGGTTAGCCCGGCAGCGCCGGATCCGATGACGAGGACGTCGTATTCTGCTTCCATTGTGCGGCAATATGACGGGAGTTGTCATTGGGCAAGCGAGCGGCGTGCTGTATTGTTCCGGCGTTTCGATATACCATAGGAATCAAAGCCATGCGTCGCTTGAACTTCGCTCTAGCCCTCTTTGCGGTGTGTTTCACCCAATCTGCACATGCGCAGGACGGACGGGTCGTTTATCTCGAGCATACTGACGGCCAGCGTAGCGGTGTCGTCGAGAAAAACCGGGGGGTCTGCCAGCTGACCGTCGCTGACGAGCGGGTTGGCGGCGGTTTCGTCTATATGAACGGCGGTGATTCACTCACCAGCACGCTTCTGTTTTATAGCCCGCGCGACCTCGGGCCTCACGCCGCGCCGCTGAAACTGAATCGGATGACACAGGACGGCCCCGTCACGATCACCGCGCCCTTTGCGCGCAAGACGATAAACGAGAGCTTGCAGATGTACGAGGCATCGCTTCGATCGCTGAAGTTCGATACCATTCCGCTGATACAGACTAACGGGCTGACGCTGGCTTCGCCGGAAGAGCGCGGCAAGTC
>JAYPMZ010000084.1:10624-12437 GCA_038130205.1 Erythrobacteraceae bacterium | reverse complement strand
TCGACCTCATCGACCAGAAGGCCTTCAACCTCGGCAGCGTCGAGGTGCTGGTGCTCGACGAGGCGGACCAGATGCTCGACCTCGGTTTCGTCCACGCGCTGCGCCGGATCAGCCAGCTGGTCCCCAAGGAGCGCCAGACGCTGTTCTTCAGCGCGACGATGCCCAAGGCGATCAAGGAGCTGGTTTCGGGCTATTGCAACAATCCCGTGCAGGTCTCGGTCACGCCCGAAAGCACCACCGCCGAACGGATCGACCAGTACCTCTTCATGGTTCAGCAGGACGAAAAGCAGTCGCTGCTCGAAATGATCCTGTCAGGCCGTCACAAGGTTCCCGGTGACTTCGAACGCGTGCTGGTCTTCACCCGCACCAAGCACGGCGCGGACAGAGTGGTGAAGAAGCTCGGCCAGGCCGGCATCGGCGCCAATGCGATTCACGGCAACAAGTCGCAGCCCCAGCGCCAGCGCGCTCTCGACGAATTCCGTCGCGGCACGACAAGCGTGCTGGTGGCAACCGATGTTGCCGCGCGCGGGATCGACATTCCGGGCGTGAGCCACGTCATCAATTACGAATTGCCCAACGTGGCCGAGCAATACGTCCACCGCATCGGCCGCACCGCGCGTGCGGGCAAGGACGGGGTAGCGATTGCTTTCTGTGCCGAGGACGAGCGTGCTTATCTCAAGGATATTCGCAAGACCACGGGTGCGGAACTCGACCGCCTCGACCTGCCGGAGAACTTCCGCGCAGTCGTTGAAGGTGTCGGTCCGACCAAGCCCGAACCGCGCGGCGCAACCCGCGTGTCGAAGAAGAAGGTCAAGGCCAAGCCCATGGGCGGCGGCAAGCCGCGTCAGGGTGATGCAGGCGAGGGCGCACCCAAACCCAAGAAGCCCGGCGGCAAGCATCAGGCACGCAAAGGTCGTCCTGGCGGTGGCCGTCCCGGTGGCGGTCGCCCCGGTGGCGGTGGTCGTCCCGGCGGTCAGGCGCGCCGTGGTCGTCGCGGCCAAGGCGGCGGTGGGGGCGGCTCCGGCGCCGGGCGTTCGCATTCGGCAGGCGGCTGATCTGCGGTAAAAACTTCCGCTTTCCCCGCGCCAAGCAAGTCCATGCGGAGCGCGGGGTAACGCGGTTGCCTGAAAGAGCGAACCTGCTCATAGACGCCCTCAGATGAAGGAACCTATTGAGGGGCCAATCAAGAGGAACGAATATGGCCGAGCAGGAATACGACTACGACCTTTTCACGATAGGCATCGGTTCGGGCGGCGTGCGCGCCAGCCGTGTCGCGGCGGCGCATGGCGCGCGCGTGGCGGCAGCCGAAGAACATCGCGTGGGCGGCACCTGCGTCATCCGCGGCTGCGTGCCCAAGAAGATGCTCGTCTATGGTGCACACTTTGCCGAAGATCTCGAGGATGCGCGCAACTTCGGTTGGGACGTGGGCGAGCCCAAGTTCGACTGGATTCGCCTGCGCGATGCTGTGCTCAATGATGTGACGCGGCTCGAAGGGCTTTATACCGAGACGCTCGACAATCACGACGTCACGATCTTCCACGAACGCGCGACGATCACCGGCGACCATGAAATTACGCTTGCGAGCGGCAAGGTCGTCACCGCGAAATATATTCTGGTGGCGACCGGTGCAAAGCCGTTCGTGCCGGACTTTCCGGGTTGCGAACACGCGATCACCTCGAACGAGGCGTTCCATCTCGACGAGGTTCCGGAACGCATCCTGATTGCGGGCGGTGGCTACATCGCCAACGAATTTGCGGGGATTTTCCACGAGTTCGGCAGCAAGGTGACGATCATCAACCGTTCGGATGTGATC
>JAYPMZ010000084.1:0-10614 GCA_038130205.1 Erythrobacteraceae bacterium | reverse complement strand
TGATCTTGCGTGGCTATGAGCCCGCCTTGCGCGACCGGCTGCTGCAAATCTCGCTGACCAAGGGCATCGAGTTCTGCTTCAACTCCGAATTTGAATCGATCGAAAAGCTCGACGACGGCACTTACAAGGTCAAGATGACCGGCCATGACGAATGCATCTTCGATCAGGTCATGCTTGCCATCGGGCGCGATCCGAACACCGACGGACTTGGCCTCGACACAGTGGGTGTCGAACTGGGCGAGCGCGGCGAGATCAAGGTCGACGAATTCAGCAAGACCAACGTCGATTACATTTATGCCGTGGGCGATGTGACCGACCGCGTGCAGCTGACGCCGGTTGCGATCCGCGAGGGACAGGCCTTTGCCGACAGTGTTTTCGGCGATGTTGAACCCTATTCGGTCGACCACAGCTGCATCCCCAGCGCAGTCTTCAGCCACCCGCCGATTGCGGCAGTGGGAATGACCGAGGGCGAGGCGCGCAATGCGCTTGGCTCGGTAAAGGTTTACCAGTCCGACTTCCGCCCGATGAAGCACGTCGTCGCCGGGCGGCAGGAGCGCGGGCTTTACAAGATGATCGTGGACGCGGCGAACGACAAGATTGTCGGCATCCACATGATCGGGCCGGAATCGGCAGAGATCATGCAAGGCTTCGCGATTGCCGTGAAGGCAGGGCTGACCAAGGCCGATTTCGACGCGACCACCGCGATTCATCCGACAATGGCCGAAGAGCTGGTGCTGATGAAGTAAACGGGGATGGGGCGAGCGGCACTTGCCTGGTGTCGTCGTCCCGCTATTCGTCTAGCTCCTCGCCTTTGTGACAAGTTGACGCTGCGACGCGCTTGAGGCAACGCCCCTGCAAATGAAGTAACCACATGGGGCCGAAACGAATGTCAGCCAATATCGCCGAAATGGAACGTCGCCGCGAAGCAGCCCGCATGGGCGGCGGTCAAAAGCGCATCGATGCGCAGCATGCTAAAGGCAAGCTGACCGCACGCGAAAGGCTCGACGTCCTCCTCGACGAAGGTTCGTTCGAAGAGCTCGACACTTATGTCGAACACGATTGCGTCGATTTCGGCATGGAAGAGCAGAAGATCCCCGGCGATGGCGTCGTCACCGGATCGGGCACGATCAACGGCCGTCTGGTCTATGTTTTTTCGCAGGACTTCACCGTCTTTGGCGGCTCGCTGTCGAAGCGCCATGCGGAGAAAATCTGCAAGGTGATGGACACCGCCATGAAGGTCGGCGCGCCGGTGATCGGCCTTAACGACAGCGGCGGCGCGCGTATTCAGGAAGGCGTGGCTTCGCTCGGCGGCTATGCCGAAGTGTTCCAGCGCAATGTGCTGGCCAGCGGCGTTGTTCCGCAGATCAGCCTCATCATGGGGCCGTGCGCCGGCGGGGCGGTCTACAGCCCTGCAATGACAGACTTCATCTTCATGGTGAAGGACAGCTCCTATATGTTCGTCACCGGCCCCGAGGTGGTCAAAACGGTCACCAATGAGGAAGTGACGCAGGAAGAACTGGGCGGCGCAGTCACCCACACAACCAAGACCAGCGTCGCCGATATCGCTTACGAAAACGATATCGAAATGCTGATCGCGACCCGCCGGTTCTTCGACTACCTGCCGCTGTCGAACCGCGAAGTCGGGCCCGAGCTTCCCACCAGCGATCCGTGGGACCGGCTCGAAATGTCGCTCGACACGCTGATCCCCGACAATGCGAACCAGCCGTACGACATGCACGAGGTGATTTCGAAGGTGCTCGACGAGGGCGACTTCTTTGAAATCCAGCCTGCGCATGCAGCCAATATCATCTGCGGCTTTGGCCGCGTCGAAGGGCGCACCGTGGGCGTGGTCGCGAACCAGCCGATGGTGCTCGCAGGCGTGCTCGACATCAATTCGTCGAAGAAAGCCGCGCGTTTCGTGCGCTTCTGCGATGCGTTTGAAATTCCGATCGTCACGCTGGTCGATGTCCCCGGCTTCCTGCCCGGCACGAGCCAAGAAATGGGCGGTATCATCAAGCACGGCGCGAAACTGCTGTTCGCTTATGCCGAGGCGACTGTGCCCAAAATCACGATCATCACGCGCAAGGCCTATGGCGGCGCATACGACGTGATGGCATCCAAGCACCTTCGCGGCGACCTCAACTACGCCTGGCCGACTGCCGAGATCGCGGTGATGGGCGCAAAGGGCGCGGTGGAGATCATCTTCCGTCAGGACCGCAACGATCCCGACAAGATCGCGGAAAAAACCAAGGAATACGAAGACCGCTTCGCCAACCCCTTCGTGGCGGCGTCACGCGGTTACATCGACGAGGTGATCCACCCGCACGCGACCCGCCGCCGGATCGCGCTGGGCCTGCGCAAGCTGCGGACGAAGCAGCTCGAGAACCCGTGGAAGAAGCACGACAATATTCCGCTGTAAGGATCGCCAACCGTAGTCTTTTCGCTCGCCTTGCTGCTCGGAACTTTCGCGTGCGGAATGAAAGCCTATGCCTATTGGCGCGACCCGAACAGCTGGCACATTGACGGCGAGTCCAAGGAGCTGGAGTTTCACCGTTGGCTCGATCTTGGTATCTTTGCAGCGATTGGTGCGCTGTGTCTGCTTTTTGCTCTTCTGGGGCTTGTTCTGTGAAGCTGAATCCCGGCTTCGGGACAAAGCGCCCGGATAACAAAACGAAATACGAGGACAGGATATGAAACTAGGCCGTCTCAACCACATCGGGGTCGCAACGCCCTCCATCGCAGATTCGATCGTCCACTACCGCGAGAGCATGGGCGCAACCTCGATCAGCGAGCCTTTCGACCTGCCCGAGCAAGGTGTGAAAGTCTGCTTTGTCGATACGCCGACAGACAGCGGCATGAACGGCACCCAGATCGAACTGATCGAGCCGCTCGACGAAAATTCGACGATTCAAGGCTTCCTCGCCAAGAACCCCTTGGGCGGGCAGCACCATATCTGTTTCGAAGTCCCCGACATTGCCGCCGCTCGCGCCGATTTCGAAGGGCAGGGCAAGCGCATTCTCGGCCCCACGCGCATCGGCGCGCACGGAACACCTATCTTTTTTGTCCATCCCAAAGACATGCAGGGCATGCTTACAGAGATCATGGAAACGCCAAAGGACGGCGCACACTGAGCGTTATTATCAGATCTGATACTGTTCTGACGCAGCGCGCCGTAGCGGGCTTGCCCTGAAGCGCGCGCAAGGGCAGACGGTGGCGAAACGAAACCTTTAGGAGAGAGCCTTGACCTACGAAACCATTCGCGTCGAAACCGACGGCCCGCTGACCACGATCACGCTCAACCGTCCCGACCGGCTCAACGCGATGCCGCCACAAATGGCAGACGAGATCGGGCAGGCCTTCTACGACCTTGGCGATGCGCGCTGCGTGCTGATCACCGGCGAAGGCAAGGGTTTCTGTTCGGGCGCCGATCTTGCGGCACGCGGCGAAGGTAGCGCGCTTGGCGGCAAGGGCGGCAGCCACGAGGCGCTGAGCAAGCACTACAACCCCGTGATCAGCCAAATCTTGCGCGCCGATGTTCCCGTGATCTGCGCGGTCAACGGACCGGCGGCTGGTGTCGGCTGCTCGCTCGCTCTGGCGGCGGATTTCACCATTGCCGGCAAATCGGCCTATTTCCTTCAGGCCTTCGTCAATATCGGCCTCGTCCCCGATGGCGGTTCGACGTGGCTGCTGGCACGCGCCATTGGCCGAGCCCGCGCAACGCGCATGATGATGCTCGGCGAGAAGATCGGCGCGGCTCAGGCCGAAGAATGGGGCCTGATCTACAAAGCTGTCGACGACGCCGACCTGATGAGCGAAGCAAAAGCGCTGGCTGAAAAGCTCGCCAACGGACCGACCGTCTCTTACGCCACGATGAAGCGCAATATCGCAACCGCCATGGATGGCACGCTGCCGGAAATCCTGCTTGCCGAGGCAGAGGGCCAGCGGATCGCGGGGGCCAGCGAAGATGCGATGGAGGGCGGAATGGCCTTCCTGCAAAAGCGCAAGGCCGAATTCAAGGGCAAGTAGGATGCTGTTCTACAACAGCCCGAACCCGGCGCCCAACCCGCGCCGGGTCCGCATTTTCGCGGCAGAAAAGGGCATCGATCTGCCCTGCCGCGACATATCGATCCCTGCTGGTGAGCCGAAGTCGGAAGAGTTCCTGCGCATCAATCCACGCGGACAGACGCCCGCGCTTGAAACAGGTAACGGCGAGATCGTCACCGAAAGTGTGGCGATCTGCCGCTATCTCGAAGCACTCAATCCCGAACCGCCGCTGTTCGGCCGTTCGCCGCTCGAATCCGCGCATATCGAGCAGTGGAGCCGCCGGGTCGAGATGGTGCTGATGCAGCCGGTTGGAGCGGTCTGGGTGCACACGCATGCTTTCACCGCGCGCATCCCGGGCCGCAATGCCGAATGGGGCGAGGCCAATCGCCCGCGCGTCGGTGAGGCTTTCCGCTATTTTGACCAATCGCTCGAAGGGCGCGAGTTTCTCGCCAGCGACAGCTTCAGCATCGCCGACATTTTGCTGCTCACCACGATGGATTTTGCCACTTTCGTGGGTTGCGGAGCGCCAGAAGATTGTGCAGCGCTCCATGCGTGGCACGAACGTGTAAGTGCGCGGCCAAGCGCCGCAGCCTGAAGGACCGTATATGACCGACAAACCCACCCCCGCCGACTGGAAAGAGCTTGCCGACAAGGAGTCGAAAGGCCGCGACCTGACTTGGGAAACGCCCGAAGGTTTCACGATCAAGCCGCTCTACACGGCAGAAGATCACGAGGACTTCGACCCCGGTCTGCCCGGTTTCGCGCCGTTCACCCGCGGGGTGAAGGCCAGCATGTATGCAGGCCGCCCATGGACCATCCGGCAATATGCAGGTTTCTCGACCGCCGAGGAATCCAACGCTTTCTACCGTCGCAACCTCGCCATGGGGCAAAAGGGTCTGTCGGTCGCCTTCGACCTTGCGACCCATCGCGGCTACGATTCCGATCACCCGCGCGTGGTCGGTGATGTGGGCAAGGCAGGTGTCGCCATCGACACGGTTGCCGACATGGAAATCCTGTTCGACCAGATCCCGCTCGACACCATGAGCGTGTCGATGACCATGAATGGCGCGGTCATCCCGGTGCTGGCCTTCTACATCGTCGCAGCAGAGCGATCAGGCGTCAGTCAGGACAAGCTTTCGGGGACCATCCAGAACGACATCCTCAAGGAGTTCATGGTCCGCAACACTTACATCTATCCGCCCGAGCCCAGCATGCGGATCGTGTCGGACATTATCGCCTACACCTCGGCCAACATGCCGAAATTCAACAGCATCTCGATCTCCGGCTATCACATGCACGAAGCCGGCGCGACCGCGGTGCAAGAGCTTGCCTTCACCATTGCCGACGGCAAGGAATATGCGACCCGTGCGATGGCGACGGGGCTCGACATTGATGCCTTTGCGGGGCGTCTGTCGTTCTTCTTCGGCATCGGCATGAACTTCTTCATGGAGATCGCCAAGCTGCGCGCCGCACGCACACTGTGGTACCGCGTGATGGACGATCTGGGCGCGAAGTCCGAACGCTCCAAAATGCTGCGCACCCACTGCCAGACTTCGGGTGTCTCGCTGCAAGAGCAGGACCCCTACAACAACGTCATGCGCACCACGATCGAGGCGATGGCATCGGTGCTCGGCGGCACGCAGTCGCTCCACACCAACGCCCTCGACGAAGCGATTGCGCTGCCGACCGACTTCTCCGCCCGCATCGCGCGCAACACGCAGCTGGTGATCCAGGAAGAAAGCGGCATCTGCAATGTCGTCGATCCACTCGGCGGCTCGCATTACATCGAGGCGCTCACCGCGACGCTTGTCGAAGAAGCCGAAAAGCTGATGGCCGATGTCGATGCGGCGGGCGGGATGACCGCCTATGTCGCCACCGGCGCGCCCAAGGCGGCGATCGAGACAGCGGCTGCGGAAAAACAGACCAAGGTCGATCAGGGCGAGACAGTGATCGTCGGCGTCAACAAGTACCGCAAGGACAAGGAAGACCCGATCGAGACGCTCGACATCGACAATGCGAAGGTCCGCAAGAGCCAGATCGCACGGATCGAGCGGGTGCGTGCCGAACGTGACGAGGCCGCCTGCCAGAAGGCGCTTTCGGCTCTGACCGAAGGCTGCAAATTGGGCGGAAACGTGCTCGAACTGGCAGTAGAGGCGGCGCGTCACGATGCGACTTTGGGTGAGATTTCGGCAGCTATGGAGCAGGACTTCGGCCGCCACGATGCAACGCCCAAGCCGGTTTCCGGCGTGTACAAGAACGCCTACGAGTTCGACCGTCGCTGGGCGCAGGTCACCGACGGAGTCGAGGCAGTCGAGCGCCGCCTTGGCCGCAAGCCGCGCATCATGGTCGCCAAGATGGGCCAGGACGGCCACGACCGCGGCGCCAATGTGATTGCGAGTGCATTTTCGGATATGGGCTTCGAAGTCGTCTCCGGCCCGCTGTTCCAGACACCTGAGGAAACGCGCGACATGGCGCTTGAGGCGGAAGTCGACGTGATCGGCGCAAGCTCGCTCGCGGCGGGCCACAAGACGCTGATCCCCGAACTGATCCGGCTGCTGAAAGAGGCGGGCCGCAGCGATATCAAGGTCACCGCAGGCGGTGTGATCCCGGCAAGCGATTACGACTTCCTGCGCGAAGCAGGTGTGCAGGGCATTTATGGCCCCGGCTCGAACGTGATCGAATGTGCAGCGGATATTCTCTCGCTACTCGGTCACAATATGCCACCGCTCGGCGAGGGGCTGGACGAGGCGGCTGAGTGAGGCCAAAATTACTGCCCGCAATAGTGATCTTGGCGGTCTCAATTGCTATTTGCGTATTCAGGCCATCTGCTTCTGATCAACCAGACATCCTCTGAAAGGCGGATTGTGGTATTGGGAGATGTCGAGATATCCAGAGGCTCGCGGTCATGCACTTATTGGACAGGGTTGCGTCTCCGCACGTTTCAGGCTGAGGCAGATCGGTGGAATGACACGCAGTGCCCGCTGATTGCAGCGCCGGGGCGAGCTTTGATAAATGGAAGTGACATCATCATTGACTGATATCCGCACAGACTGGACCCGCGAAGAGATCGCTGACCTTTTCGCGCTTTCCTTCACCGAACTGCTGTTCCGCGCAGCCAGCGTCCACCGCGACAACCATCCGCCCGAACAGATCCAGCTTTGCACGCTGCTTTCGATCAAGACCGGCGGGTGCCCGGAAGATTGCGGCTATTGCTCGCAATCGGTGAAGGCAGATAGCGGCGTCGAGGCGACCAAGCTGATGGATGTGCAGGCGGTACTTCAGCGCGCCGCGCAGGCCAAGGATCAGGGCTCGCAGCGCTTCTGCATGGGCGCGGCGTGGCGCAATCCCAAGGACCGCGACATGCCCGCGATCGTCCAGATCGTGAAGGGCGTCTCGGAAATGGGTCTCGAAACCTGCATGACGCTCGGCATGCTCGAGCCGCATCAGGCACAGATGCTCGCCGAGGCGGGACTCGATTATTACAACCACAATATCGACAGCTCGCCGGAGTATTACGAGCGGGTGATCTCGACCCGCGACTTCCAGTGCCGCCTCGACACGCTCGATCACGTGCGCAGCGCAGGCATCAATGTGTGCAGCGGCGGGATCGTCGGCATGGGCGAGACGCGCGAGGACCGTGTGGGCTTCATCCACACGCTCGCCACGCTCGAACAACATCCCGAAAGCGTGCCGGTCAACGCGCTGGTGCCGGTTAAGGGCACGGTGCTGGGCGACATGCTCGCCGACACGCCTATGGCCAAGATCGACGATATCGAGTTCGTGCGCACCGTGGCGGTCGCGCGCATCACGATGCCGATGAGCATGGTGCGCCTGTCTGCTGGTCGCGAGTCGATGTCCGAGGCGACGCAAGCGCTTTGCTTTCTTGCAGGGGCAAACTCGATCTTCACCGGCGACAAGCTGCTGACCGCTCCCAATGCGGGCGACGACACCGACGCAGCGCTGTTGGCGAAACTCGGCATGACCGCGCTGCAAGGCGAGGAACCCGCGCGGGCATGCAAGGTGAGCGAGCCTGCGGAGTGATTGGCTGAAGTGACGCTCGGCTTTTCCGTCGATGAACTCCTGCCGCGAGCACGCGGGGGAGGGCAGTTGCGGATGGGCTTGGTGCGGCTCAGCGATGACGAATGGCTTCAGCCGGAGCCTGATCTTGCCGCCTGCGCTGCCGGATTTTTGGAGTGGCCCGAGGGCGTGCAACTCACTCCCGAATCCGAAGCACCGGGGCGCGAACTTGCCGCCATGCTCGGCGTGGCTGGCGCGCTGCCCGAGGCTGCACTCGCCTGCCACGAAGACATGTGCCTCCTCACGTTGCCCGAAGGTGACGACCAATATCGCCTGATCGGCGCAGCGGTCGCGTGGCCCTCCGACTGGCACCCCAAGGACAAGATCGGCTTGCCCTTGCGCGCGCTCCATGCGCCGATCGCGGGATATGAAGAACAGCTCGCCACCGGAGTCGACCGCTTCATGGCGACGCTCAAGCCGGGTGCGATCTATGGCCGCTGCAACTGGTTCATCGCCGCGACGGGGGAACGCCACTGGTTGGCCGACAAGCCGCCCGGCGAAGCTTTCGCCCACGTCACTGCCGACAACGCTGGCGAGACGCTGTTCGTCCGCTCCGAACGCCAGACGCTGCGCCGCCTGCCCGAAACCGGCGCGATCCTCTTCACCATCGGCATTTATGTCGAACCGCTCGGGAACCTCAGCCAGCCGAATATCGCCATGCTCGCAAGCGCTGCACAAACGCTTGTCGCAGGCGAGGGAGACAGGCGCGGCGCTCCTGCCTATGCTGACAGCCTGATTGCCTTCGCCGAAAGGAATGTCTGATGATCTCCGCATTGCTCTTGCTGCTTGTCGCGCCCGGCGACGAACTGCCCGCCTGCAACAAGAAGGATGCCGAGATGGGCATCCAGCAGGCGATGAACCAATGCGCCTATCGCGACTATATGATCGCCGACCGCGAACTGAACGCGCAATGGCGGCTCACCCGCGCCGAAATGCAGCGCCGCGATGCCGAGTGGAATTCAGACTATGACGATGGCCGTCCGGGCTATTTCGAGACGTTGCTCGAAGCGCAGCGCGCATGGCTCGCCTATCGCGACGCGCAATGCCGCAGCGAGGCCTACGATTTCCGCGGCGGTTCGATGGAGCCTCTGATCGACGCGACCTGCAAGGCCGCGCTGACCCGTGCGCGGACCGAGGAATTGCGCCAGCTTGCCGAAACCTATGGATAAGCGCAGCAATCTAGCCGGAATTGCATGGCAAATTGTCTAGGTTGCCACTGTGCCTATGTGTGGGCATAGGCCATGACGTATAGGAATTCTGCCTCCGGAGGCCCGCTTGTTCTCGAAAATCCTGATTGCCAATCGCGGTGAAATTGCATGCCGCGTTATCCAGACTGCCCACAAGATGGGGATCGCCTGCGTTGCGGTCTATTCGGATGCCGACAAGAACGCGCCGTTCGTGCGGATGGCGGACGAAGCGGTGCACATCGGGCCTTCGCCTGCGGCGGAAAGCTATCTGATCCCCGAAAAGATCATCGAAGCCTGCAAGCAGACCGGCGCCGAGGCTGTCCATCCGGGCTATGGCTTTCTTTCGGAGCGCGCGAGCTTCGTCGAGGCGCTCGAGAAGGAAAATATCGCCTTCATCGGTCCGCCTCCCGGCGCGATTGCCGCGATGGGCGACAAGATTGAATCGAAGAAGCTTGCCAAGGAAGCGGGTGTCAACGTCGTCCCGGGCTTCGTCGGCGAAATTCGCGATACCGACCACGCGGTCGAAATCGCCAACGAAATTACCTACCCGGTGATGATGAAGGCCTCCGCAGGCGGCGGGGGCAAGGGCATGCGCCTCGCATGGTCCGAAAAAGACGTGCGCGAAGGCTTCGAGGCGACCAAGCGCGAAGGGCTCAACTCCTTCGGCGATGACCGCGTTTTCATCGAGAAATTCATCGAGAACCCGCGCCACATCGAAATCCAGATTCTCGGCGATAAGCACGGCAACATTATCTACCTGAACGAGCGTGAATGCTCGATCCAGCGCCGTCACCAGAAGGTCGTCGAAGAAGCACCGTCGCCCTTCGTCACCCCTGCGATGCGCAAGGCGATGGGCGAGCAATGCGTCGCTCTCTCGCGTGCGGTGAATTACCATTCGGCAGGCACGGTCGAATTGATCGTCAGCGGTGCGGACAAGTCGGGGGAGAGCTTCTACTTCCTCGAAATGAACACCCGCCTGCAGGTCGAACACGGCGTCACCGAACAGGTGTGGGGCGTCGACCTGGTGCGTTGGATGATCGAGCTGGCGGCCGGCGACCTGGCGCCACTCAGCGAACTGGCCAAAGCACTCAAACCGTCCGGCCATGCCATCCAGGCGCGCCTGTACGCCGAAGACCCAGGCCGGGATTTCCAGCCCAGCCCCGGCCTACTGACCGCCGTGCAATTTCCCGAAGCCGACGGCAAGGCCCTGCGTGTCGACACCTGGGTCGAAGCCGGCTGCGAGATTCCGCCCTACTTCGACCCGATGATCGCCAAGCTGATCACCTGGGCACCAAGCCGTGAACAA
>JAYPMZ010000083.1:12056-12463 GCA_038130205.1 Erythrobacteraceae bacterium | reverse complement strand
GCGATCCGTTCGCCTGAAGTCATCGTGTGATGTTGAACGTCACTCATGGCGCGCTGTGTGCCTGCTAGGTGCCTATCAATGCAAGTCTTGTCACCGTAACGCCATGGTTGCGCTATAAGCGGATCGCCATGATCAAGACCGACTCAGCACCGCAGCCCGCCCGTTCCACCACCGGTATTTCGCGGCGCGGTATCTTCGCGCTCGCCGGAGCCTCCGCCGCACTCGCCGCAACGCCTGCAGGCGCGGTCAGTTTCGGCACCGGATTTACCCACTGTGTCGCCAGCGGGGAGCCGCAGGCGAAGAGCGTGCTTTTGTGGACCCGCTTTGTCGGCAATGGCGATACGCTGCTCGAATGGCAGATGAGCAAAAGCGCGGACTTCGCTTCGGTCATCGCCGAGGGTCAAGTC
>JAYPMZ010000083.1:4857-12046 GCA_038130205.1 Erythrobacteraceae bacterium | reverse complement strand
TTTCTGCGCCAAGGCGATGGCGAGCGGGTTGGAGCCCGACAGCTGGTATTTCTACCGCTTTGTTGCCCCCAATGGCAGCACTTCGCCCGTCGGCCGCACACGCACATTGCCCGAGGGACCGACACAGAAGTTCCGGCTCGCCGTGTTCTCCTGCTCGAACTTCGGCTTTGGTTATTTCAACGCCTACGGCCACGCCGCCGAAGCCAATGACTGCGATCTGGCAGTCCATCTGGGCGACTATTTCTACGAATATGGCGGCGACACCTACCCTTCCGCCGACCAGCGTCACCCTGAGCGATCGGTGCTTCCCGGTACCGAGATCATTGCGCTTGCCGATTATCGGCTGCGCTACGCGACTTATCGCAAAGACCCCGATCTCATGCGCATCCATCAGGTGCTGCCGATGATAGCGGTATGGGACGACCACGAGAGCGCGAATGACAGCTGGGAAAACGGCGCGCAGAATCACCAGAGCGAAACCGAAGGCGAATGGTCGGTCCGCAAGGCGGCGGCGAAGCGCGCTTACTACGAATGGATGCCGGTCGCAGAGCATGCCTATTCGACCTATGATGTCGGCGATCTTGCGACGCTGTTCCGCCTCGACACGCGGCTCGAGGGGCGCGAGGAGCAATTCAGCTTCGGCAGTATCTTTGCCGGTAAGCGCGACCCGCAAGCCATGGTCGCCGCGCTCGATGCTTTCCGCGATGGCGACTACGCCGATCCCCAGCGCCAAATGCTCGGCGCGGCGCAGGAACAATGGCTCGCAGACGGTTTAGCGGCATCGAAAGCGCGCGGGGCTAGCTGGCAGGTGCTGCTACAGCAGGTGCTGATCGGCAATCTGCTTACGCCCACCAGCCTGCTCGACGGATTGAGCGGCGAGATGCCCGACTATGTGCGCGAGCGCGTTGTGGCCGCAGGGCTTGCCGCACAAGCGGGGCTGCCTTCGAATATGGATGCCTGGGACGGCTATCCCGCGGCGCGTGAGCGGCTGTTCAAGGCCGCGCTCGAAGCGGATGCAAACCTGCTGGTTCTGGCGGGCGATACGCACAATGCCTGGGCCTTCGATCTCGATCTCGACGGTGAGAAAGTCGGCGTCGAATTCGGTGTGCAGGGCGTGACGTCGCCGGGCATCGAAACGTCGCTGCCGATGATCCCGACGGACCGCTTCGAGGCTGCAGAGCTTGAAGCGAACCCGCAGCTCAAATGGTCCAACCTGTCGCAGCGCGGCTATATGACGGTCGAGTTGACGCCTTCGCGTGCGACCACCGAATACCGCTTCGTTGCAGGTATCCGGCAGCGTTCGACCCGCCTTGCAGCCACCAAGCGGATCACCACCGGAGCGGGCAGCAACTCTCTCGATCTGTAGGGCGACACGACGAACCCCAGTGTAAACGCGACGAGACGAGTTCATTGCCCATCCCGAAAGCGCAGGCGCGTTCCTATCTCGGTCTCAAGCAATTAGGAGACTGAGATGTTTGGTAAAATTATCGGCGCCGTAGTTGGCAGCAACCTTGCGAAGAAGACCAAAGGGGTGGGAGGAACCACTGGCGCTCTGCTGGGTGCGGCGGCTCCCGTAGTCATCCGCCGGATGAGCATTCCGACCATGATTGCGGTCGGCGTCGGTGGCTATTTGGTGAAGCGCCACCTCGACAAGCGCGAGCAGGAACTACCCGAACCCGCAACCGACACCGCCCCGGTGGCGAGTGTGCCCCAACCCGAGACGGCGTAAATCGGGACATCAGCCGCTAGTCGCGGCTGAATATCTCCTCGATCGCCAGTTCGAAAATATCGGCGATCCTGAAGGCAAGCGGGAGAGAAGGGTCATAGCGGCCCTTCTCGAGCGCATTGACGCTTTGGCGCGACACCCCAAGCCGTTCGGCGAGGTCCTGCTGCGACCAATCGCGCTCGGCACGCAGTACTTTGAGACGATTGTTCACCGGATCTCTCCGTAAGTGCCGTATTTGATCTTGTTGAGTACGGCTCCCACGCCGATGCCCAAGCACCAGATGGTTGGCCACCAGAATGCTGCTACGGGTTCGACGATCTTATAGGTCTCGAGAAAACCCCAGATCGCAGCAAGAGTGAACGATACGCCCGTAGCGATCAGGCCCTGCCGCACGTAGAGCATGCGGTAAAACTCATCGTCCTCTTCGACGATCAGACCCCCGAAAATCCAGATTACGCCGGCAAAGGACAGCCCCGGAAGCAGCGCGAGCAGCACCGCGAGCGGGCCGGTCACTTCGCGATCTTCGATGAAATGTTCGGCCATGAAGAGCGTGATCAGATAGAACGCCATGACAATGGCCAAGCGTACGAGATAACGCTGGCTGGCTTTGCTGTTCTTTCCCGCGCCGCGAAGGGTCTGTACGAAGGCGTAGGTCATCAGCCCGATCGGAATGATGGCGAGGATATAGGCGATGGTCGTGCCGATCGCGTCCGACTTCCACAGGAACAGCAGCGCGAGTGCGCTCAGAACCGAGGAAACCGCGGCGATCAGGCACGACTTCAAGCCGGGCGAGGTGCGCTCGCTCACTGCAAGCAACTCCGCCCGCAACCGCCGCCGGTGCGCAGCGATGCCAGTGCGGCACCCGAAAGTCCGGCGATCACGCCGAAGGATGCGCCCGAGTTCATGTCCATAAAGGTCATTGCATAGGCTGCGACAAGAATGGCGGCGGCCCATCCGAGCCCTTTGAAGATGTTGTCCATTGGTCAAGCTCCCTTTCAACTATGGAAAGCATACTTGTCACCGAGTCGCGCAAATGTCAAGCACGCTTTCCTAAATGGAGCGAGTGCTTTCCGAAAATGGGCGGATCGGCCGAGGGTAATGACATTGCAACCCCCAGCGACTATATCGCTTGCCATGGCAAAGCTGCTGACCACCACTACCACCACGACAACCTCGGATTTCCGGGGGCGGTTGGTGCTGGGTTAAGCCTTCGCATGCATCGCCACCCGGTTTCGGGTGGCGCGGTGTCCTCCCGAAATCGTTCAATCGCCCGAACACCGCTCTTCCGGTGCGTGCTGTCTTGTGGCAGGGCGCGGCCCAAGAAAAACGGATGTTACGATGACCGAATTGCTCAAGATCAGCCTGCCCGACGGATCGGTGCGCGAAATGGAACCGGGATCGAGCCCGGCAGACGTTGCCGCGGCCATCGGACCGGGGCTTGCCAAGGCCGCGCTTGCTGCGCGTGTCGACGGAGAGGTGCGCGACCTCAACCGGCCCTTCGAAGGCGATGCCGAGCTGGCGTTGATCACCGCCCGCGACGAGGCGGAAGCTCTGGAACTTGCGCGCCACGACTTTGCGCATGTTCTGGCAGAGGCGGTGCAGGCGCTGTGGCCGGGCACGCAGATCACCTTCGGCCCGTCGACCGACGACGGCTTTTATTACGACGTCATGGCGCCTGCCTCGCGCGAGCCCTTCGGCATGGATGACCTGCCCGCCATCGAAGAGAAGATGCGCGAGATCATCAAGGCCGACAAACCGCTCCGCCGCGAGGTCTGGTCGCGCCAGCAATTGATCGACAAGTGGGAATCCGAAGGTGAAGCGTTCAAGGCCGAGTGGGCCAAGGAACTTCCAGAGGGTGAGGAATTGACGGTCTATTGGTCGGGCGACGACTGGCTCGACATGTGCCGCGGCCCGCACCTCGCTTCGACCGGCAAGCTCGACCCACAGGCCTTCAAGCTGATGCGCGTTGCCGGAGCGTACTGGCGCGGCGATCAGCGCAACGCCCAGCTCACGCGCATTTACGGCACGGGCTGGCTCAACAAGAAGCAGCTCAACCAGCACCTCATGCGGCTCGAAGAGGCCGCGAAGCGCGACCACCGCAAGCTGGGCCGCGAGATGGACTTGTTCCACCTTCAGGAAGAAGCGCACGGCTCGGTATTCTGGCACCCCAAGGGCTACCGCATCTGGCGCGAGCTGGAGGCCTATATGCGCCGCAAGATGGACGGCGCCGGCTATCGCGAGATCAAGACCCCGCAGCTGATGGATGTCCGCCAGTGGGAGCAGTCGGGTCACTGGGGCAAGTATGCCGAGAACATGTTCGCCGTCCCCGATATGGTTCCCGAAGTGGACGATAGCGGGGCGGGCGCGCATCCAAGTGTCGCCAAAGACGCAGACTGGATGGCGATCAAACCCATGAACTGCCCCGCGCACGTGCTCGTGTTCAAGCAGGGCATCACCTCCTACCGCGACCTCCCGATCCGGCTGGGCGAAATGGGATGCTGCCACCGCAACGAAACGCACTGCGCGCTCCATGGCCTTATGCGCGTTCGCCAGTTCACTCAGGACGATGCGAATATTTTCTGCACCGAAGCGCAGGTGGTCGAGGAAGTGCGCGCTTTCTGCAAGCTGGCCGAAGAAGTCTATAAGGACTTCGGTTTCACCTTTGCGATCAAGCTGGCGCTGCGTCCCGAGAAACGGCTCGGCACGGATGCGGACTGGGACAAGGCCGAACAGGAACTGCGCGATGCCGTAGCCGAAGCGGGCATGATGAACGAGGAATTCGGCTGGGAAGAGCTTGAAGGCGAGGGTGCGTTTTATGCGCCCAAGCTCGAATGGCACCTGACCGACGCGATCGGCCGCACCTGGCAGGTCGGCACGATCCAGGGCGACCGCGTGCTGCCCGAAAGGCTTGATGCAAGCTATGTCGGCGAGGATGGCGAGAAGCACCGCCCCGTCATGCTGCACCGCGCGATCTTCGGATCTTACGAGCGTTTCATCGGCATTCTGATCGAGCACTATGCCGGTCGCCTGCCGAGCTGGCTCGCCCCGGTGCAGGCGGTGGTCGCGACCATCGTCTCGGACGCCGACGGCTATGCGCACGAAGCAGTCGAAAAGCTCAAAACTGCCGGCATCCGGGTCGAGGCCGACACGCGCAACGAGAAGATCAATTACAAGGTGCGCGAACATTCTCTGGCGAAGGTTCCGCATCTGTTGGTCGTCGGGAAACGCGAAGCCGATGAAGGCACTGTCGCGGTCCGCACGCTGGGCGAGAAGGATCAGCGTGTCATGACCCTTGACGAAGCTATTACGATGCTGACCGAAGCGGCAACCCCGCCCGACCTGCGCAGCCAGTAATCGCGGCTGGTCCTTGGACTTCCTCGAGAGTTTTACCGGTCTTCAGATCGCGGTTGCCGTCGCAGCCACATTCGGTGCGGCCTTTATTCGAGGGCTCACCGGCTTCGGCTTCGGCATCTTGCTGGTGCCGATCCTGGCGCTTGCCCTGACCCCGGTCGAGGCTGTGCTGGCGGTGAATGTGATGGCGGGTTTGGTCGCGCTCACCGACATTCGCCTGATCCTGCGAGAAGCCGAAAAGAGCGCAATCGTTATTGCGGCGCTGGTGGTGGTGGGGACACCGATCGGCTTGCTGCTGCTCGAAGCAACGCCCAATGCGCTGGCCCGCCTGATCATCGCGCTGATCGCTCTGTCAGCTTTTTTCACGGTGCTTCTGCCCAAGCGCGGCGCAGACCAGCCCGGACATCTGGCGACGGGAGCGGTCGGGCTGTCAGCAGGCTTGCTAACGGGCTTCGCGGCGATGCCGGGGCCGCCGGTGGTGCCTTACTATGTCGGACGCCATATCCCGCGCATGACGGCCAAGGCATCGATGATTGCGATTTTCGGAGTTGCTGCGGCAGCGGGCGTCGGATCGGGCGCGGCTATTGGTGCGCTCGAATGGCAGGTGCTCGTTCTGGGCCTGGCGCTGTTTCCGCTGGTGCTGCTGGGCAATTGGATCGGTAGCCTTGCGTTCGGCAAGGTCAGCGATACGCACTGGCGCATCTGTGTCGGAGCGGTGCTCGGCGCAACGGCAATCGCTGCGCTGCTCAAGCTGGTTTAGAAGGGGAGTGCTTTTCCAGCGAGGATGAGCGCCGATGCGCAACCCAGCACAATGGTGCTGCTCAGGACGTGGCTCTGGCGCTGACGGGCTTCGACAAGCGCGCTGCGGGTAAGGGCAATGGCTTTGCTCATAGAGCCCAAGCATCGCCTTAAAATCCTAACGGGCCGTTAAGGCGCGTCCACGGTCACGCCGAGGGCATTTGCTGGCTAGCACAATGGAATCCGCCTCCCCCTGCGAGCACGGCATCACCCGGCAGCCCAATGGTGGCGCGATCGGGAAAGAGTTCGGCAATCGCTGCCACGCCAGCTTCGTCATGCGGAGAGCCGAAAGTGGGCACCACGACGAGATTCGTGGTGATCGCAAAGTTCACATAGCTGGCAGGCTCGATTGTGCCCTCGCGGACAATCAGGCCCGGTGAGGGGATCGTGACCACCTCGACTCCGAATGCCTTGGCACGGCGTTTTGCGTCCTCGTAGATTGCCGCGTTGGGATCATCGGCGCCTGTTGCTTCGGGTACGACCAAACGGTTGCGCGCCACGAAGCGTGCAAGATTGTCGACATGGCCGTCTGTATGGTCGTTGATCAGCCCGTCCCCGAGCCACAACACTCGATCGTAGCCTAGCATCCGGTCGAGCTCTGCCTCGATTCCCTCGCGATCCATGTCCGGATTGCGATTGGGGTTGAGGAGGCACTGCTCGGTCGTCGCGACCAGCCCTGTGCCATCGCCGTCAACCGCGCCGCCCTCCAATATCATCTGCGACGCTTCAATCGCCAGTCCGGCTTCGCGCGCAAGTTGCGCACCAACCTCCTGATCGCCCGGCATCAGATATTTGCCGCCCCAGCCGTTGAAGCCGAAGTGCCGTGCCGACAGCCCCGAGCCATCGGCAACGATCAGGGGCCCCGTATCGCGCAGCCAGATGTCGCCATAGGTGCGCTGTTCGAGCGTCACCTTGTCGCTCACGAGTGCGGCGGCGCGGGCTTCATTGGCCGCGTCGCGCACCAGCAGCCGCACCTCTTGCCCGCTTTCGGCAACGGCATTGGCGAAAGCCGCCATCTGCTCCTGCGCAGGCTCGAGCCAGCCCGGCCATTCCTCGGCCAGATGCGGAAAGCCGATCCACAGCCAGTCCTGCGGCGCCCACTCTGGCGGCATCAGTCCTGTCATGAATCGGCCTTCTTGCTTTTCAGTTGTGCGGATCAGCAGCCGGTATCGGCGCTGGCGCAGCTTTCGTCGCGGGTGGCTTTGAATTCGTCACCCTCGTTCCAGTTGGGCCAGCTGGTGCTCATCGCCATCATCCGGCCGATGCGATAGAACAGCTGGAGGTCGGCCATCACTCCCGACCAGTCCCACTCTT
>JAYPMZ010000083.1:774-4759 GCA_038130205.1 Erythrobacteraceae bacterium | reverse complement strand
CCGCAACCGCAGCACCGGCTTCCTTGCCGCCGTCGATCAGATCTTCGCCGCCATCGATGTAGAGCATCGGCACGCCCTGCTTGGCGAAAGCGAAGTGGTCGGAGCGGTAATAGTAACCCGCTTCAGGCTTGGGATTGGGCGTTGCCACGCGGCTGTCGGCCTTGAGTGCTGCATCAAGAAAGGCGTCGAGCTGCGACTTGCCCGGACCGACGACAGTTACGTCCTTGGCCGGACCTGCTACCTGAAACGCGTCCATGTTGATCCCGCCCACGGTCTTGTCGAGCGGGAAGATCGGGTTGGCGGCATAGTAATAAGCCCCCAGCAGCCCTGATTCCTCTGCGGTAACCGCAAGGAAGACGAGGCTTCGACGCGGTGCGCCCGCCTTTGCATGCGCCTCGGCAAGTGTAACCAGCGCAGCGGTGCCGGTCGCATTGTCGACTGCGCCGTTGCAGATGTCGTCACCATCGGGTGCAGGCGTGCAGCGTCCGAGGTGATCCCAGTGCGCGGTGTGAATGACATATTCTTCCGGCGCTTCGGTGCCGGGAAGGATGCCGATCACGTTCTTCGAGGCAAACTTGCGAATGTCGTTCTGGAAGCTGGTCGAGGCGGTCATGCCGAGTTCAACCGGCTTGAAGCCCTTCTGCTTGGCAGCGGCGCTCAGCTCGTCGAGATCCTGCCCTGCGGCGGCAAGGATTTCGCGGGCGACGTCGTTCTGCACCCATCCGTTCATCATCGTGCGCGCAGGCGGGTTCTCGCCATATTCGGGGTAGGCTTGCGGGCCCGACCACGAGCTTTCGACAACGCTCCAGCCATAGCTGGCCGGTTCGGTGTCGTGGACGATGATCGCAGCCGCTGCACCCTGACGCGCGGCTTCTTCATACTTGTAGGTCCAGCGACCGTAGAAGGTCATCGCGCGGCCATTGAACGTGCCTTCAAGCCCATCGGTTTCATAGTCGGGATCGTTGACCAGAATAACCACTGTCTTGCCGGTGACATCGACGCCTTCATAATCGTTCCAGCCGCGCTCGGGCGCGTTGATCCCGTAACCGACAAAAACCATCTCGCTGTTGGCAACCTGTGTCGCGGCGTCTTCGCGATAGGTCACACCGACCCATTCGCTGCCGAAGTCATAGACCAGATCGGTGTCGCCATTGGTGATGGTGAGCGGTGCGAAATTCTTGCCGGTAATCTCGACAAGCGGAACATCCTGAACCCAGCTGTCGCCATTCCCGGGCTGAAGGCCGGCGGCAGCGAAGCGTTCAGTAAGCAGCGCGACGGTCAGTTCCTCACCTTTGCTGCCCGGCATGCGGCCTTCGAACTCGTCGCTCGACAGAATGCGGGTGACGTCCTTCATCGTATCTTCGGAAAGATCGCCTGCTTCGACTTCGGGGATGTCGAGCGCGGGTGCGGTGTCGGCGCCCGGCAGAGCATCGCAGCCCGCCAGTGCAAGCGCTGTTGCAGTTGCCAGCGCGAGTGGCGCAATTGCGCGTTTGATCATGGATTATTCCTCATTTCGCATTCGAACAATGTGTAGCGAATATGGCGTGGGGTTCTCGCAGAGCTTGGGGGAAGTCGCAAGCTTGCAGGTGCGCCGCCGCATCGCCAAAGGAGGGGTATGACGACACCCGATTGGAGCGGAGCACTCGAGCGCGCGCGCAGCCATGCGCCCTTCCTTGCGCGCTCGCTCGATCGGCAGGAGGAACTGGCTGCGATGTTGGCGGTCGGCAAGGGTGAGGCGGCGCTTGAGTGGGCAAGGGCGCGCGGTGAGCATGACGACGCCGAGGTCGGTCTCCGCCGCCATCGCCTTGGCCTCGCGACGGCGCTGGCAATCGGTGATCTGGCGGGCGCGTTCCCGCTTTCGCGCGTGCTCGCAGAACTGAGCGGCTTTGCCGACTATGCGCTCGACCGGGCGATCCGTGCCGCGATCATGGAGCGCACGGGCGAGGCGAGCGCTGAAGGAATGATTGCGCTCGCGCTCGGCAAACAAGGCGCGGGCGAGCTGAACTATTCTTCCGACATCGACCCGATCCTCCTCTACGAGCCTGATCGCCTGCCGCGTCGAGACAGCGACGATCCGGGCGAGGCGGCGCAGCGTTATGCGCGGCGAGTTGTCAAATTGCTCTCCGACAATACGGCTGAAGGCTATGTCCTGCGGGTCGATCTGAGGCTGCGTCCGGCGAGCGAAATCAGCCCGCTTTCGGTTCCGCGCGGCTCGGCCTTGGCGCATTATCAGGGACAGGCGCTTGCATGGGAGCGCGCGGCTTTCATTCGCGCGCGCGCGGCAGCAGGCGATGTAGATGCGGGTGAAGCCTTCCTCGCGGAAATCGCGCCTTTTGTTTGGCGGCAAGCGCTCGACTTCGGGGCGATCGAGGAAATCCGCGCGCTGACCCTGCGTATTCGCGAAAGCTATGAAGGCACCCGCCGACCCGGCCCCGGTTTCGACATCAAGCGCGGTCGCGGCGGCATTCGCGAGATCGAGTTTTTCGCGCAGACCCATCAGCTGATCCATGGCGGGCGTGACCGCTCGCTGAGAGTGCGCGGGACGCGCGCAGCGCTCGATGCACTGGCAGCAGCGGGCCGGATCGAACCTGATGAGGCGCGTGTATTGGGTGAAGGGTATGACCGGCTGCGGGTGATCGAGCACCGCTTGCAGATGGTCAACGACCGCCAGACCCACTCTCTGCCCGAAGGCGACGCGCTTGATGGCGTCGCGCGGCTCGACGGACTGGAAGATGGCGCGGCGCTCGTTGACGAACTGACCGAACTGACCGACCGCACAGGGCGCATATACGAAGGTTTGATCGGCGAAGAGCAGCGACCCGTTTCAGCGGTGCCAAAAGCGTCCGAACGCGTAGCATCGCTCGAAGCGCTCGGTTTCGACAATCCCGAAGCGCTTGCCGCACGGATCGAAGAATGGCGCGACGGGCGCTACGCTTCTATTCGCTCGCCCCAGGCACTGGCCGCGTTCGACCAGATGTTGCCGCAATTGCTCGAAGCGGTTGCCAAGAGCGATGACCCCGAACGCGCGCTGTCGCGTTGGCAGGGGATATTGGAGCGGGCGACTTCGGCGATCACCTTGTTCCGCCTGCTCGCTGCCGAGCCCGACTTGCTCGACCGCCTCGTCGCCGCGCTCACTCTCTCGCCAATTCTGGCCGACGAGCTGGCGCGTAGGCCCGAAACGCTCGACGTACTGATCGATCGCGAAGAGATTGCGTTCGACGGCTTGTTTGAGGCGACACTCGATCAGATGCACGCAAGCTGCGATCGCGACGATTACGAAGCGCGGCTGGACGCCATCCGTCACGTGACCAGCGAAGCGCGCTTTACACTGGGCATCGGGCTGATCGCTGGCGACTACAAACCTTCGCGCATCGGCGCTGCTCTTTCGCAAACAGCGGAAGCCGCGATTGCGGTCGCGCATGAGGCTGCCGTGCGCGAGTTTGCGCTGAATCATGGCTGCATTGAAGGCAGCGAACTGGTGGTCGTCGGACTGGGGCGGCTTGGTGGCGGAGCGCTGACGCATGCGTCGGACCTCGATATGATCTACCTCTTCACCGGAGATTTCTCTGCCCAGTCGGATGGCAAACGTCCGCTGGGCGCAACACTCTATTACAATCGTTTGGCGAGCCGGGTCAGTGCAGCGCTCTCGGTGCCGACAGCGCAAGGCCCTCTTTACGAAATCGACACGCGCCTGCGACCGCAGGGCAAGCAAGGTCCGCTCGCGGTATCGGTCGAGGCGTTCGACAAATACCAGCGCGAGAGCGCATGGACGTGGGAGCACATGGCGCTCAACCGCGCGCGGGTGCTGGTCGGGTCCGAGGCCGCGCGCGAGGCGGTTGAGGCGGCGATCACTGCGGTGAAGTGTCAACCCCGCGATCCCGGTACTTTGCGCAAGGACGTGCTCGAAATGCGCGCCGAAATTGCCCGCCACAAATCTCCGCGCGGGGAGATCGACGTCAAGCTGTTGCGCGGCGGTCTGGTGGAC
>JAYPMZ010000083.1:0-764 GCA_038130205.1 Erythrobacteraceae bacterium | reverse complement strand
GGCTTGAGCCTTGATACGTACGTCCATAGTTGCGTGGACGTCGAATTCCTTGTCCATTTCTTGCAATTGCGCGAAGCGGCGACGCAAGCGGAGCAGACGCGGGGAATGCTCGATCCCGATTTCTCGGTCGCGATTCCGGCTTTGGTAAAACTAGGCTGTGTTTCCGGGGACTTGTGGGCTGCCTATGACGTTCTGACCGATATGTTGGTCGCAGGTCGGCTGCTTGCGCCCGATGGCAAGGAGCCTCCGCCTGCCGCAGCCAAGGCCCTTGCACGAGCCTGCCAATGCGATAGCTACGCCGCGCTCTGCGCGAGGATCGCGGACGCCCGCAAGGCCGTTGCGCGGAGCTGGGCGAAAACTTTCGAACAGGAACTGGAGTTGGATTGATGACAGATTTTGCCGCAGCCGGTGACACCATGCCCGATATCGCGATCGAAACCCCAGATGGTGGCAGCGTCAAACCGTCCGACTACAAGGGCAAAAAATTGGTCGTATTCTTCTATCCCAAGGACAATACGCCCGGATGCACGACCGAGGCGAAGGACTTCAGCGCGCTGAAGCCGGAGTTCGACAAGGCCGGCGTGGAACTTCTCGGCGTGAGCAAGGATTCGCCCAAGAAGCACCAGAATTTCATTGCCAAGCACGATCTCACCACCCCGCTGGCAACTGATGCCGAGGAGGGCGGACTGTCGGACGCGCTGGGTGTGTGGACCGAGAAGAAGATGTACGGGAAGACCTTTATGGGCATGGTCCGCACCACCTAT
>JAYPMZ010000082.1:11673-12515 GCA_038130205.1 Erythrobacteraceae bacterium | reverse complement strand
GGCCAAACGTTCGGGCCTGCTCCACGACGCACTGCAGGCCATGGCCGGTGCCACCAGTGAAGACGAAGTCCGTGCACTGCGCCGCAAGCTCGGCGTGTTCCCGGTGTTCAAACGCATCGACAGCTGCGCTGCCGAGTTCGAGGCGATCACGCCCTATATGTATTCGACCTATGAGGCCCCGACTTTCGGTGAGCCCGAAGACGAGGCGATGCCGTCCGAGCGCCGCAAGATCGTCATCCTCGGCGGCGGACCCAATCGCATCGGGCAGGGGATCGAGTTCGACTATTGCTGCGTCCATGCCTGTTTTGCGCTGGCCGAGCAGGGATTCGAGACCATCATGGTCAATTGCAATCCCGAGACCGTCTCGACCGATTACGACACGTCTGACCGCCTCTATTTCGAGCCGCTGACGGCCGAGGACGTGCTTGAAATTCTGCGCGTCGAGCAATCGACCGGCGAGCTGGTTGGTGTCATCGTTCAGTTCGGCGGGCAAACGCCGCTCAAGCTGGCGCAGGCGCTCGAGGATGCGGGTATTCCCATCCTCGGCACTTCGCCAGACGCAATCGACCATGCCGAAGACCGCGAGCGGTTTGCAAAGCTGGTCAACAAGCTGAAGCTCAAACAGCCCGACAACGGCATCGCCTACACCCGCGACGAGGCCGCCGCCGTTGCGGCGCGGATCGGCTATCCGGTGCTGCTGCGTCCGTCCTTCGTGCTCGGCGGGCGGGCGATGGAGATCGTCGATAGCGAGGCGCAACTTGATGATTACATCAAGACCGCGGTCAATGTGTCGGGCGACAGTCCGGTGCTGGTTGACCAGTATCTGCGCGACGCCATTGAAT
>JAYPMZ010000082.1:2535-11663 GCA_038130205.1 Erythrobacteraceae bacterium | reverse complement strand
GTGATGCAGCATATCGAGGAAGCCGGCGTGCACTCGGGCGACAGCGCCTGCACACTGCCGCCTTACTCGCTGCCGGCCGAGATCATCGAGGAAATGGAGCGTCAAGCCGAAGCGCTGGCGACTGCGCTCAAGGTGCGCGGCCTGATGAATGTGCAGTTCGCAGTGAAGGATGGCGAAGTCTATCTGATCGAGGTCAACCCGCGTGCAAGCCGCACCGTGCCCTTCGTCGCCAAGGCGATCGGCCAACCGGTTGCCAAGATCGCCGCTCGTGTAATGGCGGGCGAGAAACTGGCCGATTTCGACCCGTTCAAGCGCGACCTGCCTTATATGGCGGTAAAGGAAGCGGTATTCCCTTTTGCGCGCTTCCCCGGCGCAGACCCGGCACTTTCGCCGGAAATGAAGTCCACCGGCGAGGTCATGGGTATCGACGGCACCTTCGAAGCCGCCTTTCTCAAGTCACAGCTTGGCGCAGGCATGGTTCCGCCGCGTGAAGGCACGCTGTTCGTCTCGGTCAAGAATTCGGACAAGGCAGGCATTGTCCCTGCAATCAAGCAGTTGATTGAGCAGGGCTTTCACGTGGTTGCCACCTCGGGAACGCAGAAATACCTGTCCGATCAGGGGCTTGAGGTGGAACGTGTGAACAAGGTTGCCGAAGGCCAGCCGCACATCGTCGACAAGATCATCGACGGCGAAATCGCGCTGATTTTCAACACGACCGAGGGGTGGCAATCGCTGCTCGACAGCAAATCGATCCGTCAGGCGGCGCTTGAAAAGAAGGTTCCGTACTACACCACAGCGGCCGCATCGCGCGCCGCTGCCGCCGCAATTGCAGCAATTGCACCGTCCCAGCTTGAAGTCCGCTCATTGCAGGACTATTATAGCTGAGCATTTACGCCGCCCCTCCTGACTTTTCGACTGTTGTCAGGCTGCTCATTCAGAGCGGCCACGGTCGAAATTTCCGCGGTGGAATTGCTTTTGGTGGGGCGCAGACTGGAAAGAAACGGGAATGGCAACGATGGATAAGGTTCCGATGCTCGCCGAGGGGTACGAGCGGCTGACCGCCGACCTCAAGGCGCTGCGCGAGGAACGTCCCAAGATCGTCGATGCGATCGAAGAAGCGCGTGCACACGGCGATCTTTCGGAAAATGCCGAATATCACGCCGCCAAGGAACGTCAGGGGCAGGTTGAAGCGCAAATCGGCGATCTTGAAGACAAGATCAGCCGCGCACAGATCATCGATCCCAAGACGCTGTCGGGTGACAAGATCATCTTTGGCGCAACCGTCACGCTGCTTGATGAAGACGACAAGCCGATCAAGTACCAGATCGTCGGCCAGACTGAGGCGGATGCCGCCAAGGGCCGCATCTCTTACTCGTCGCCGCTGGCCCGCGCTTTGATCGGCAAGCAGGTCGAAGACGAGATCGAAGTCACGGTTCCTTCCGGCGACAAGTTCTATCTCGTCGAGAAGATCGAATTCATCTGATCTTTGCCGGATAAGTTGCTGGCGAAACGGCAACTTATCCGAGCATCTTCTCCATCGCGTAATTGTGGATCGGCACTCCGTCGATTACGAAGTCGCGCCGGTGCTCTACCGCATATCCGGCCCGCTCGAATGCGGCCCGGGCAAGCTCGCTTGCCTCGGTGTAGAGTCGGCCAATACCTTCTGCCTGAGCGACCAATTCGGCTTGCGCGAGCAGTTCGTTCGCCAGTCCTTTGCGGGTGTGATCGGGATGGCAATAGAGCATGTCCAGGTGGCCGTCAGGCTCTAGCAGCGCATAGGCTACCGGCTCGTCGTGCACATCGCAGGCGACAAAAATCATCGCGCCGTTCGCATGCCGTGTGAGGATGCGCTCTGCTCCGGGATGCCTGTTCGCCCATGCCTCTACCTGCGCAGGACTGTAGCTGTGCGACCCGACCAACCGGATCGCAGCAAGCGTCAATTCTGCGATGGTTCCCGCATCTTCCTTGCGAAAAGGGCGGATTGCGTAACTCAGGGGTCGGGCGTCAGCAGCTTGTGGATGTGGACGACCACATACTTCATCTCTGCGTCATCGACGGTGCGCTGCGCCTGTGCGCGCCATGCGTCGACAGCGGCTTCATAAGTGCTGAAAATGCCGACGACGTGGATGCTTTCCGGATCGGCGAATTCATCGCCGCGCGGATCGGTCACGCGTCCACCCATAACGAGGTGGAGCTTCTGGGTTGGGGTGGTTTCTTCCATTAGTTCGGTCCTTGGGGAGGAGAGGTGTTCGCACGCAGTGCGGCAATGCGCGCCCCTTTAGCGGCTCCGTAGCTAATCGCAAGTTCTGCCCTAGTTACGTACCCGATCCGTAAGGTCGCGCACCGCGCGATCGGCACGACGGCGGGTGCGGCGGGAGGCCGCGCGCGTTTTGTCGGCTGCGGTGCCTGCCACATAACCGGCCTCACGGCGAAGCGTGCGCGCTTTGGCTGCTGCGCTGTCGCTCACATCCTCCAGAGCATCCTGGCCTGCGCGCTTGGCATCCATCACCTCGTCGATAGCCCGCATGCCGTAGGCGACCAGCGTGTCGGCAATCATCACGCCAAAGGGCGAAACGCGTTTGCGTGCTACATCGCTGACACCTTTGGCCGCGTTTGATGCGGCATCGCCCACTGCGCCTGCGGCACTGGCCGCGCCGCCTGCCGCGCTGGTAGCGACCGTACGCGCCATGCGGCGTCCCGGAGGCGTCGCAAGGCCGATCAACATGCCGACCGCCAGTGCGCCGCCGATCACGGTCAGCGGATTGGCTTTGGTATATTCGAGCGCCGCGTCGGCGGCTTCCTTTGCCTGATCGGCCAGCGTGCGCTCGGCAATGCGGCGTTCGCTGGCTTCGATTTTTTGACGCAGTTCGTCGCGCCGTTGTTCTTCGGTGGCGAGTTTGAGGTCAGTGCTCATCTTTGTCTCCGGATGAAATGTCGTCGCTGGCGGTTTCGTCTGTGTCACCCTCATGCGCATCCGCCAGTCCGAATGCTTCGAGCAGTGGTTGACGGCCCAACCAGATCAGTATCGCCCCGATCAGCGCGGCAATGATACCGCGGTTGTCGCTGGCTGTCTCTTTTGCAGTTTCAAGCACATCGAGCGCACCGTCGCCGAGCCGCGAGCCCACGCGGTTGGCGACTCCCTTTGCGCTGAAGCTGTTACGGGCGTGCTCGATATCCGCAATCAGAACCGCGCGCGCCGCATCGCGCAGCGCACGGTCCACTTTGAGGCGTTCTTCGAGCGTGCTCATGCCTCTTCCCCGTCCGAGAAAATGTCGCCGAGTTTGGCTGCGCGCTTATAGGCTAGCCAGCACAAGAGAGCGACAAGCAGCAACATGCCGCCCACCACAATCCCGATTGCACCCCAGATCGTGACCAGAGGAGCCAGCGCGATAACGAGACCGACAGCCAGCGCCAGAAAGGCGATGTGCAGCAGGATCAGCGCGACAACGACGTAAGCGAGCGACACGCCCAACAGACGCCCGGCAAGCTTCGCCCGTGTTTTTTGAAAAGCGATTTCGGCCTGGGCGTAGGTGCGCCCGTCATCGATCAGCGCGCCGACTTCATCGAGCAGGGACTCGTCGTGGTCGGTGCCTTCTTCGATGAAGGTATCGATGCCGGCCAGATCGTCAGGGGGCGAGGGTGGGGTGTCCGCCGACGTGTCGGGCGCTGCATCGTCTATCGGCAGCGCGCCGGGTTGTCGGTGTGCATCTTCCACTCAGTGCCCCCTGATTTCTTTTGTCAGTATTTGTACGAGTTGTTCGGCTTAGCCGCGCGAACCGCGGAACAGCCGGGCCAGCAGGAAGCCTGCGACGGCAGCAATACCAACCGCAACGGCCGGGCTCTTGCGCACCATCTCGCGGGCGTCGTCGCCCAGCTCCTCGACGCTCTTGGAATCAAGCTTGGCCGAGGTTTCAGCAAGCGTGCGCGAAGCGGAACGGGCGTAGTCGCCATATTGTTCGCCGAGACGCTCGTCGATTTGGCTCGCAGTCTCGCCAACGGTTTTCCCGAGCGAAGCAATTGCATCGCTCGCTGCGGTCTTGCCTTCGGCGGCGAGTTCGCCAGCCTTGGATTTGGCCTTGTCGCCGTAGACCTTCACGTCGTTCATCAGATCGTCTCCTTTGGACTTGGCCTGCTCTCGGTACTCGCCTGCGCGGCTGCCGGCTTCGGTGCGCAGGGCTGCGGCACCGGCCTTTGCTTCCTCGAGCGCGGCGTTGAAGCGGCTCTTCGCCTCTTCGGTACCGCTGGCGGTCTTCGCGGTGGTGGCGCCGGTCTTCTTCGGCGCGGCCTTGCTAGTGGTGGATTTGGTGGTCGAACCCTTTGCCGAGCTCTTTGCCGGAGTTTTCGTGGTCTTGGTTTCAGCCATAATATTCTTTTGCCCTTCCTTGGCGCGCATTTCCAGACCGAAAGCGCGCGAGTTTGAACTGGTTGTAGAACACCGCTTGCGCCGACTTGGTCCGGCGCATAGGGGTTGCCGGCAAGCGCAAACAGTGACCCGAAAATGGCGCTTTTCCGAGTGTCTTACCCCAATATAACACTTTCTCGCCGGAGTTCAATATGACTGCAATCATCGATATTTACGGACGCGAAATTCTCGATAGCCGTGGAAATCCCACTGTCGAAGTGGACGTGCTGCTCGACGACGGCAGTTTCGGCCGCGCCGCTGTTCCTTCGGGCGCATCGACCGGTGCCCATGAAGCGGTCGAGCTTCGCGATGGCGATGCCGCCCGTTACAAGGGCAAGGGCGTGCTGAAAGCGGTCGAAGCGGTGAACACCGAGATCCGCGACCTGCTGATCGGCGCATTCGATGCTGAGGACCAGCGCGACGTCGATCTGTCGCTGATCGCGCTCGACGGAACGAACAACAAGGGCCGACTGGGCGCCAATGCGATCCTTGGCACCAGCCTTGCTGTCGCCAAGGCTGCCGCAGCGGCGCGTGGTCTGCCACTCTATTCTTACCTCGGCGGCGTGGCTGCTCATGTACTGCCGGTTCCGATGATGAACATCATCAACGGTGGCGAGCACGCCGACAATCCGATCGACATCCAGGAATTCATGATCATGCCGGTCGGGGCCGATAGCCTCGCCGAAGCTGTGCGTTGGGGGGCGGAAGTGTTCCATACGCTGAAGAAAGGCCTGCACGACAAAGGTCTTGCCACCAGTGTCGGCGACGAGGGCGGCTTCGCTCCCGATCTTGCTAGCACCCGCGCGGCTCTCGATTTCATCATGGCCTCGATCGAACAGGCCGGTTTCAAGCCGGGCGAAGACATTGTGCTCGCTCTCGATTGCGCTGCGACCGAGTTCTACCGTGACGGCAAATACGAGATTTCGGGCGAGGGGCTCAGCCTCGACGGTGCCGGAATGGCGGAATACCTCGCCAAGCTGTGCGACGATTACCCGATCCTCTCGATCGAAGACGGCATGAGCGAGGACGATTTCGAAGGCTGGAAGGCTGTCACCGATGCCATCGGCAACCGTGTGCAGCTGGTCGGTGACGATCTGTTTGTGACCAATCCGACGCGTTTGGCCGACGGTATCGATCGCGGCCTTGCCAACTCGCTGCTGGTAAAGGTCAACCAGATCGGCACGCTCACCGAAACGCTTGCGGCAGTCGATATGGCGACCCGTGCGCGTTACACCAGCGTGATGAGCCATCGTTCGGGCGAAACCGAGGATGCGACGATCGCGGATCTCGCGGTCGCGACCAATTGCGGTCAGATCAAGACCGGCTCGCTCGCGCGGTCGGACCGGCTTGCCAAATACAACCAGCTGATCCGTATCGAGGAAGAACTGGGCGATAGCGCAGTCTACGCTGGCAAGGGCTGCTTCGGCGCGCTTTCTTCGTAGCCGGAGTTCCGGTCCGGGTGGGTGCGCCCGGACCTGCACCTCGACAGGGGTGAGAAGGGGTAAATCCGGGCGCTATTGTCAGCGCGTGGCCGCTACGCAGTCAGGCCCGCGCTGGCAAAATATTCGTCCATTGCGGTGAGGCCGCGTTCAGTCAGCCGGACCAGCACTCTGCGTTGATCCTCCGGGTCGTGTTCGCGCATCACCAATTGCTGGTCCGCGAGCACACCGAGCCAGCGCAGCCCCGTCGTCGGCGGTGCCGATACACGCGCTCGAAACCGACACCGACTTCTTCTCGACATGGGCGATATAGAGGTCGAGCAGGATGTCCCACGCAGGCTCTCCGAACAGTTCGTTATTCTGGAAAATCCGCGAGCGCCGACGGCGTGTCGCATAGGATTCGCGTGCAAATTCGGCATAAAGGATGCGGCGTTGTTCGAGGCTGGCGCTGTTTTCCGGCAGCGACCGCGTCCGGTGTAAATGCTGGCGAAGATCCCGCTCCGCGTTTGATGAACGAAGCGGCAGGAGCTGTGCACTTTCACCGCGCAATTCGGCCGCGATTGCGCTCAATTGTTCCGCTATGGCGGGCAGGTCGATCTGGTGCAGCTCGTCGCGCCTGCCGGCCTGTATGGCAAATCCGGCTTGAACGAGATCGTCTTTGATCTCCTTCATGGATTGCCTCCAGCCACGGGCGCGCATGGTCCCGATACGCCGCGTCCCGATATGCCGCCCAAGAGAGCGCCCTGGGCACAGCCGAACGGTGACCGTTTCGTGCAGCGTGGAACGCAAATCTGCTGTGTGTCCGGCAGGGCCAAGACAACCTCCAGTCAGGGCGCTCGCTAGAAATAGCGGTACTTCAGATCAGTAATGCCCCGTCAATTGGGTAGCGCAACACAAAGGGCTTTCCATTACGGGAAACCGCGTAAGTCACTCACAATAGAGCCATAATGGTTTGAAAAGTCTGGTGCGGAGGCAGTCGCACCGGTCCCGTCAGCGCAGTCCGACGGGGTGCTCGCTGGGGCAGGTCGGAAGGCCGAGGTCGAGCACGGTTCCCTCCGTAGTGATCACATCGAGATTGTTCTTCAACTGATTGATCGCCGCATCGACATGGATCGCTGCGATACCCGCACCGACCTTATCGAGGGCGGTTAGGATGTCTTCCAACGATGTGAGGCAGCGTTTCAGTTCGGCGAGTTCGCCCAAGGTTACGTGGAGCACTAGGAGATCCTGTCCAGAGCGACCCGGAAGAGGAATGCCGAGCGGCGATCGCCGTGTTCGACGACGCGGGAATACGCAGACCTTATGAAGAACTGTATCCGTAAAACTACCTATTTAGGCGGATCTATCGCTAATTGCGCCCGCCTCAGCCGCCGAATCGTTCTCCAAGCGCCAACAGCGCCAATGCTGCTTTGGCCGCTTCGCCGCCCTTGTCCTTTTGTGACGGGTCTGCACGCACCAGCGCCTGTTCCTCGTTTTCGACGGTTAGAATGCCGTTGCCGATCGCAATGCCGTCCATAGTGAGGGCCATGATCGCACGCGCGCTTTCTCCAGCGACGATCTCGAAATGGTAGGTTTCACCGCGAATGACGACCCCGATGGCCACGAAGCCGTCATAGTCGCCGCTTTCCGCCGCCAGAGCGATTGCGCCGGGCACTTCGAGAGCGCCGGGAACGGTCAGGACTTCGACCTCATGGCCTTCGGCTTCGAGCGCAGTCTTTGCACCTGCAACCAGCATATCGTTGAGATGGGCGTAAAAACGGGCTTCGACGATAAGAAATTTTGCCATGGGGCTTACTCCGGGATGGGGCGAGTGCCGGTGATCTTGAGGCCGAAGGCATCAAGTGCGACGTAATCGGGGTTGGAATTCGACAGCAGCACCATTTCGTGCACGCCGAGGTCTGCAAGAATTTGCGAGCCGATACCGACGTTGCGGTCTTTCTCGTCTCCCGCAAGCTCGCTCGTCGCGCCGAGGCGCTGGGTCAGGATGACGATGACACCCGAACCGTGCTCTCCGATGGCACTCATCGAGCGCTGCAAGGTGCGCTTGCGCGAACCCGTTGCGCCCAGAACGTCGTCAAACAGCGAGATCAGGTGGACGCGGGCGAGGGTTGGCTCGGTTGGCACCACATGCCCTTTCTGGAGCACGTAGGCTTCGGTATCGGACACGGTGTTGCGATAGGTGATCAGGCGCCACTGGCCTCCGTAATCGCTTTCAAAGCTGCGTTCATCGACGCGCTGGACCAAGTGGTCATGGCGCATGCGATAGGCGATCAGATCGCGGATCGTGCCGATCTTCAGGCCGTGCTTGCGTGCAAAGCCGACAAGATCGTCGAGCCGCGCCATGCTGCCGTCTTCGTTCATGATCTCGCAGATCACGCCCGAGGGATTGAGCCCGGCCAGTCGCGAAATATCGACGGCCGCTTCGGTATGGCCGGCGCGTACCAGCGTACCGCCCTGACGGGCTGCGAGCGGGAAGACGTGGCCGGGGGTGACGATATCATCGGGCCCCTTGGAACTGTCGATAGCGACCGAAACCGTGCGGGCGCGATCGGCCGCGGAAATCCCGGTCGTCACGCCTTCCTTTGCCTCGATCGAGATCGTGAAGGCTGTCTGCATGCTCTCCGTGTTGTTGCGCGTCATCGGCTGCAGGCCGAGTTGTTCGACGCGGGCCTTGTCGAGCGCAAGGCAGATGAGACCGCGGCCGTGAGTCGCCATGAAATTGATGGCCGAGGGCGTCGCCATCTGTGCAGGGATGATCAGGTCGCCTTCGTTCTCGCGGTCTTCGTCATCGACAAGGATATACATTCGGCCATTGCGGGCTTCGTCGATGATCTCTTCGATCCCGACCAGCACTGGCGTCTCGTCATTGGCGTTGAGAAAACTCTCAAGCTTGGCGAGCGTTTCGGCGGTGGGGTTCCAGTCCGGGTCGGTTGCATCACGCAAGGTGTTGGCGTGAAGGCCGGCAGCGCGGGCAAGCCCTGCCTTGGTGAATTCGCCCGAGTTGACGATGTCGCGGACGCGTGTGATCGTGGATGTGCTCATATACGCAATGTATCACACAGCAATGTGATTGCAATGTGATTCTGCCGATCCGCGAGACCGCTTACACAGAAATCGCTAGCCGCAGCGCATAGCGCTCGGTGCATTTAATATGGGTTGTGAGAAGGATGGTGGACGCACTAGGGTTCGAACCTAGGACCCGCTGATTAAGAGTCAGCTGCTCTACCAACTGAGCTATGCGTCCTTACCGATGCGATGCTTCGGTTGCCGATTTCGGGGGCGGTGAC
>JAYPMZ010000082.1:0-2525 GCA_038130205.1 Erythrobacteraceae bacterium | reverse complement strand
GCATATAGCGCGCCTTTGGCAGAAGAAAAGCCCCAATCGCCAAGCACGAGGCTCTACTGGTCGCTATCCCTCTTTATCTGCCCGATCCAGCTGCAGACGCGTATCGCGGCTGAGGTGCACATGGGAATTGAACGCATCGAGAAAATCGGGCTCGATCACGACGACTCCCGCCTTCTCCAGCCGGGCGATATCTTTCAGTGCCGCGCTTTGGCTTATCCCGGCAATCTCGTGCAGCTCCCTCATCCGGGTGGACAGTCCGACGAGTTCGCGGACGTATAATGCGTCGACCATGGGGGAAGAGAGAGCCGTGCTCGCTTCATCTGCGCGCTTGCGCCCGAAAATTTCAGCGATTGACCGGGCCAGAAAATTCTTTGCGTGGAACATCAAAACCGCTCAACCCTTCACCTTGCCAATTCGAGCATTTACCTGGCGGCAGGTGCCACATCGGATGGGGGCGGGCGCGCCTGCCGCCAGGTTCGGGCATCGCGCGGCTCCATTATTGAGTCTGGCGAAATGGGGCCCGAGTAACCAAGCTCTTCAAATTCTGGAAAATCTATGGTTCAGGACTGCCGCCGCAGGAAAGTCGCCCACTTGGGTGACGTCTCATTTGAGGCAGGCGGTGCTAGGGGCTAGCCATGCAACGCCACTTTGATCGGATCGAGACGCTGGTCGATATAGGGACCGTGCTCACCTATGTCCGCGACCTTGCCGTGGAAGCGGGGGTTGCACGCATGACCTATTCGATCACGCCGCTATTCGGACATCCGGCCTCTTCGATCGTTGACGTCTTCTCGCACGGGATCGACGAGGGCTGGCTGGCCTTGTGGGATGACGAGGAGTTCCGGCTCAGCGATCCTATACCCGACAGGGTGATGGATTTCGGCGCGCTTATGACTTGGCAGGACGCGATGGGCTGGAGGCCGAACACCCCATCGGATTTGTCCTATTTTGGCCTCATGCGGAAATTCGGCCTGATCCACGGTTTCGGGCTGCCGCTCTACGGGCGCAACGGGCGTGACGGCTACGCGTCCTTCGATTTCCTGCGGCACGTTGACGAGGTCGATCCCGAATCTGTCGGGCTGGTGCGCAGTCTTGCGCAAGCGGCGCATCAGCGCATATCGATCCTGGTGGATCGCAAATACGACGGGCCGACCCTTTCGGAGCGTGAGGCCGAGGTTCTGACATGGGCAGCACGAGGAAAATCGACCAATTCGATCGCAACTATCCTCGATCTGTCTCCCGATACGGTGAAGACCTATTCGAAGCGGATTTATGCCAAACTCGAAGCGACCGACCGCGTTGGCGCGGTGATCAAGGCGCTCAAGCTCGGGCTTGTGAAATTGTAGCGGATCTAGCCCGATAGTCCGCCGCGCGGTGCCTTGCGGTTCCAGCTGTTCACCATCATCAGCGCGCCGATACAGATCATGTTTGTCATCATCGACGATCCGCCGTGGCTCATGAAGGGCAGGGGAATGCCAACCACCGGGGCCATGCCCATCACCATCAGCAAATTGACAGCGACGTAGAAGAAGATCGTCGCCGTCATTCCGCCGGCGAGCAGGCTGGAAAAGCGGTCGCGAGAATCGCGCGCAACGGTGAGGCCCCAGCGCAGGATGATCGAGAACACCGCGAGGACAAACAGCCCGCCGATCAGCCCCCATTCTTCGGCCATTGTCGCAAACACAAAGTCGGTATGCGGCTCGGGAAGATATTGCAGGTGGCTTTGCGAGCCCTCGTTAAATCCCTTGCCGAATATGCCGCCCGATCCAATCGCGATCTTCGACTGGGTGATGTGATAGCCAGCCCCCAGCGCGTCTTCCTCGGGGTTGAACATCGTCAGCACGCGGCGCTGTTGATACTCTTGCAGGCCGAAGAAGAACGCGAGTGGAGCCGCCGCGGCCGCTGCCACGCCGCCGCCGATAAACCATTTGAGCGGCAATCCCGCGAGCAACATCACCACCGCCCCGCCAAAGGCAATCGCCAGCGAGGTGCCGAGGTCCGGTTGCAGCAGAACAAGCGCCATCGGCATGCCGATCAGTACAGCCGGCAGCAGCAAGGAGCGCCAGCTACCCACCATGCCGACGGGCAGCGAGGAGTAGAATTGCGCCAAAGTCAGCACGATGACGGGCTTCATCAATTCCGACGGCTGCAAGACCATGAAGCCAAGGTCGAGCCAGCGCTGGCTGCCGCCATTCACCTGTCCCATGATCTCCACGCCGAGCAGCAACACGAGCACGATGACATAGGCCGGATAGGTGAGCAGCTTCACAAGATCGCGCGGGAACAACGTGATGATCGCAGCCATGGTGAGGAACACGCCAAAGCGCATCAGGTGCGAGGATGCATAGGGCTTCATCGATCCGCCCGCTGCCGAATACAGTACTGCTGCGCCGAACGCGACGAGCATGAACAGCGGGATCAGCATACGCCATGGCTGACGGGCTATGGGGTCGGGGATGATCCCCCCGCGCGCGCTCATTCCTGCGCTCCGCGTTCTGTTACGGGGGTAAGCGCATCGGTGCTCG
>JAYPMZ010000081.1:7396-12649 GCA_038130205.1 Erythrobacteraceae bacterium | reverse complement strand
CGGCGCCGAAGACGCGCGGCCGGGAAAAAAAACGTTTCGTCAAAGCGGAACGCGTTCTCGCTGGGTGCGATCGTTCCAATGTCCGGGGCTTCCGCCGTAGCAAAGCCGGCGCCCGAAGTGGGGGCCAACTTGCTCATGCTGCATAGCCCCCGCTTGCATTTTGCGCAGCGGTTACGGTCGCTTCGTTCTGCGCCTTGATGAGATCGTCGATTTCTTCAGCGGGCAGTGCCTTGTAATTGAGCCACCCTTGAATCTGGTCCGCCCCGGCAAGCCGCACCATATCGGCCTGCGCTTCGGTTTCAACGCCTTCTGCGGTGACACCCATCTTGAGCGCCCGGGCAACGGCGATGCTAGAGAGCATCATCGCACGGCTGCCGTCATCCTCGCCGGCCTGGACGACAAGGCTGCGGTCGAGCTTGAGCTTTTCGAAGCGGAACTGGCGCAGGAAACCGATCGAAGCGTAACCCGTGCCGAAGTCGTCGAGCGAAATCTTCACTCCGAACTTGCGGATCACATCGAGGCTGCGTTCGGCAACAACGGGATCAAGCACCAGACAGGTTTCGGTCACCTCGAGCTCCAGCAGCTCGGGCGGGAACTGCGTGTCTTCGAGGATTTCGCCAAGCTTGATCGGGAATTCGGGATTGCGCAGCTGGGCCGCGGAAAGGTTTACCGACAGCGTAATACCCTGCCAGCGGCGTGCATTGGTCATCGCTTCGCGCAGCACCCACAGGCCGATAGGATTGATGATACCCGAATCCTCGGCCACCGGGATAAATACATTGGGGCCGATATTGCGCCCGTCGCGGCGATTCCAGCGCAGCAGCGCCTCGACCGCGACGATCTGGGCCTTCTCGGCATCAACCAGTGGCTGATAGGCAAGCTCGAATTCGCCTCGGGTAAGCCCCGCGCGCATTTCGTCTTCCAACTCGCGCACGGCCTCGCGGCGTTGATCGAAACCCTCGTTGAACCACGTGCAGCGCATCTTGCCACCACGCTTCGACATATACATCGCGACATCGGCACGGCGCAGCATTTCGGAAGAGGGCAGGCGTTCCTTGCCGGTGCTGCGGGCCAGACCGATGCTGGCGCCGATTGCAATATCGCGATCGCCGACTTCGACCGGATATTGCAGCAGATCGATCAGGGAACGGCACATGCCTTCGAGGATAGTGCCTGCCACGCGGCCGTGCATGACGGCGGCAAACTCGTCTCCGCCGAGGCGATAGCATTGCGCTTCATCGCCGCAGATGTCTTCGAGCAGTGAAGCACATTCCTGAATCAGACGGTCGCCAATGGCGTGGCCGTAATGATCGTTGACTTGCTTGAACGCATCGAGATCGATCAGCGCAATGGCGATCTCTTCATTGCTGCCCGAGAGCCGCTCGATATCGCGATGAAGCGCACGGCGGTTGGGGAGCTGACTGAGGGTATCGGTTTCACCCAGAACTTCGAGCTCGCGGACATTGGCATAGCCGTTGCGGCTCAGAAGAAAGATCGTTGCCGCGTAGGCGAGTGCGCCTGCAATCAGAAGCGAATAGGGAGAAGCGATGGTGATCGTGTCGCTGACAAAGACAACCATCGCGATCAGGGCGAAGACAAGGCTGAGTGTCGCCAACGGCACCAGAACAAGGCCTATCGGTGTTAGGCGCATCGGTTTGCTCGGATTGGCCAAAGAATTTCCCCTGTTTGCACAATTGTGCATTCAACTTTGGGGTGGTTTCTAAAGAGCAATGGCTAATGAAGGGTAAAATCGCCGAGGGACGGCTTGGGATACCCTGCCGAATGTCGGTTAATGCCTACCCTGCAGAAAACTCGGATGCGCGGGCAGGCTCGCTTTGCATTTCGTAAATACTGAGCCGCTTGGCCGAAGGCACGAAGGAGCGGGTCTGACCGACCACGGTCTCGCCCGCGCCGAGCATCAGATAGCCGTCCGGCGCAAGCGCGCTGGCGAGCCGTTGGAACGCGGCCGCGCGGGTATCGTGATCGAAATAAAGCAGCACGTTGCGGCACAGGATCAGGTCGAAGCGCCCGCGCGCCGGAGGTTCGGTGAGCACATTGTGCTGCTGGAAGCGGGTAATCTGGCGCACGTGATCGAGGATCTGCCATCCTCCCGGCGTCTCTTCAAAATGCCGCAGCATTTGCGCTACGCCCAGACCGCGCTGGACCTCGAATTGGCTGTAGAGCCCGGTTCGCGCCGACCGGATCGCGCGGTGCGAGACGTCGGTCCCCAGAATGTCGATGGTCCAACCGGCCCAGCGCTCTTTCTGGTCTTCGAACAGCATCGCAAGGCTGTGCACTTCCTGCCCGGTAGAACAGCCTGCACACCAGATCGAAATCCGGCGCGTGTGCGCACGGCGTTTCGCAAGCTCGGGCAAAACGTCTTCGGGAACCTGATCGAAAGTCGGCTTGTCGCGGAAGAAATAGGTTTCGTTGTTGAGCAACGCCTCGACCACCTCGGTAGCCAGATCGTTGTCGGTGGTGCGCCTGCGTGGAAGATCCAGAAGGCAGACCAGCTGATCGACATTGCTGATGCCGTGGTGGCGGAACACGCCCGCAAGCGCCGTCCCGATCCGCCAGCGGCGGCTTTCGGTCAGGTTTTGCCCGGTGCGCAGCGCGAGAAGGTCGGCGATGATCTGGTAGGAGGCCTGACTAACTTCCATCGAACTCAGGTGGCCGCCCTGGCTGTTTCTGCGCTCGCCCCGCGCGCGTAAAGCGACATCAGTTTTGCTCCGAGCGCTTCGGGCGATGCGACGTGGCTGGTGAGGCCAGCCTTGGCCACCGCACCCGGCATTCCCCAGACCGCGCTGGTTTCAGGGTTCTGCGCCCAGATCGTTCCACCGGCTTCGACCAATTGCTGCGCGCCGACAAAGCCGTCGCGGCCCATGCCCGACAGAATAATCGCAAGCACGCGGCCCTCGCAGGCGTTTGCGGCGCTGGTGAGCATCGGATCGACCGAAGGCAAACATCCGCTGCCCGCCGGTTCGCTTGAATTTCTTACCACCAGCCGATCGCCAATGCGGCGCAGGACCATGTGGCCGTGGCCGGTTGCAATCGCAATCTCGCCGCGCCGGATTTCGGTTCCGTCTTCGGCGATCACGGTCGTCCGGCCGCTTGCGACTTCGATTTGGCGTGCGAATACCGGGATGAAGGATGCGGGCAAGTGTTGGGTGATCAGGATAGGCAAATCGAAATCGGCGGTCAGGGTACGCAGCATCAGGTTGAGCGCGTGAATTCCACCCGTCGACGCTCCGATGGCTACCACTTCAGGCTGCCGTGAACGGCGCTGTTGAGTGGGGGCAGTAGCCGGCGGTGCGGCAACTTCGGCCTGATCCGCATCGCTGCCGAGCGCCCGGATCTTGCCGAGCAACTGGCTGCGGTAATCTTCGTTGAAGCCGCCGGGACGCGGCTTGAGCATGGTGTCTGCCGCGCCTTGCGAAAGCGCGGCCACCGTGGCTTCGGCCCCGTCCTCGGTGAGCGAGGAAACCACCAAAACCTGTGCGTCAGGTGCGGTCGCGAGGATCGAAGGCAGAGCTTCGAGGCCGCCCATGCCCGGCATTTCGAGATCGAGCAGGATCACATCGACCGGCATTGTTTTGAGCTGCGAGATTGCGCGTTCGGCGCTCGACGCAGTGGCGGTGACTTCCATTGCGCCATCGCTTTCCACCATGCGGCGGAAAATGGTGCGCACAGTCAACGAATCGTCCACCAGCATGACGCGGATGGCACCCGCGTTCCCGCCGCCGGACTTCGGCGTCTCGTCTTGCGGCGACTGCGGCTTACGCATCACCCGCGAGGCAGAGGAAGCCGGAGGGCTCATGCAAAGCCGACCAGCTGCAGTTTGATCTGAAGCGTTTCGTGATCGAAAGGCTTCATCACATATTCGTCGGCGCCGGCGCTGATCGCTTCGCGGATATGCGCAACGTCGTTTTCAGTGGTGCAGAACACGACCTTGGGCTTGTCGCCACCGGGGCGCTTGCGCAGCTGCGTGATGAATTCGATGCCCGTCATGACCGGCATGTTCCAGTCGAGCAGAACTACGTCGGGCATCTTGGCCTCGCACGCTTCCAACCCCAACTGGCCGTTCTCGGCTTCCTCGACAGCAAAGCCGAGGGTCTCGAGGATATGCCTCGAAACCTTGCGGATCACTCTGGAATCATCGACGACTAGACAGCTCTTCATGCGATTTCCTTGGTTCTGCACATTGTAGAGTTAGGCACAGAAGGTAAGTATAGGATTAAGCCGCGGCCCCGAGGGCATCGGGGTCGGCGATCAGGGCGGAAAGGTCGATCAACAGGGCGGGACCGGTGCGGGTTTCGACAAGGCCTGTCGCGACGCGCGACCATTCGGGGCCAAAGCCGCCGGGAATGGTCTCGGGCTCGGCAACGCCGCTGGTTATATCTTCGATCACATCAATGCGCAGAGCGTAGGAATATCCGTCCACCGAGACAACGATTGCGCGGTGATCCAGCGCCCATTGGTCGGGGTCGAACCCGAGTGCACGGCGGCAATCGATCACAGTCAAGGTCTGGCTGCGCATCGCGGTAATCCCGGAGATGTAAGCGGAAGCACCCGGTACCGGGGTAATCGTGCTGATCTCGATCGCGGATTGCACTTCTTCAGCCGGAAAGGCACAGCGGCGGCCGGCTATCTGGGCGATGAGGAGAAGGTCTTTCATCATCGGGCGGCTCCAGCCTTGAGAGTTGCAGGACGGGCGCGGCGCAGCGCTGCGATCAGCCCGTCGCGGTCATAGCGATAGACCGTGTCCGCGCTGTCGTTCCCTTCGGGCACATCGCGCAGGCGTATGACCGGTGATTGGAATTCAAAGTCGAGCGCGACGGCGGCTTCGAACTCGTCGTCGAACCAGATCGAGACGTCTTCATCGCCGCCTTCGCCGCTGGCGATGTCGTAGCCGGCCTGCACCACCAGGGGCGCGAGAATAGTCTGCGCCCAGTCGTTTGCGGGCAGGCGGCAAAGCGGCTTTTCAGTAAGCTCGGGCGCTTCACCGAAGCGGGCGAACAATTCGTGCCCGTCGAGCAGCGTGACGGTCTGGCCGTCAACCAGAGTGACGGCTTCGACCATCGGATCGTCGGGAACGCGTTTGAGCGTATCGGTCAACTCCATCGCATCATCGACTTCGCGCACCGCGTGAAGCAATTGGGTGGTCCCGTCGGTGAGCCGCAGGAGGCGGACCTTTTCAGCCGGGAAGGGCCCATCGGGAAGCTCCTGATCAAGAACCCCTATTCCGAGAAAGAG
>JAYPMZ010000081.1:0-7386 GCA_038130205.1 Erythrobacteraceae bacterium | reverse complement strand
TCGATGGCGGAGACGGGAGCGGTTTCGATCCGCTGTACCAACTCCAGCCGCACACCGCAGCGACGGCCATTGAAATCGGTGAAAAGCATCGCGCGCGCGGCCTTTTTGACCGTCTCCTGCGCTTCGTTCTTATCGTCGAGGTGCACACGGCTGCGCGCATCGGAAACAAGAGTGAATTGCGCTGCGATATTGGTGACGTCGAGCAGCAAGACCGGCTGGCCGTCGTCCAGCAGGGTCGATCCTGCATAAGTGCCCGAGCGCATGATCGCAGGCGCAAGTGGTTTCACCACCAAATCGCCATGCGAATGGATACTATCGACGCCGAGCGCGAAGATATCGCCGCTCGCAAGCCGCAGCACGACTTTCGTATGCTCGCCGTCGGCCATGGTATCGTCCGGCAGGCCAAGCACGCGGGCCAGCCTGATCGCTGGGATGCGATTCCCACGGAATGTCACCAATGCGCTTTCGCCAACGCGCGCGAAATCGAGCGACTTGGACGAGGCGTGGACGATCTCTTCGACATAGCTTTGCGGGATCGCAAAGCGCTGGTCGCCGACTTCGACCGTCAGCCCGGCGATAATGCTGAGCGTGAGCGGGATTTGCAGCGTGAACATCGTGCCCACACCGGGGGTCGAAGTAACCTTGATCGATCCGCCGACCTTGGCGAGATTGTCGCGCACAACGTCAAGCCCGACACCGCGGCCGGAGATATTGCTGACCTGTTCGGCGGTCGAAAATCCGGGCTGGAAGATCAGTTGCAGGATAGCGTCGCGGCCCATCTTCGCGCGCTGGGCGGAAGTGATGAGGCCGGTTGCAACCGCCTTGGCGGCAATCCTGTCTTCATCGAGCCCGTTGCCGTCGTCACTGACGACGATGGAAATGGTATTGCCCGATTGGCGTGCGGAAATCGACAGGATGCCAATCTCGCGCTTGCCCTGCGCAAGACGGTGTGACGGCGTTTCAATCCCGTGGTCGATCGCATTGCGGATGATGTGCGTCAGCGGATCGCGGATCATCTCGATCATCTCGCGGTCGAGTTCGACATCGCCGCCTTCGAGATCGATCATCACCTGCTTGCCGAGTTCATTCGACAGATCGCGGGCGAGGCGCGGGAGCGCGCCGAACAGCGTTTCGATCCGCTGCATCCGCATGCGGGTGATCGCGTCGCGCACGTCAGAAAGGATGGTGGTGAGCCGCTCGAACGGTCCGTCGATCGTCGGCTGGGTTCCGGCCTGCCTCAATCGGTGGGCAAGGTCATTGCGTGCCAGCACCATGTCCGACACGCCGCTCATCACGCGGTCGAGCAGATCGACCGGTAGCCTGATGGTGCGCAACGCAGCGGGGGTTTCCGGCTTTTTAGATTGTTGTTGCGTGCCGCTGTCGTCGAGTTCGTGGGGTTCGAGCACGGGAGTGGCATCGCCCGTTGCGGCTTCGGCACCGGGTTCGAGTGCTGCGATCAGCTCCTCGTCACCGCCTGCGGGAAACTCTTCGCCAGCCTCGATAGCATCGACCATTGCTACGATCCGGTCAATGATCGCGAGTACCGCGGTCACCAGAGCGCGGTCGGCTGTGCGGCGGTCGGCGCGGCAATCGGCCAGCGCGTCTTCTGCCGCGTGGCTTAGTTCAGCCAGTCTGGGAAAATCGAAAAAGCCGCAATTGCCCTTTACGGTGTGGACGAAGCGAAAGATGGTATCGAGCCGCGCACGGTCAGCCGGATCGGCCTCCCAAGCGATGATCTCACCTTCGCTGGCCTCCAGCATTTCCCGAGTTTCTGCGACGAAGTCCGCCAGCAGGTCATCCATGACGCGCGTGCCCCTATTAAGCTCGCTTATCTCTATGGACGGTGATGGTTAACGAACCGCTACTTCGCGGTCCGGCGTCAGTCGCGGGCGTTGCCGTCCGGCGTGCGCCCCGGAGCGCGCCTGTAGAGCACCCAGTAAATCAGCGCCACGCCGGTAAGCCCGCCGAAGGCGTTGGCGGCGAGTTCGGCCGAGTAGATCGCTTCGCTGCCCCAGCTTTCGACCAGCAGCCATGCAAAAGGCAGCATCACGAGGGCCACGCGCGCGAAGCTCTGGGTCAGTGCAAAGGTCGCCTTGTCCACCGCGTTAAGTATCCCGTTGGCAACGATCAGCAAGCCAAAGCCCGCATATCCCCATGCCGCGATCCGCAGATAGAGTGCGAACTGCGCGATCACCTCGGGATCTTCGGTGAAGAAATCGGCAAAGAACTCACCGCCTGCGACCATTGCGACCGCGATGGCGAGCCCCCACACGATGCAGAAACCGAAGGCATAGAGCGCTGCCTGTCGCGCGCGGTCATAGGAGCGCGCGCCCCAATTCTGACCGACAATCGCGCCGATCGAACCCGACAGCGCGAGCAGCGGGACAATCGCAATGCCCTGCAAGCGCCCTGCTGCACCAAAGCCTGCCACCGCCGCTTCGCCTTCGAGTGCGACCAGTGCGGTGAGGATGGACAGCCCGATCGGATTGATCGCATTGGACAGCGCGGCGGGGCCTGCCACTTTGACGATAGCGGTGGCCGGATCGACAAGGTGGCACTGCCGCAGCAGACCCGGGTTGAGCGGTATGTCGCTCGACCGCATCAGCCATGCCGACATCAGCGTTCCGACGAGATAGCCGAGCACGCTCGCATAGGCCGCGCCCGCAATCCCGAAGCCTTCGAACCCGAAAGCCCCCGTGATCAGCAGCGGATCGAGCACCCAGTTGGCGGCGGCATAGGACACGTTGACGAAGGATATCTTGCGCGCCTCGCCCTGTCCGCGCAGCACGCCGTTGAACCCCATGATCGCAAGCATCAGCGGGAAGCCGAAAGCGAAGGGCTGCATGTAGATTTCGATCAGCGGCAGCAGATGATCGGGCGCGTTCATCAGTGCGAAGAGCGGTCGCTGCAAGGCGAACAGGGCCACCCCCATCACCACACCCAGCAGCACCGCAAACACGATTCCGAAATTTGCCCGCCGCGACGCGCGTTCCTCATCGCCTTCGCCCAGCGCGCGGGCGACGACCGAATTAATCCCGACCATCACGCCGACGCCAATCGATGTCAGTGCGGTCAGAACCGGGAAGATGAAAGAGATCGCGGCCAGCGATTCAGCGCCCAACTGGCCGATGAAATAGGAATCGACGACCCCGATCGACATCAACGCAGCAACGCCGATGATGGCTGGCAGGGTCTGGCCGACGAGATGCCCTGTAATGCTGCCCTGTGTCAGTCGCGCGTTCTTCGGGCGCTGCGGGCTATTCTCGTCTTCGCTCATTGTGTCACGTCGCCTAGCCGCATGGCAGGTCAGTGGCAAAGTGAAATCCTTGCAGAAGGCGTCGCTCGCATGCGATAGAGAGGCAAATCAATTCGCAAGAGAGGAACCCCGGCATGGCGACGCAGCTCAAAGATAACAGCCTCGAAGGAAAGGTCAGCAAGGAAGAATGGCAGACGAGGCTCGATCTCGCGGCTTGCTATCGCATCTTCGATCATCTCGGCTGGGGCGAGTCGATCTACAACCATATCTCGGTTGCTGTTCCCGGTGAGAAGGACACTTTCCTCATCAACCCGTTCGGCCTGCTGTATGACGAAGTCACCGCCTCGAACCTCGTAAAGATCGATGTCGAAGGCAACAATGTCGGCGGCTCGCCCTACATGGTGAACAAGGCAGGCTTCACCCAGCACGGCTATTTCCACAAGCATCTGGGCGGACGCGCCAATGCGATTTGCCACGTCCATACAACGGCTACGATGGCGGTCTGCAGCCACAAGGAAGGGCTGCTGCCGATCAGTTTCTACGCCTGCAATTTCCAGGACCAGCTGGGTTATCACGATTTCGAAGGGATCACCGTGCGCGCCGAAGAAGGCGAGCGACTGGTGCAGAACCTTGGCAACAAGTCGATTCTGATGCTGCGCAATCATGGCCCCGTCGTGATGGACGGCACGATCCAGGGCATGTTCGTCAAGATGTGGGCGCTCCAGCGCGCCTGCGAAATCCAGATCGCAACGCTTTCGCAGGGCGAGCCGACGGTTGTCCCGCAAGAGGTGATCGACGTCCACCAGCGCGATCTTCACGTGGTCGGCAACCAGGGCGGCGCAGGCATCTTCGATTTCGAGGCGTGGAAGCGCCGGATCGACAAGATCGACGACAGCTGGCGTTCGTAGCGCTTTAGGAACGCCGGATGCCCCGCATGACGGTCAATGATCGGCCGGTCGAGTTCGACCTCGATCCCCAGATGCCGCTGGTTTACGCGCTGCGCGAGGCCGCGAACCTCACCGGCACCAAATCCTGCGGCGGCGGCGATTGCGTCGGCGCGTGCATGGTGCTGGTGGACGGAACGGCGCTGCGGTCTTGCCGCATTTCGCTGAGCGAATGCGAAGGGCGGTTCATCACCACCATCGAAGGGCTTTCCCGCGATCGTTCGCACCCGATGCAGCAGGCGATGGTGGCCGAACAGGCGATCCAGTGCGGTTACTGCACGCCGGGCATCGTGATGGCGGGGGCAGCGCTGCTCCAGCGCAACCCAGCCCCTACGCGTGCCGAGATCGAGGACGCGCTCCAGAACCTGTGCCGCTGCGGCGTCTATCCGCGGCTGGTGCGCGCGGTCGAACGGGCAGGGCGCGTGACCCAACGCCGCGAAAGCATCAGCGCCGCGCCCGCCCCAGGCATTAATGCCGAAGACGCAGCGGTGAGCGTGCCTGCCTTGCGGGTTCCCGAAACTTCGGACGAATAAGCGCTAGAACCGCCCCGTCACCGCAAAGCGTGCATTGATCGGCGCGCCGACGGTTACCTGATGGGTGGCGTGGCTGTTGGGGAAATAGGTCGTGTCGGTCAGGTTCTCGACATTGACCTGCACGCGCCAGTCATCGCTGACATCATACCACGCCGCCGCATCGACACGGGTGTAGCCGGGCAGCACGGCGTTGTTGCCGTTGTCGATGAAGCTTTCGTCCTGATGCGTGAGGCCCAGCCCGACGCCAAAACGGTCGGTCACATCGACGCTGTTCCAGAGCGAGAACATGTTCTCGGGCAGTTCGCGCGGGCGCAGGCCCGTGGGGCCGGTCTGGTCGACCTGCTCGCCGTCGAGATAGCTATAGCCTGCCGACACACGCCAGCCGGGCATGACCTCGCCCTGCAACTGCAGTTCGAAGCCCTGAATGGTCGAATCGACCACCACCAGTCGGCTGGGGTCGGTGTCATCGACTTGCGGCGAGCTTTGCTCGATTTCAAAGATCGCTGCCGTAAGGCTCATGCTATCGGCAAAATCCCACTTCACACCCGCTTCAAGATTGGTGAAGCGATTGGGTTCGAGCGCATCGGCCCCGCCGCCGAGCGAGGCGAATTGCTGGCCCGAACGCGGCTCGAAGCTTTCCGAATAGCTCGCGTAGATCGACAGGTTTTGCTGCGGCTTGATGATAAGCCCGCCACGAGGCGAGAATTCTTCGTCCTTGCGGCTGCGTGTGTTCGCACCCGGAACATCGACCACGGTGATGTCGAAGCTGTCGAAACGCCCGCCGATAACCACGTGGAGCCAGTCGGTCAGCTTCACCTCATCCTGAATGTAAAGCGACACGACTTCGAGATCGGTGCGGGTGAAATCATTGAGATCGACAGAGAAGTCGTTGCTGGTCGCCAGACCTGCGGCGTTGGTTCCGATGCCGCCGCGCAGCGCGAGCGGGCGCTGGACGATGAACACTTCGTTGTCGTCCTGCGTGGTCGAGAAGAACGAATTGAAGCGGTCCTGATCCGAGGATGTATCGACATATTCACCGCCGACGATCAGCGTGTGGCCCACACTGCCGGTTTCGAATTCACCAACGAGATTGCCCGACAGGATGAGGTTTTGCCGCTCGGTGGTATCGACATACCCGTCGAGCGTGACCTGACCGGGCGTGCTCACCTGATCGTATCCCGACACGTAGAAGTTCGAGTAAACCTTGTCGTAGTCGCCGTAGAATGCTCTGACGACGCCCTTCCACTCGTCCGAAAACTTGTGTTGCAAGGTCCCGCGCAGCAGGTGCGCTTCGAGGGTCGTGTAGTTGAGTTCCGGATCGCCGAAAGTAATGTCGGTGAAGGCTTCGACCGGACGACCATCACTGCCTGTCGGGATCCCGCGGTCAATCAACTGATCGTGGTCGGCATATTCGTACGACAGGTCGAGCAGCGTATCTTCGCCGAGCTTGAACCGGGCGGTGGGGTTGATGCCGATCCGTGTCCCGCCGAAGAAATCGCGGTGGTTGTCGAGTTCCTCATAAGAGGCGTTGAGGCGGAATGCGGCGTTTTCCGAGGTCGACAGGTTGAGGTCGCCCTGCACCGACCAGCCGCCGAACGTATCCATCGCGACCTGTGCTTCGCCGAAGGTTTCGCCAAGTGCGCCCTTCTTGGTCACGCGGTTGAGAATGCCGCCGGTGCCGCCGCGACCGAACAGCAGCGCGTTGGGGCCGCGCAGGATTTCGACCTGCTCGAGATTGTAGAGGCCGCGATAATACTCAACGTCGTCACGCACGCCGTCGATAAAGAAATCGGCGGTCGAGCGCACGCCGCGGAACACCACCGAATCTCGGTGTCCTTCGCCTTGCGAAGTGTTCACGCCGGGGGTGTAATCGATGATCTGGCGCACCGTGGTCCAGCCGCGTTCCTCGATCTCTTCCTCGGTCGTGATGGTCAGGCTCTGCGGCACGTCGATGATCGGCGTGGGGGTTCTGACCGAATTGACCGCATTCGACTGAAGCACATCGCCGGTGACGAGAATGTCCTCGCCCTGCGTTTCGAGCAGCGGGCCCGGGGCGGGCAGCAGATCGCTGTCCTGCGGCGCGGCATCCTCTGCATAGGCCGGAAAGGTGGCGAATGCGCAGGAAAGAAGCAGGGCGGCACGGGAAAGCGGGTGAATCATGATTGTCCTTCGGATCAGATGCCGTGGGCGCTATTGCAAGGCAGTCGCAATTGCAACGGGAAGTTTGAGAATTGCTCGCAAGAGTTTGGGCGGTGGTAAAAAGCGCGGGTGTGAGCTAGCGGGCGATGCAATTGGCGCGGGTCGATTCTCCGCGCTCCATCATCCCGAGGAGAGCGACACATGGGCATGAAAGCGACGATCTGGCACAACCCGAAATGCGGCACTTCGCGCAAGACGCTGGCCATTCTCGAGAATCTCTCGAAGGTCGATCTGACTGTGGTCGAATACCTCAAGGAACCGCCGACCGCCGAGAAGCTCGCGCAGCTTTACAAGGACGCGGGGATCACTCCGTCACAGGGTCTGCGCCTGCGCGGGACCGATGCCGAAGAGCGCGGACTTCCCGATGCCGACGATGCCACGATCCTTGCTGCGATGGCGGCCGATCCGATCCTGATCGAACGGCCACTGGTCGAGACCGAGAAAGGCGCGGCGC
>JAYPMZ010000080.1:9166-12858 GCA_038130205.1 Erythrobacteraceae bacterium | reverse complement strand
CGAATTTGGGTACAAAAACAGCTCCGTGCTCGCGTTCCTGGGTCGATAGAGATTGGCGATGGGGCAATAATCGTCTCCTCGAGGGGTAAATCGGGCCGATTTCGACGGCCAATGGTTAGTCCTATGCGACAGTTTGTTGCAGGATAACAACAGATGCAGGCCAAAATCGGGGAAAGGAAAGGTTTCACCTTCCGAAAGCGTGGCTTGGGTGGAAGAACGTAGCCCGTGAGCGCGAAAGTGCTCTTCCACCGGACACCGGCATGCAAAATGCCAGGTTCAGGGGGTGCCGATCAGGACTGACAGCGGGGTGTCAGATTGGTCGGTTGAACGATGAGGGACATGGTCCTGATGGCGAAATTAGGGGGTCGCCATCTGAGCTCTTTAAGAGCGGATCTAAACCGTTTCGTCACGTGGCGCCCGGGGTCTTAACGGACCTCGGGCGTTTCGGCTTTCTGGGCCTTGTTTGAATTGAGTCCGGAGTTGGACTTGGAATTCGACATTCCGCTTCCGTCGACAACCCGTGCGAAACAGGCAATCCGAACCGAAGTAGCGCCTGCATCAAGCAAGGCAGCCGTGCAGGCATCGCTGGTTGCCCCACTCGTTAAAACATCATCGATCAATACAATGTCGCGGCCAGCCAGCCTGGCTCGTGCCGTATCCCGCACGGTGATCGCCCCCGAAAGCGCCCGCTCGCGTTCCTCGCGCCCCAGCCCGCCGAGGCTTGGTGTCTGTCTGCGGCGGACGAGCGCATCGACGAGCAACTCGCCCTTCCCCATCCTGCTTAGTTCGCGTGCGAGTAACACTGCCTGATTATAGCCGCGCTTCCAAATCCGCCATCGGTGCAAAGGTACGGGCACAAGCAAAGGCTGACTGCCCGCGCTCTCATCCATTCTTGCCGCGATCATCCGCGCAAGCAGCGGCGCCAGCGCGATTTTCCCGCCGTGCTTAAAGGTCAGCACCAATCTGCGCGAGGCATCGTTGTAGAGGCTTGCCGAGATGATGCCGGAATGGCGCGGGGGGTCGGCGAGGCAAGTAAAGCATTGATCATTTTTGGCTGCAGCTGCGCTACCCATCGGGCGTTGGCAGGTTGCGCAGGCCGGTTCCCCCGGTGTCTCGATCTCGCCCCAGCACTCCGCGCACAGCCCGCCCTGCACCGCGACTGCACCGCCGCACAGCGGACATCGCGGCGGATAGACGAGGTCCACCAAAGGGCGCAGCCCTTCCTTCATTCCGGTGCCAAGATGCGACCCCCAACCCATGCGAAAGGTCTGCACCTCTTGCGCGGTGCGTGCAAGCGCGGCAGGGGGCGGCGATGACTTCTGCTTCGGTTCCCCAAATATTCGAACGCCGGCAATACGCCGCCAAGATGGCGCGCGGACGCCATCGTCAACGTCATCATGACGGGGCGAGCTATCTCACCGACACCATGGCCGGTGATGTGGTCGAGCGGCTCGATTTCATGCGGTGCGAACCCGAAAAGGCGCTGGTCGTTGGCGATGTTGCGGGCAAACTTTTGCAACCGCTCAACGAAGCAGGAGCCCAAAGCGTACAAGGCAGGCTAGGAGAGTTCGACGAGGAAAACCCCGGCCCCGCTCAGGCCTTCGACCTGGTGGTGCACCTGCTGGGTCTGGCGATGGTCAACGATCTGCCCGGTGCGCTCATTCACGCCCGCAATGCGGTGGCCGATGGCGGCCTGTTTATCGCTGCCATGCCCGGTGCCGGTTCGCTGCCGGCACTGCGGCGCATTGCCTTGGCCGCCGACGATGAGCGTCCTGCGGCAAGGCTTCATCCGCTGGTCGATCTGCGCGGTGCCACGGGCCTGATGGAGCGCGCCGGATTCCGGCGGCAGGTGGTGGATAGCTATCCGATCCGCGTGCGCTATCCGAGCTTTGCGCGCATGATCTCCGACCTGCGCGACCATGGCGTTACCCGCGCTCTTACCAGCCCCGCCCCGCCGCTCACCCGCGAGTGGCTGGCGCGCGCCGAAGCCGAGTTCGACACCTTGCGCGAAGGCGAGGATCGCAAGGTCACTGAGACCTTCGAGATCCTCGTCCTTACAGGCTGGCGTTAGCCCTTGAGCGCGGCCTGCGCGGCGGCAAGGCGGGCGATCGGCACGCGGTAGGGTGAGGCGCTGACGTAATCGAGCCCCACCTTTTCGCAGAAGGCGATCGATGCCGGGTCGCCGCCATGCTCCCCGCAAATGCCGAGCTTGATCTCGGGCCGTGTCGCCCTACCCCGTTCTGCCGCGAGTTCGACCAGCTGACCGACACCTTCGATGTCGAGGCTTACGAAGGGGTCCCGAGGGAAGATGCCCTTTTCGACATAGGGTGCAAGGAAGCGTGCCGAGTCGTCACGGCTCACGCCGAGCGTCGTCTGGGTGAGATCGTTCGTGCCGAAGCTGAAGAACGCACCTTCTTCTGCAATCTCGCCCGCCATCAGCGCAGCGCGCGGCAGTTCGATCATCGTGCCCACGAGGTAATCGACCGAAGCACCCTTCTCTGCGAAGACCTCGGCCGCAATCTTGTCGACCAGCGCCTTGAGAAGCTGAAGCTCGCGCTTGGTCGCAACCAGCGGAATCATGACTTCGGGGACCGGCGCTTCACCCGAGGAGGCCGCGACATCGCAAGCGGCCTCGAATATCGCGCGCGCCTGCATCTCGTATATTTCGGGATAGGTGATGCCGAGACGACAGCCACGGTGGCCGAGCATCGGGTTGAACTCATGCAGCTCGTCCGCACGGCGTCGAAGGTGATCCACTCCCAGACCGGTTGCATCGGCCAGTTCCTCGAACTCGGCGTCCTGCGTGGGCAGGAACTCGTGCAGCGGCGGATCGAGCAGGCGGATCGTGCAAGGAAGGCCCGCCATCGCTTCGAAGATCGCGGTGAAGTCGGCGCGCTGTTCGGGCAACAGCACCGACAGCGCCTTGCGGCGGCCGCGCTCGTCTTCGGCAAGGATCATCTGCCGCACCGCGCTGATACGCGATGCGTCGAAGAACATGTGCTCGGTCCGGCATAGGCCGATACCCTCGGCCCCGAACTGGCGCGCCATGGTGCAATCGGCAGGCGTTTCGGCATTGGTGCGCACCTTCATGCGGCGCAGTGCGTCGGCCCAGACCATGAGCGTGCCGAAGTCACCCGCAAGCTCGGGCTCGACGGTAGGCACGATGCCCAACATTACCTGACCGGTTGCACCGTCGAGTGTGATCTCGTCGCCTTCCTTGAGCTCGCTCGCTCCGATCCGCAGCGTGCGGGCGTTGCGGTCGATGGACACACCGCTCGCACCCGAGACGCAAGGGCGGCCCATGCCGCGTGCAACCACGGCCGCGTGACTGGTCATCCCGCCCCGAGCGGTGAGGATGCCTTGCGCGGCGTGCATACCGTGAATGTCCTCAGGGCTCGTTTCGACCCGTACGAGGATCACTTTCTCGCCGCGCTCGGCCCATTGCTCGGCGGTGTCGGCATCGAGCACGATCTTCCCCGCGGCCGCACCGGGCGATGCTGGCAGGCCGGTGGTGAGTACATTGCGTTCCGCCTCGGGGTCGAGCGTGGGGTGCAGGAGCTGATCGAGCGCCATCGGATCGACGCGCAGGATCGCTTCCTCGCGGGTGATGAGCCCTTCGCCTTCCATGTCGACCGCCATCTTGAGCGCGGCCTTTGCGGTGCGCTTGCCCGAGCGGGTCTGGAGCATCCACA
>JAYPMZ010000080.1:2098-9156 GCA_038130205.1 Erythrobacteraceae bacterium | reverse complement strand
TTCTACGGTGAACTCGATGTCCTGCATGTCGCGGTAGTGCCCTTCGAGCAGGTCGAACACGCGCGCGAGTTCGCCATAGGCTTCGGGCATCGCCTCTTCCATCGAGAGCGGCTTTGCACCGGCCTCTTCACGCGCTGCCTTGGTCAGATATTGCGGGGTGCGGATGCCGGCGACGACGTCCTCGCCCTGCGCGTTGATGAGGTATTCGCCATAGTAGGCGCGCGTGCCGGTCGCAGGGTCGCGGGTGAAGGCGACACCGGTGGCGCTGGTTTCGCCCATATTGCCGAACACCATCGCCTGCACGTTCACCGCCGTGCCCCAACCGGCCGGGATGTCGTTGAGGCGTCGATAGACCTTGGCGCGGTCGCTGTCCCAGCTGTCGAACACGGCACGAATTGCGCCCCAGAGCTGTTCGTTGACGTCCTGCGGGAACGGACGGCCAAGCTCGGATTCGGCGATCCCCTTGAACTGCGCGACGATGGCCTTCCAGTCGTCCGCGCTCAGTTCGGTATCGGCGTAGAAGCCGTTGTCTTCCTTGACGATCTCCAGAGCCTCTTCGAACAGTCCGTGATCGAGGCCGAGCACCACATCGGAGTACATCTGGATGAAGCGGCGATAGCTGTCCCATGCGAAGCGCTCATCGCCGCTGGTCGCACTCAGCCCTTCGACGGTGGCATCGTTGAGGCCGAGGTTGAGCACCGTGTCCATCATCCCCGGCATCGACACGCGCGCACCCGAGCGCACAGAGACGAGCAGCGGATCGGCAGCATCGCCAAAGCGCTTGCCGACAGCGGCTTCGATGTGTTCGAGGGCCTTCGCCACGTCACCGCGCAGCGCTTCCCCGAAGTCGCCACCTTCCTGCAGATAGCGCACGCACTCCTCGGTCGTGATCGTGAAACCGGGAGGCACCGGCAGGCCGATGCTCGCCATCTCTGCAAGGTTCGCGCCCTTGCCGCCGGTGACGGTCTTGTCGCCCTGGCGCGGATCGTCATGGGTGGCGCTTCCGCCGAAGGGGTACACAGTGGTCATGATTGGTCCTTTGCTGGCCTATCGCTTCGCTGTTCGAGGACGGAGTCCTACAGGATGGAACACGTGGAACACTGTCATGGAGCAAAAACCCGCGCCCGTTCGAGCGCCGGTTTCCGACCGGACAGTGAGAGGGAGAGGGAGCCGCATCATGCGCGGCCTTGCGAACGGGTTTGGGGCGAATGGGTTTCGGGCGAACGGGTTTCGGCTTCCCAGGGCTCGCGCACCGTGTTGCCGATTGGTCGGTAGATCGTGATCGTCGGATAACCGCCGCGCACTTCGAGCGCATTGGTATCGAACCACAGCGACTTGCCGCGCGTCACTGCGTCAATCTTCTTCCAAGGGATCAGCAGATCGCGGTGACCGACGCGGAACAGGAAGATCGAGGGCGCAAGGAACAGCCCTTCGCGGCTCGCGGCGATGGTGACGATATTGTTGTAGTTCGCGCCGAAGATCAGCGGACCGAACCGCAGCGCCTGAAACGAAGCGCTCTCACCATCGGATGGCTTGCCGTAATCGGTCGCAAATTCGCCCGCAAAACGCGCCCACGCAAAGCGCGAGATCAGGAAGATCACGCCGCAGAAGAACAGCGGAAAGATCAACACGAACATCACCGGGATCAGGATATAGAGATAGCTATCCATGCGCTCCGGTGTCCTGTCCCTTAACCTTCGATCCGGCTGAAATCGGCGACATTGCCGACAGCGCGGGTGAATCTTGCCAGCAGATCGAGCCGCGCGGTGCGCTTGGCCGGGTCATCGTCATTGACGGTCACCTCGTCAAAGAAAGCGTCGATCGGAGCGCGCAAGGTCGCAAGCGCCGCCATGGCATCTTCGAACCTTTCGAGCCTCACACAGTCCGCCGCCTTGGGGGCGGCGATGTCAAGCGCGTCGATCAACGCCTTTTCGGCCTTTTCGGGCGTGTAGGAAAGTCCAGCGTCCTTCGCCCCGCCCATCGCGGCATCGAATTCGGGCTTGCCCGCAAGCGCCAGCGGATCTTCCTCACCCAAACCATCGGGCGCTGCGTTCCATTCCTCTTTCTTGAGAATGTTCGCGGCGCGCTTGTAGCCTGCGAGCAGGTTTGCGCCGTCCTCGCTGCCGAGGAAGCTGGTGAGCGCCCTCGCCCGCGCTTCCACACGGTCAATCCGCAGGTCGGGCTGCGAGCCCCAGTCGCGTGATGCCGCGATATAGTCGTGACGCACGCCCTCATCGCGCAATTGCACGGCGAGACGGTCGAGCAGGAAAGCGGTCAGCTTTTCGGCCAGAGCCGCGTCGCGGTTACCGCGCCATGCGTGAACGACGGTGTCGATCGACAGCTTCAGATTGTTGGCCTGAACAAGCCGGATATAACCGAGCGCGGCGCGGCGCAGGGCAAACGGGTCTTTCGAGCCGGTCGGCAGAATGTCGATCTTGAAGAAGCTCAAAAGGTTGTCGAGCTTGTCCGCAAGGCTGACCGCAACCGTCGTAGGCGCAGTAGGAACGTCGTCGGATTGCCCGACGGGCTTGTAGTGATCGCGGATCGCATCAGCGACCTCTCTCGGCAGTCCTTCCTTGGCGGCGTAATATCCGCCCATCAGGCCCTGCAATTCGGGGAATTCGCCAACCATTTCGGTGACGAGATCGGCTTTGCACAGTTCGGCGGCCTGCCGCGTCAGATTGTGATCGCCATTGGGTTCCTTGGCGTCGAAGACTAGCCACGAAGCGAGCTTTGCCACGCGGTCCACCTTGTCGGCAACCGTGCCCAGCTTTTCGTGGAAGGTGATCCGCTCAAGCCCCTTCGCGTGCTCGGCGAGTGTTTTCTTCTGGTCGAGTTCCCAGAAGAAACGCGCATCGGAAAGCCTTGCAGCAAGCACCTTACGATTGCCGTCGACCACAACGGCGGGATCGTTCGCGGCGATGTTCGCAGTGCAGACAAAAGCGTTGGCGAGCGAACCGGCGTCATTGGCCGCATCCTCGCACACGAAATACTTCTGGTTCACTCGCGCGGTCAGCTGGATGACTTCGGGCGGCACGTCGAGATAAGCCTCGTCGAACCGTCCGAGCAGCGGAACTGGCCATTCGGTCAGCCCTGCGTTCTCGATCACCAGACCTTCGTCCTCGACCAGCGCCAGGCCCGCTTCGGAAGCAGCCTTGCGGGCGCCTTCGCGCACGATATCGGCTCGCGCTTCGTGATCAACGATGACGAAGGCGTCGCGCAGCTTGGCGGCGTAGTCGTCCGCGCCGTCAATCGTGATCTCGCCATTGGAGTGGAAGCGGTGGCCTTTGGTCGTGCGCCCGCAGCCGAGGCCGTCGGTGACGCAAGGCACGATCTCGCCGTCGAGCAGCGCGATAATACCCGAAAGCGGGCGAACCCAGCGGGTGCTCTCGCTGCTGATCGAAGCCTCGCCCCAGCGCATCGATTTGGGCCAGCTGAAATCGCGGATGATGACAGGGATTGCGGCGGCAAGCAGGTCGCTCACGGCCTGTCCGGGCTTTTCAATCACCGCGAAATAGGTGGCGCGGCCCTTCACATCGCGGGTTTCGAGGCTCTCGCGCTCCACGCCGTTCTTGCGGCAGAACCCGTCAACGGCCTGATCGGGTGCGCCCACCGGCGGGCCTTTGGCTTCCTCGCGCACCGCTTGCGTTTCGCTCGGAAGACCCTTGGCGATCAGCGCGAGGCGGCGCGGGGTGGACCATACCGTGAGGTCGCCCACGGCAACGCCCGCAGCCTCAAGCTCGCGGCGGAAAAGCTTTTCGAGTTCATTGCGCGCGCCAGCCTGCATCCGGGCAGGGATTTCTTCGCAGCGCAGTTCGAGCAGGAAATCGGCCATTAGACGAGGCTCCATTCCGGATATTTCGCGGCCCATTCGGGTGCCATCTTCTCCGCATATTTCTCGCAGGACGAGCGCGCGAGGTCGCGCACGCGGCCCATGTAGCTGGCGCGTTCCTGCACGCTGATCACGCCGCGCGCTTGCAGCAGGTTGAAAACATGGCTTGCTTCAATCGCCTGCTCGTAAGCGGCAATCGGCACATCATTGGCTAGTGCATTGCGGCACTCTGCCTCTGCCTTGGCGAAGAGGTCGAACAATGCGTCGGTCTCCGCGACCTCGAAGTTCCACTTCGACATCTGGCGTTCGTTTTCGAGGAAGACGTCGCCGTAGCTCACGCCATGCTGGTTGAAAGCGAGGTCGTACACGTTGTCGACGCCCTGAATATACATCGCGAGGCGCTCTAGCCCGTAGGTGAGTTCTCCTGCCACCGGCTTGCAATCAAATCCGCCCATCTGCTGGAAATAGGTGAACTGGGTGACTTCCATCCCGTCGCACCAGACTTCCCAGCCCAGTCCCCATGCGCCGAGTGTGGGCGATTCCCAATCGTCCTCGACAAAGCGAATGTCATGCGCGAGCGGGTCGATGCCGATGGCTTTCAGGCTGTCGAGGTACAGCTCCTGAATATCGGCAGGGCTCGGCTTCAGGATGACCTGATACTGGTAATAGTGCTGAAGCCGGTTCGGGTTCTCGCCGTAGCGCCCGTCGGTCGGCCGGCGGCAGGGTTGCACGAAGGCGGCATTCCACGGTTCGGGGCCGAGCGCGCGCAGCGTCGTCGCCGTGTGGAACGTGCCTGCTCCCATGCGCATGTCATAGGGTTGCAGGATGACGCAGCCGTTCGCCGCCCAGAAATCGTGCAGCGTCAGGATCATGTCCTGAAAACTCTTTGACGGATCGCGGCCCGTCAGCGCGGTCGATTGCGCGGGATTTGTGTGCTCGGAGCTCATGGAGTTGGCCAATGGCTCATGCCCCCACTAGCGTCAATGCCGCAGCGCAGCAGAAGACCGGTTTTGCCCCCATCAAACCACCATAAAACTGCGGTTTCCGTAAGGTGAGCACGACCAAATGTAAGGTAGTATTGACATGGTAAGCAAATCGCGACATAAAGTAAGGGCACCCTGACATTCAGGAAGGTTGTTACGACAAGATCGATGAAACTTTCCTCCCCAGGAGAACCGAAATGCGTACCATTCTTACTGTTACCGCCGCCGCCACAGCTCTGATCATCGCCCCTGTCGCTGCCTCGGCATCGCCCGACAACGGCACGGAATTCGAAGTCACTGTGAAACACGACGACCTCGACCTGACTACGAGCGAGGGCGCTTCACGCCTTGACGAACGTGTCCGCACCCGCGTTTACCAGATGTGCCGCAATGGTGGCCGCGACAGTGCTTCGCAGCGGCTGGAACGCCAGTGCCGCGAAGGCGCGCTTGCCGCAGCCGGGACGCAGGTCCGCCTCGCCATCGCCGAAGCCAATGCTGATCGCGCGCGCTTTGCGGCCAACACCTCCACACCGGCATCTAACGTGACCACTCCAGGCGCATGATGCCGGTTCGGCTGCTCTTGCAGGTCCGGTCGCAATCCTCAAAAGGTTGGACCCGCAGGAGCAGCCACCTCATCCTATGCTGCGTCAAAAGCCATTGGAGCCTGATCGAAAATGACTGATCGCCAGAAGAAAGCCGATCGCTTTTATTTAGCTGGAACATTAGGCGCGATAGCGCTGCTTGTTTGGATCGGACTCTTCGTCTGGATCAATCACTTGCTTCCCGCCATGCCCGAGTCAGTGCACGCGGCGGGAACGTTGGCAAGAAACCTTCTGAATCTAGCGACCATGGCAGCCTTGGCTTGGGCGATGATATCGCTGATCGTGCACCGGAACAGTGGCGAGTTCACGCTGGCCACCTGGCACATGGCGACGACCGCAGGTTTCTTCACGTCAGTTATCTGGCTGTTTTTCGTGCCAATTCTGATCGGCCTGCTCGCAATCTCGTCAGAATCCACAGATAAGCCGGATTTCAATGTTGTTGTCGCTTGGGGTGCAGCAGTGATTATGGCTGCCTTCTTTGTCGGCTTTCATCTCAAGCGGATGAGGAGCTAAATCGATGACAAAGTCGGAAACACCCAAAGGTCCACTGCGCTATCGGCTTTACTATGGCCTGATGAACTTCGCTTTCGTTGTGATCGTCCTGACCCTCTGCTTGGCTATAGCGGGAACCGCTTTCGGAGTAGAGGTCTCGGATATTCCGCCGGTGATCTACTATCTGCCCCCCATCCTCATCTGGCCGGTCACGTATGGGATCGTGCCATTTCTGATCGTGCTCTCAAGCATGCGGGATGAATACGCCGAGATTTTGTGGAAGCGTTCGATCGCTCAACTCATCGTCCTGACCACGGTGCTTCCCCCGCTAGTTTATACGACGGTCTGGTTCGTTTCCATCGTTATCCTGGAAGGCGACGTCGCGAACTGGAATGGCCATCGCCCCGATTGGCTGCTTGATCCGATGATCGAGGAGCAATATCGCTTGGGTACGGTCATAGAATTCTGGCAAATGTTCACTTTCGCCTTCGTCATCCTGTTTCAATTCAACCGCTGGCGCGACAGCCGCGCGACGAGCGAGTGAGCGGGCCAATCATGACCAAAGCCAACATCTTCATGACCAGCGGCTGGGTAGGTCTCGGCGGGCTGGCGGTCGCAGTCGGTGCGGCGCTCTTGGCCGCTCCCGAAGGCATTACGCTCGCCGGATTGCTCCTCTGCGTATTCGCCTGCTGGGCGATGCTTTTTACGCGCAATGCCGATGAATACACCCGTGGCCTTTGGACCTCGGCCGCAAGCATCGCCTTCGCGACACTCTTAATCCTGTTTCTTGTCCTGCCTTTTCTCGAAGGCGTCTATGACGGATACAATGCAGCGCACGCAGACGACGGCGTTAAGCCGGAGCGTGACATACCGGCGATGTTGAGCATCGGCCTTGCCATTGCAGCGTTTTACCTTGGCCTGTTCTGGAAACGCATCAGGGGAGACTGAGCCATCAAGAACCGCCTCAAAGTCCTCCGCGCAGAACGTGACTGGTCGCAGGCCGAGCTGGCCGGGCGGCTCGAGGTCTCGCGTCAGGCCGTCAACGCTATCGAGACCGGCAAGCACGACCCATCGCTTCCCCTCGCCTTTCGCATCGCGCGTCTGTTCGACATGTCTATCGAGGATATCTTCGACGACAGAGCCGGAAAT
>JAYPMZ010000080.1:0-2088 GCA_038130205.1 Erythrobacteraceae bacterium | reverse complement strand
TGATCACCCGTTTTTGCCAACCACTCCACCAAATGAGGTCTATTGCCATGAAACTCCGGTCGCTCCTTGCCATGTCCCTTTCGAGCATCGCTTTGCTCTCGGCGTCGCCCGCGTTTGCCGATCACCACGCCGCAGAACCGGAAGCCAAAGCGGAACTGCCCAGCGGCCCCGAAGGTCCGGCCTTGTGGAAGGTCGCGGACGAGGACACGACGATCTACCTGTTCGGCACGATCCACGCCCTGCCTGCCGAGGTCGTGTGGTATGACGCAGAGATCGACCATGCGCTGCAGTCCGCCGATACGGTTGTCACCGAAATCCTGATGGACCCCGAAAACGAAGCCGCGATGCAGCAACTCGCCTTGCAGCGTGGCATGTTCACCGACGGGACGACGCTGCGTTCGGTGCTCGATGACGAACAGAAGGCAACCTACGAGGCGGCGCTGGGCGGCATGGGACTGCCCGTGGAATCCTTCGACGCGTTCGAGCCGTGGATGGCGGGCCTTACGCTCACCATGCTGCCGCTGTTGCAGCAGGGCTATGATCTCAATGCAGGCGTGGACAAGATCATCCTCGCCAATTCGGCCGACAAGCCAAAAGACGCGCTTGAAACCGCAGACTTCCAGCTCGGCATTTTCGACGGCCTGCCGCAGGACGAACAGATCACTTTTCTGATCGCCGCTGCCGAAGCTGCAGACGAGGCCAAACCGACGCTCGACAAGATGGTCACAGAATGGATCGCGGGCGATGCCGAGGGGCTTGCGGCGGTCATGAACGAGGACATGGATTCCGACTTCGGATTGGCAGAGGCGCTGCTCTATGATCGCAACGCCAATTGGGCGGAATGGATCGAGACGCGGCTGGAAACGCCGGGAACTGTGTTCATTGCCGTCGGTGCAGGTCATCTCGCAGGCGATCTGAGCGTGCAGGATTATCTCGAAAAGCGCGAAATCGCTTCCGTGCGCGTTCAGTGATGCGGGGCCAGCTCGCCACGCTGCTGCTTCTTTGCGCGGCCCTTTTCACGCTCACAGCCTGTGAAGACCGCGCGGAAGTGGCAGCGGAGCCGCTGCTGTATGAAGTCACGAACGCCGACGGCGAGGTTGAAGGGTGGCTGATCGGCACGATGCACGCCCTCCCCGATGGCGTGAATTGGCAGACCGATATGATCGAGCAGGTGACAGCCGACGCTGACCTGCTGATCGTAGAAGTCGCTGAACTCGACAACCAGAGCGCGATTGCGATGACCTTCGGGGAACTCGCCTCGACCGAGGGTCTTGGCCCGCTATCGCAACGCATTTCGCCCGATCTGCGCGACGAACTCGCCGAAATCGTCGCGCGCTCCGACTTTCCCGGCAATACCTTCGACAACACCGAAAGCTGGGCCGCGGCGCTGATGCTGGCTCGTGTCGATGCCTATGGCGATCCGGCCAACGGGGTCGATCGCGCGCTTATCCGTGCCTTCGCAGGCCGCGAAGTGCGCGGGTTCGAGACGGCGGAGCAGCAGCTCGGCATTTTTGACCGCCTCGCCGAGCAAGACCAGCGCGACCTTGTCGAAGGAACGGTGCGCGAATGGGGCGCAGCGCAGGAAAGTCCTGGAGAACTGACCCGCGCATGGATGGCGGGCGATATCGAGGCCCTCGAACGTGCGAGCGAGGAAGGTATCATGGCCGACCCCGAATTGCGCGAGGCTCTATTGGTGGGACGCAATCAGGATTGGATGCCGGCGCTGCTCACCGCCCTTGCCGCGCCCGGCAAGCCGCTGGTGGCTGTCGGAACCGCCCATCTGGTCGGGCCCGACGGTCTGGTCGCCATGCTCGGACAAAACGGCTATACCCTCACCCGGCTCGACTGATCGCGCAGCGGCGCGCAACAAAATAAGTTGCGTTTTCCCCGTTTCGCGCTATCTGCGCGCCCTTCGGCGTTCTGGTCATCCCTGGAGGCGGCGCGCCGGAAAACTGTACTTCACATACGTATTTGAAAGGCAATGTTATGAGCGACGCTCTCACTCTGCCGGCCGAAGCGCGCGAACGGGCAGGCAAGGGAGCCTCCCGTGCACTTCGCCGCGAAGGTCGGATTCCCGCTGTTATTTAC
>JAYPMZ010000079.1:9028-12994 GCA_038130205.1 Erythrobacteraceae bacterium | reverse complement strand
CCCCGGCGATATGGTCTGGTTGCGCCAGATCGATCTTGGCGAGGCGGGAGCTTCAATGAGCGCGGCGATGAACCGCGCCATCAATCGCGACGTTCTCGTCCCGCGCCCCGGCGGACGCTTTGCCTTCGGGCGATTGATCGATCGCAAGGGTTCGCTGGTCGGCATCCTCCCCGCGAAGGCAGGCAACAAACAGCAGGTGATCGACAATCCGCCATGGATCGCGGTCGCCACTATGCTCGTGCGTCCGCTGTGACCGGCGGTTGGGCTCGTCAGACCGCTGTGATGTTTCGTCCAGTTAGTCAGGCACTCTTAACGCATGCCGCAGCATACATGCGCGCGATGCCCGTCAAGCCATTCCTCTCCCTCGCGCACCGCCACGGAGCCGCCGCATGAAGCACGTGCTGTCGCTCAGCACCCTTTACCCTAACGCGGTGAACCCGCGCTTCGGGACCTTTGTCGCACGCTCGCTGGAAGCGCTGGCCAAGCACGGGTGCAAACATGGAGACTGGCGGGTCAGCGTGGTCAATCCCATCGGCCTGCCGCCGATCCCCTTGGGCCGATACCGCGCGCTCTCGCAACTTGACGAGCGCGCCGAGGAAAACGGCATCACCGTCCATCGGCCGCGCTTCACGCTGATTCCGGCGGTGGGTGCGCGGCGCAATGCGGCCGCGATTGCCAAGGCCGCCCTGCCGCTGGTGCAGCGCATCCATGCCACCGATCCGATCGACCTGATCGACGCGCAATTCTTCTTCCCCGATGGTCCCGCCGCCGCAATCGTGGCGCAGGAAATGGGCCTGCCGCTGTCGATCAAGGCCCGCGGGAGCGACATCAATTACTGGGGCGGATACGATTTCGCGCGCGACCAGATGCTCGGCGCTGCCGATGCCGCCACGGGCCTGCTCGCGGTCAGCGAGAGCCTTGCCGGGCAAATGACCGATCTGGGTATGCCGCGCGGCAAAATTACGGTGCATTACACCGGGCTCGACCGCGACCGTTTCCGCCCGCTCGAACACACGCAATTGCGCGCGCAGCTATCGCGCGAACTCGACTTCGCTCTGCCCGAAAACGCGCCGCTGCTGACCTGTGTCGGTGCGCTGATCGAGCGCAAGGGGCAGGATATTGCAATGGCCGCCCTCCCGCAGATCGAAGGTGCGCGGCTGATCCTTGTCGGCAAGGGTGATGACGAGGGGCATTTGCGCCAGCTTGCCCGCGATCTGGGTCTGGCCGAGCGCGTGCATTTCACCGGCTCGCTCGATCACGACATGCTGCCGCTGGTCCTTTCGGCAAGTGATGTGATGGTGCTGCCGACGGTAAGCGAAGGGCTCGCGAACGCATGGGTCGAGGCGCTCGCCTGCGGCACTCCCGTGGTGACCACGGATGTCGGCGGCGCGCGCGAGCTGATCGTGAACAACACCGCCGGGCGACTGGTCGAACGCGATCCCGACAGCGTGGCGGCGGGCGTGAACGAAGTGCTCAACAACCCGCCCATGCGTCACGCTGTCGCCGCTCTGGCCGAGCGGTTCAGCTGGGAAACCAATGCGATCGAACTGTCCGCCTTTTATGACGGGCTAATCGCCCGCCGCTAGGTTTATTCCGGCTTCGTCGCGGGCCTCGGCTTCTTGCCGCCTTCGAGAACCATGCGCTCCTGCTTGTCCGCCTCTGTTTCGGTCGGGACAAAGCTGGTCGAGGTCACACCCATCCAGATCAGCAATGGCGAAGCCATGTAGATCGAGGAATAGGTGCCAACGAAGATACCCAGCGTGATCGCCGCGACGAGGCCGAACAGGCTCGACGGACCGGCAATCAGCAGCGGGATCAGCGCCACGAGCAGCGTCAGCGAAGTCATCACCGTACGCGCCAGCGTCTCATTCACCGAAAGATCGAGCAGCTCGTGCAGCGGCATCTTGCGATACTTCTTCAGGTTCTCGCGGATACGGTCATAGACGACGATCGTGTCGTTGAGCGAATAACCGATGATTGCGAGGATTGCGGCGATGATCTGGAGCGAGAATTCGAGCTGGAACAGCGCGAACATGCCGAGCGTCAGCGAAACGTCGTGGAACAGCGCGAAGAGTGCACCCACGCCGAATTGCCATTCGAAGCGGATCCAGATGTAGAGCGCGACCATCGCCATAGCGGCGAGCAGCGCGAGGCCCGCATCGCGGCTGAACTCGCCTGCGACCTTGCCGCCGACGCTGTCCACACCGTCGATACGAATATCGGAATGCTCTTCCTGAATGGCGCTGACGATGGCGGTCGTCATTTCATTGGCGAATTCGGGATTGCCTTCGGCCTCGGGCGGCAGTTTGACGCGGATCGAGACTTCATTAGGATCGCCGAAGCGTTGCACCACCGGATCGTCGATATTTTCGAGGCCTGAAATCGTGTCGCGCAATTCGTCCACCGGAGCAGTCGCGCTCTGGGTGAAAGTGGCACGGATTTCCTGACCGCCGGCGAAATCAACGCCGAGGTTGAGGCCTTGGGTGAACACCAATCCCCAGCTTGCCGCGATGAGCAGCAGGCTGACGATGAAGAACGGAACCCGGACCTTCAGGAACTTGATGTTGGTATCGTCGGGGACGAGCTTGAGGAGTTTCATGGCGCGTCTCTTGTCCTTAGATCGTGAGGTCTTTGGGGCGCTTGGAGCTGAGATAGCCCGCAACCCACATCCGTGTCAGCGTCACGGCCGTAAACACCGAAGTGACGAGGCCGACCACCAGCACCACGGCAAAGCCGCGGATCGGGCCGGAGCCGAATGCGAACAGCAGCACACCGGCGATGAAATTGGTGACGTTGGCGTCGTAAATCGCGCGGCTGGCTTCCTTGTAGCCGTTCTCGACCGCGGTCACGACCTTGCGCCCGCGCTTTCGTTCCTCTCGTATGCGCTCGTTGATCAGCACGTTGGCGTCCACCGCCGCACCGATGGTGAGCACGAAGCCCGCGATCCCCGGCAATGTCAGCGTGAAGTTGAAGATCGCCATCAGGCCGAGCAGCATTAGCACATTGAACACCAGCGCGATGGTCGCATAGACGCCGAAGCGCCCGTAGGTCGCAATCATCAGCGCGACCACGGCAAGGCTGCCGATGATCATCGCGATCATGCCGCTGCGGATCGATTCTGCGCCAAGGTCAGGTCCGACGGTTCGTTCCTCGACCACAGCGAGCGGCACGGGCAGCGCGCCCGATTGCAGCGAAATGGCGAGGCGGTTGGCGCTCTCGGCGCTGAAATTGCCCGAAATCTGCGCCGACCCGCCAAGGATGGGTTCCTGGAAGACGGGCGCGGAAATCACCTCGCCGTCGAGGATGATTGCAAAACGTTCACCGACGTTCTTGGTCGAGAGATCGGCAAATTTCTGTCCGCCCTGCTGGTCGAACTGGATGTTGACGATGTTCTCGTTGTTCTGCGGGTTCACACCGGCGCGGGCGTTGATCAGGCTGTCGCCGCGGATACCGCCGAGCCGCTTGACCGCTTCGGCCCCGCCCGGAAAATCGCTATCGGCGGCATAGGGGAAGATCTGGCTACCCGGATTGGCAACGCCTGCCTGCGTGTTGGTCGGCAGCGCCTGCTGGTCGACCAGCTTGAATTCGAGCTGCGCGGTCTGGCCCAGCTGCTCTTTGAGAGCTTCGGGGTCCTGAAGGCCGGGAACCTGCACCACAATGCGGTTGTCGCCCTGACGGATGATGGTCGGCTCGCGCGTGCCGAGAAGGTCGATACGCTTGCGCACGACTTCGACCGCTCCGTCCATTGCCGAATTGAGCGCGACCGACTGGCCCGCATCGGTCGGGGTCAGCACCATGCGCTGTCCGTCGACCACCGAAAGGTCCCATTCGCGCTGGAGGCCGTCACCCATCATCAGCGGCTCGATCACGCCGCGGGCGCGGTCGATATCGGCAGCCGAATCGAGGATGAAGGACAACCGCCCGTCGGTGCGCGACGTATCGCCATACTCGATCGCCGGGCTCGCC
>JAYPMZ010000079.1:0-9018 GCA_038130205.1 Erythrobacteraceae bacterium | reverse complement strand
CTTCCATGTTTTCAAGCTTCTGCGCCGCGACATCGGCCGGATTGGCTTCGAGCAACAGGTGCGAACCGCCTGCAAGGTCGAGGCCGAGGTTCACCTGCGGCAACCAGTCCCACGCGCCCTCTTCGGGCTCGGCCCGCGCCGGAGCGACCGCTTCGACACCATCGGCGGCAACCGGATCGGCGCCGGCACCGGTATCGAAGGAATAGAGCAGCGTCGGGATCGCCGTGATCGCGATCACGAGGGTCAGAGCCCACAGCGCAATCTTTTTCCAGAGGGGAGTTTCCAGCATGGTCGCCCAGTTTGAACCTTATTTACAGAGGTATCTGATCAGTCGTTCGCGGGCTTGCTGCCCGGTTCGATCAGGTCGGCAATCGTGTGCTTGACCGCTTTGACGCGCACGTCCTTGCCAAGCTCGAGTTCGACATAGGTGTCATCGACCTTGATGACTTTGCCCACGAGGCCGCCCTGCGTGACGACGCTGTCGCCCTTCTTCAGTCCGCCCACGCGTGCCTGGTGCTCCTTCTGCCGGCGCATTTGCGGCCGGATGATGAGGAACCAGAAAATCCCGATCATGCCGACGATCGGCAGCCAGGTGAGCCAGCCGGGAGGCTGTGCGGCGGCGCCGGTAGCGGCGAGTAGGTCAAGCATGTGTCAAAAGCCCGTGTGTTTTGATGTTCTGTCTATCATTCAGGACCGATGAACGGTGGCTGTGCCAACCCGTCCAGACCCCTCAATGCGGTGTAGGTGGGCGCGGTTAGCAGCATTGCAAGCACGCGGCAATCGACAGCACACGCGCCGTGACCATGAGGCCACAAGAAAAGCGCAAGCTACCGGCTTGCCAGAGCGAAAAGCCGCGCCTATAGCGCCCGCCTCCACTGGATACGGGAAGTAGCGCAGCCTGGTAGCGCATCACACTGGGGGTGTGGGGGTCGCAGGTTCGAATCCTGTCTTCCCGACCAGTGGAGAAATCTCCTCAGCACCAATTCCCTGCGCGCGGTTCGTAGAGCGATGCGCTCGAACCTGCTCGGCGGGGTGTGGGGGTCGCAGGTTCGAATCTGCGTCTTCCCGACCAGTGGAGAATTCACTCCATCACAATTCGAGAATCGCTGCCAACGCTTGTTCGAGGCGTTGGTCTGGCGACGCGTCCAGCGTCACCACCCTCGCCCCGCGCGTTTCCAGTTGCGCGCGGCAGATAGCGTCGAAGCGCGTTCGCTCGGCATCCTCGCCGATGAACCGCGTCCCGTCATCGACCCACGGCAAATCGGGGGGAAGGTGCAGATAGAGGTCGGCAAGCGGATAGTCCGGCCCGCCAAGCGCTTGCCCGAACAGCATTTCGTTCCACGCTGCTGTCATCAACCAGTCGGTATCGGTCACCAGCACCGGCCCCGACCACTCGCGTGCCCCAGCGATCAGCGCCTGCTGCGCCTCCGCGATCAGTTCGAGATCGGCGGGGACCAGATCGGTTCCGTGCACCTCGCAATGCCAGCGCCCGTATTCGCCGACCCAATCGGTATCGAACGCCCCGGCCAATTGCGCGGCGAGTGTCGATTTGCCGACGCTTTCGACTCCGTGCAGCGAGACCACTTTTACCCAGTCACGGCGGACGGGTACGGGCAGATGCGACCAATGCTGCGCGGGATCAGCGCGCACCGCGCTTCCCGATAGCTGCGCCAGATCGCCTCCTTCGCCGCGCATCAAGGGCACAAAGCGCCCGCCGACCTGTTTCGCCAGTTCCAGCCCGTAATCCTCGCCCGCAAACACGAAATCGATGGGTTCGGGATGGAATTCTCGCACGATCGCGCGCCAGACCGGCCAGAAATCGGGACTGTCTTGCGGATATTGCGGCACATCGCGGCACAGGTGCAAGACGCGTGCGGCGGGAAACAATTCGCACATCCAGCGAGCGCGCTGATCGCCGGGCATCGCATCATCGGGCAGCGAGCAAACGAGGATCGTCAACTCCTCAACCAGCGCCTGCGCCGCGCGGCACAGCCGCACATGGCCTGCGTGGGGAGGCATGAACTTGCCGAGGACAAAGCCGCGCCGCTGCGTCATGCAGGTGTCCGCTGCGCCTTGATCCCCCGAGCCCTGATCCCCCGAGCCTTGATCCACCGCCAAAGACCGATGCTCGCCATGACCAGAAACACCAGATACAGGCCGGAGGTCGGCGCCAGATCGCGCATCCAGAACAGCCAGATCGCAAGGCAATCGACCGCAATCCAGTAAATCCAGTTCTCGATCCGGCGCAGCACCATCAGCACCTGCGCGGTCACGCTCATCATCGCGATAGCGGCGTCGGGATACGGTGCGGCGGCATCGGTGAAGCGGTCCATCGCCACACCCAGACCCAGCGCCAGCACCACCGTTCCTGCAAGCACTGCAAGCAACACCGGCCAGCGCGACCAATTGACCACGACCTCGCCTGCCTGTGCCTGAACCTTGTGCCAGCGCGACCAGCCGTAAATCTGCGTGACGAGGAAGAACACCTGCAAACCCGCATCGCCATAGAGCCGCGCATCGGCGAAGATAACGAAATAGAGCGTCACCATCGCGATCCCGAACGGATAGTTCCAGATGCTCCGGCGGATCAGCAGCCCGACATTGAGAATGCCGAGCGCGACGGCGAGCCATTCGAGATAAAAGAGCCAATCGGCGAAACTGTTCATGGCCGGCCTTCGTATCCCCCTGTGTGATCAAACCTGCAACACACCGTCTTTCACCAGAGAAACCCGCCCCTTGTCCAGCTGCGGCGGAACGCTTGGCGAATGCGCGGAAGGCTACGCCGCTTCATCTATTGCGGGAGTTATTTTGTATCTCTACTGCGCAAGAGACTTTCATGCCCAAACCCGTTTCTCCTTCCCGCCTGCCGCCCGCTTGCCTGCTTTTCGCAGCTGCTGGCGCCGTGTTTGTCGGCGCGCCAGCACATGCAGACGACGCGCTGATGCTGGACGAGACGGGCGCAGCTTCGGGTGAGACGAACACGCGGCGCACTTTCGTTCCCGCCGACTTTTCCCGCTTTGCCCCGCGCACCGCGCTCGACATGGCTCGGCAGATTCCCGGCTTTTCGATCCGAGAGGGAGACGGCGCACGCGGACTGGGTCAAGCGGACACCAATGTGATCGTCAACGGGCGGCGGATTTTGGGCAAGTCGAACGGGCCGGTGGAAGCTTTGGGACGGATCGCGGCAAGCGACGTAGTGCGGCTCGAGCTGGTGGACGGTGCGAGCCTCGATATCGGCGGGCTGACGGGTCAGGTGCTCAACGTCATCACCCGCAGCACCGGACGGATTGCGGGGCAATTCGAATACAGCCCGCAATTCCGTTCACGCGGAACTCCGGCGCGCTGGGGCAATGCGAGCGTTTCGGTCAGCGGCGGCGGCGAATCGAGCGAATGGACGCTCGCGCTTGAAAACGATCAGGACCGGCGCGGCGATGATGGACCCGAACTGGTCTATGACGCAGCGGGCAATCTGATCGAGGTCCGCGACGAACTGCGGAAGGTGAATTCCGACCGGCCCGCATTGTCAGGCTCCTTCACCCGCATTGCCGCGAACGGCAATGTGCTCAATCTGACGGGCGAGATTTCGGGCAATATCTCGCGCGACACCGAAAACTCCGAGCGCACGCCGGTGGTAGGCACAGCCAGGACCCGCGAGTTCAATTCGCGCGAGGACGAGCTGCGATACGAACTTGGCGCGGACTACCAGTTCGAGCTTGGCGACGGGCGGTTGAAGCTGATCGGCTATCACAGTTTCGAAAACAGCCCGACGCGATCCTCCACGCTCACCCGCTTTGCCGACGGTAGCGCCGATGCGGGCAGCGTTTTCACCCGAAATGCCGACGAAGGCGAGACAATTGCGCGCGCCGAGTACAGCTTCGGCGCAGCTGGCGGCGACCTCCAGATCGCGGCCGAGGGGGTGAAGAACTATCTCGACATCACCTCCGCGCTCGAAGTGCGCAATGCAGACGGTGTGTTGCAGCCGGTTCCGATTGCAGGGGCGAGCGCGCGGGTCGATGAAGACCGCGCCGAGGCGAGCCTCACCTACAGCCGCGCTCTGGCACGTGGGCTGCAATTCCAGTCCTCGCTCGGCGGCGAATATTCGCGCATCAGCCAGAGCGGCCCCTTGGGCCAGACACGCACATTCTACCGTCCCAAAGGCTTCGTTTCGCTCGACTGGAAGGCGAGCAACAATCTCAGCCTGTCGGGGCGGGTCGAACGCGCTGTCGGCCAGCTGAGTTTCTTCGACTTCATCTCAACAGTCGATCTCAATCAGGACCGCGAGGATGTGACCAACGCCAACCTCGTTCCGCAGCAAAGCTGGGTGTTCGAAGTCGAGGCCAATCTCGGACTGGGCGCGCTGGGTTCGCTCAGCCTGCGTCCGTTCTACGAGAAGATTTCCGATATCGTCGATCAGGTTCCGATTGCAGGCGGCGGTCAGGCGCCGGGCAATTTGCCATCTGCGCGACGCTACGGCCTGGAAGGCGATCTGACGCTGCTGTCCGAAGGGCTCGGCTGGCGCGGCACACGGCTCGATGCAGGCTTCGAACTCGGCGCAAGCTCCTTGCGCGATCCTCTGACGGGCGAGCCGCGCGAAATCGGCGACAACCGCCGCGCCGATCTCGACCTCGACCTGCGCCATGACTTTGCTGGCGGCGAATGGGCGCTGGGAAGCGGTGTGTTCTGGAACCGCAATGCCCCGCAAGTGCGGCTCGACGAAATTTCGCTGCGCAGCGACAGCTTTGCCTTTGTGCAGGCCTTTATCGAAAACAAGGATGTCGCCGGAATGACCGTGCGCGCCGAGATCGCCAATTTGCTCGACCGCAAGAACCGTTTCGACCGCACCGTTTTCATCGACCGCGCCGCCGGACTGGTGGACTTCGTCGAAGACCGCGACCGCACCTTCGGCACGATCTTCACGCTCGAGGTTGAGGGTTCGTTCTGAGCAGCCTAGGTGCGTCGGCAAGAGACAGAGGACGCACGATGACCGACAAACCGCTACCCCGCATGCGCAGCTGGCTGTTCGCCCCCGGCGACAGCGAGAAGAAGATGAGCAAATGCCTTGCGAGCGAGGCCGATATCGCGCTGCTTGACCTTGAGGATTCGGTCGTGCCCGAGCGCAAGGCCGATGCGCGCAAGATGGTCGCCGAAGCGATTGCAGGCGCTGCCGATAAATCGCGCGTCTGGGTGCGGGTGAACCCGCTGTCGAGCGGCTGGACCGAAGAGGACCTCGACGCGATCCTTGCTGCCGGCCCGGGCGGGCTGTTCCTGCCCAAGGCCGAGGGCGGGAACGATGTTGTGACGCTCGACGCGATGATGACGCCGCGCGAGGAGGCAGCGGGTATTGCGACCGGTTCGACGCTGGTCGCAGCACTCGTCACCGAAACCGCAGCAGCGATGTTCACCACCGGCACATATGACAACACGCCGCGGCTAGTCGCGATGAGCTGGGGCGCGGAAGACCTCTCCTCCGAACTCGGCGCAAGCGAGCAACGCGGGCCGGATGGCGAATATTCGCATGTCTTCGAGATGGCGCGCAGCTTGTGCCTCGTCGGCGCGGTCAAGGCGGGCGTTGCCCCTATCGAAACCGTGCAACCCGAATTCCGCGACCTCGAAAAGCTTGAAACCCGCGCCCGCCGCGTGCGCGCGCAGGGTTTTCGCGGGATGCTGGCAATCCACCCCGCGCAGGTTGCCCCGATCAACGCCGCCTTCACGCCGAGCGAGGCCGAACTCGCTCACGCCCGCGCTGTAGTGCAGGCCTTTGCCGACAATCCAACCGCAGGCGCCCTGCAACTGGACAGCAATATGATCGACCGCCCGCACCTTGTGCTGGCACAGCGTCTGCTTGCCGAAAGCGGCAACGGTTAGGATATTTTCCTACACGAACCAATTTGGTTATTGAGGGCGCGACTCGCACACAGGAGCGCACCCATGGCCCTACTCGAATCGCTGATCGGCCCGATCACCTCGCTGCTCGACAAGCTCATTCCCGACAAGGAAGCCCGCGCCCGCGCGCAGTATGAGCTGCTCCAGCTCGAGGGCACGCAGGAGATGCAGCTGATCGAGGCGCGCCTGCAGGCGATCGTCGCCGAGGCGCATTCAACCGACCCATGGACAAGCCGCGCACGGCCCAGCTTCCTCTATGTGATGTATGTCCTCATTCTCACCGCGCTCCCGATGGGCATTCTCTCCGCCTTCAGCCCGCAAACCGCAAGCGACATCGCGACCGGCATGAACGCCTATCTCGGCGGCCTGCCCGAACCGCTCTATGCGCTATTCGGGACGGGTTATCTGGGCTACACGGCGGCGCGGCAGTGGGGGAAGATCAAGGGCGTGGACAAATAGGCTCGCGCTATTCGTCCGATGCGCACTTGATACAGCGCGTGGCAATCGGGCGCACGGCCAACCGCTCGCTCGCGATCTCGCCGCCGCATTGGGCGCAAGTGCCATAGGTGCCGTTTTCGATCCGCAGCAGCGCATGGCGAATTTGGCCGATTTCAGCGCGCAGCACCTCGTCCACGCCTGCAAGCGCCTCGTCATCGGCAAGGTCAATCGCCTGCTCGCTCGAATCCGCTTCGAGCGGGTGACGCAGATCGTCCTCTATGACTTCGGCCCGTTCGAGCAGATCGGCCATTCGCGCCTTGAGCGCCTGAGCATTTTCCGAAAAGTCTGCCATTCTCGCTACTCCCGTTTTCGCACCTTGGTGCCGTGCAAACGGAATAGCATCGCAGGCACGATAGCGGAATTGATCTCGCGCAAATCGTTCCGCACTTACGCGCCCCGCTTCCACCGAAGGCCATGCCGCGCTATCGGGCGTGCATGAGCAACACAATCTACGTCCTCAACGGACCCAACCTCAACCTGCTCGGCCTGCGCGAGCCGGATATCTACGGCTCGACCACGCTCGACGAGATTGCAGGCATGCTCGAGGATCGCGCGGCGGAGCTGGGCTTCACCATCGACATGCGCCAGACCAATCACGAAGGCATGCTGGTCGACTGGCTGCACGAGGCGCAGGCAGAGGGTGCGCGGGCGGTTATCATCAACGCCGCCGCCTACACCCACACTTCGATTGCGTTGCTCGATGCGGCCAAAGCGATAACCACTCCGGTTATCGAAGTGCATATCAGCGATCCAAAAACGCGAGAGCCATTCCGCCACTTGTCCTATATCGGCATGGCGGCAGCGAAAACGGTGGAAGGGCACGGACCCGATTCCTACCGCATCGCATTAGAATCCGTAGCGGCAGGCGAAGTCTGAAACGAAGATTTTGCGCGCTTTGCCACTTGCCAGCCGCAATTCGCGTGAATAGTCACGCGTGAAACCAGAATCCGGGGCACGTCTTGGGGCCCAAATATAGGGGAACGCATGGCTGACAGAAAGCCAACTGCCGGTGCAAAATCCGGCATGAACATCGACACCGCTTTCGTGCGCGAGCTTGCAGAGCTGCTGGGCGAAACCGGGCTGACCGAAATCGAAGTTGAAGACAATGATCGCAAGATCCGCGTTGCGCGTGGCGGCCTCGTCGCTGCAGCGCCCGCTGTCGCGGCTCCGATGCCGGCGGCTGCACCCGCAGCCCCTGCCCCGACCGCAGAAGCGCCCGCTGCGGCCGATGCCGGCGCAGACCATGCCGACGCCCTCAAATCGCCGATGGTAGGCACGGCCTATCTCGCCGCAGAGCCTGGCTCGCCCAACTTCGTCAAGGTCGGCGACAGCGTGAAGCAAGGCGACACGCTGCTGATCATCGAGGCGATGAAGGTGATGAACCCGATCACTGCCGACAAGGCAGGCACGATCAAGGCGGTGCTCGTCGAAAACGCCCAGCCGGTCGAATTCGACCAGCCGCTCGTGGTCATCGGCTGATCGGTCGAGCCATGGAGATTACCCGCATCCTGATCGCCAACCGCGGCGAAATCGCGCTGCGCATCCATCGTGCAGCGCATGAAATGGGGATCGAGACAGTCGCGGTCCACTCGACCGCAGATGCCGACGCAATGCATGTGCGCCTCGCAGACCATGCCGTCTGCATCGGCCCGCCGCCAGCAGGCGAAAGCTACCTCAACTTCGCGAACATCATCTCGGCCGCCGAAGTGGCGCAGGCCGATGCGATCCATCCTGGCTATGGCTTCCTGTCGGAAAACGCCAAATTCGCCGAGATCGTCGAAGCACATGATATCGCGTGGATCGGGCCCAAGCCCGAGCACATCCGCACGATGGGCGACAAGGTCGCGGCCAAGAAGAGCGCAGGCGAACTGGGCCTTCCGCTGGTTCCCGGCTCCGACGGCGCAGTCTCCGACCCCGAAGAGGGCAAGCGCATCGCTGCCGAAATCGGCTATCCGGTGATCATCAAGGCTGCGTCTGGCGGCGGCGGCCGCGGGATGAAAGTGTGCGAGAGCGAGGACAAGCTCGAAAGCCTGATGAAACAGGCCGGTAGCGAAGCCAAGGCCGCCTTCGGTGACGCCACCGTCTATATCGAGAAATACCTCGGCAATCCGCGCCACATCGAATTTCAGGTCTTCGGCGACGGCAATGGCAATGCAATCCATCTGGGCGAGCGCGACTGCTCGCTCCAGCGCCGCCACCAGAAGGTGCTCGAAGAAGCGCCCTCGCCTGTCATTTCGCACGAAGACCGCATGCGCATGGGCGAAGTCTGCGCGCAGGCCATGCGTGACATGGGCTATCGCGGCGCGGGCACGATCGAGTTCCTGTGGGAAAACGGCGAGTTCTACTTCATCGAGATGAACACCCGCCTGCAGGTCGAACACCCCGTGACCGAAGCCATCACCGGGGTCGATCTTGTGCGCGAACAGATCCGTATCGCTGCGGGCAAGCCGCTGTCGGTTGCGCAGGAAGACCTTGAATTCAAAGGTCACGCGATCGAATGCCGGATCAATGCCGAAGACCCGTTCAATTTCGCCCCTTCGCCGGGCAAGGTCACGCATTATCACCCCGCTGGCGGCATGCATGTGCGTGTCGATTCAGGGCTTTACGCAGGTTATTCGATCCCGCCTTATTACGACT
>JAYPMZ010000078.1:8379-13062 GCA_038130205.1 Erythrobacteraceae bacterium | reverse complement strand
GTGTTCAGCCTGAAACAACCGACGTGCTGCTCGAAATCGCCTATTTCAATCCGGCGCGCATCGGTGTGACCGGGCGCAAGCTGGGCCTTGCTTCGGATGCGCGCACACGCTTCGAGCGCGGGGTTGATCCGGCCTTCCTCGAAGATGGCCTCGATCTGCTTACCGGCCTCATTGTCGAACTGGCTGGCGGTAGCCCGAGCGAGATTTCGCGCGCCGGTTCGCCGCCGAGCGAAGCCAAGGTCGTCGCCTTCGACACCGCGCTGACCGCGCGGCTGGGCGGCGTGGAAGTGGCTGCCGACGAACAGAAGCGTATCCTTGAAAGCCTCGGCTTCTCCGTTTCGAAAGACTGGCAGGTGACCTGCCCGCTGCGCCGCCACGATATCGAAGGCCCTGCCGATCTGGTCGAGGAAGTCGTGCGCATCCACGGGCTCGACAAGGTCGAAAGCGTTGCCCTGCCGCGTGTCGAAGGCGTTGCGCGCCCGACGGCGACTCCGCAGCAACTGATGGAGCGCAAACTGCGCCGTGCAGCGGCAGGCAGCGGGCTGGATGAGGCGATCACCTGGTCGTTCCTGCCCGTCGATGCCGCCGAGCATTTCACGGCTACCGACGATCTGTGGGTGCTCGACAATCCGATCAGCGAGGACATGAAGGCGATGCGCCCATCGCTCATCCCGGGCCTGCTGATTGCGGCCAAGCGCAGCGCGGATCGCGGTGCGGGCGCGACCCGATTGTTCGAACTGGGGCGGCGCTATTTCCGAGGGGCGGGTGGCATGAGCGACGAGCGTCCGACTTTGGGCGCTGTGCTCGCAGGTGAGAAAACCCCGCGCGGCTGGGTTTCCGGCAAGGCGCAGGCGTTCGACGCCTATGACGCAAAGGCCGCGGCCCTCACCCTGCTCGAAGCGGCAGGTGCTCCGGTGGCGAATTTGATGGTGATGGGCGAAGCGGGACCGCAGTTCCACCCTGGCCAGTCGGCAACTCTGCGGCTTGGGCCAAAGAATGTGCTCGCACGTTTTGGCATGGTGCATCCCGCAACGCTCAAGGCGTTCGACATGGAAGGTCCTGTTGCAGCGGTGGAGCTGTTCCTTGATGCAATCCCCGCGAAGAAGGCCGGAAAGGGTCCAATCAGCTTCGCACGCCCCGGCTTCACGCCGCCCGCGCTGCAAGCGGTGACGCGCGACTTTGCTTTCCTCGTCCCCGCAGAACTTGCGGCAGAGGACCTGCTCAAAGCAGTGCGCGGATCGGACAAGGCGAACATCACCGCCGCGCGCGTGTTCGACGTATTTACCGGACAAGGTGTGCCCGAAGGCAAGAAGTCGATCGCCATCGAGGTGACGCTGCAGCCGCAGGACAAGAGCTACAAGGACGCCGACCTCAAGGCGATTGCCGAGAAGGTCGTGGCAGGGGCAGCGAAACTGGGAGCGGAGTTGCGCGGATGAAGACGGCATTTGTAACCGGAGCAACGGCAGGGATCGGCGAAGCCACGGTGCGCGCGCTGGTCGCAGGTGGATGGCGCTGCGTCGCGACGGGGCGCCGCAAGGAACGGCTCGATGAGCTGGTCGAAGAGCTGGGCGCAAACAAGGTCTGCCCTGCCGTCTTCGACGTGCGCGATGAAGCGGCCATGGACGCGGCGATTGCGGGCCTGCCCGAAGACTTCGCCGCGATTGATTTGCTAGTGAACAACGCCGGGCTCGCACAGGGTCTTGCGCCCGCACAGAAGGCGAGCCTCGACGACTGGCAGACCATGATCGACACAAATGTGACGGCCATGGTCAAGCTGACCCGCAAGCTGCTGCCCGGTCTGATTGAGCGCAAGGGCGCGATCATCGCCATCGGTTCGGTCGCGGGCAATTACGTCTATCCCGGCGGCAATGTCTATGCAGGCTCGAAGGCTTTTGCGAACCACTTCACCCTCGCGCTGCGCGCAGACCTCCATGGCACCGGCGTTCGCGTGACCAGCATCGAGCCAGGCATGGTCGAGACCGAGTTCACTCTCGTGCGCACCGGCAGCCAGCAGGCTTCGGACGATCTCTATCGCGGCGCGAACCCGATGACGGGTGAGGACATCGCCATGATGATCAAATGGGTCGCCGAACTGCCCCCTCATCTCAACATCAACCGGCTCGAACCGATGCCGGTCAATCAGGATTTCGCCGGCTTCCGCGTCGCGCGCGACTAATCACCTTTATGACCTCCAATCGCCGTACCTTTGCGATCATCTCGCACCCTGACGCGGGTAAGACCACGCTTACCGAAAAGCTGCTGTTGCAAGGCGGCGCGATCCATCTTGCGGGAGAGGTGAAGGCGCGTGGGCAGGCCCGACGTGCGCGCTCTGACTGGATGAAGATCGAGCAGCAGCGCGGTATCTCGGTTACGTCCTCGGTGATGACCTTCGAGAAGGACGGGACGATCTTCAACCTGCTCGACACGCCGGGCCACGAAGACTTCTCCGAAGACACCTACCGCACGCTGACGGCAGTCGACAGCGCCGTCATGGTGATCGACGTCGCCAAGGGCATCGAGAGCCAGACCAAGAAGCTGTTCGAGGTCTGTCGCCTGCGCAATGTGCCGATCATCACCTTCGTCAACAAGGTCGACCGCGAGGGCCGCTCGCTGTTCGAGATCCTCGATGAAGTTGCCGATGCGCTCGCGCTCGACGTTAGCCCGCAAAGCGCGCCGCTGGGCATGGGCGGGTTGTTCACCGGCGTGCTGGATTTCTCCGACGACACCGTTGCCAAGCCAGAAGGCCCGTCCAAGGAATATCGCGGTAAGCGCGAACCGCTCGGCGAACTCACCGGCGATCTGGCCGAAGAAATCGAACTGGTGCGCGAAGGTTATCCCGAGTTCGACCTTGAGGCTTATCGCAACGGCGACCTCACGCCGGTCTTCTTCGGCTCGGCGCTCAAGAATTTCGGGGTCGAGGAACTGATCGCAGCACTCGACCGCTGGGCTCCACCGCCGCGACCGCAACCTGCGGGCGAGGAGCAGATCAGCCCGGACCGCGATGAAGTCACAGGCTTCATCTTCAAGGTGCAGGCCAATATGGACCCCAACCACCGCGACCGCATCGCTTTCATGCGGCAGGTGTCTGGCACGTTCAAACGCGGGATGAAGCTGACGCCGAGCGGCTTGGGCAAGCCGATTGCGGTCCACTCGCCGATCCTCTTCTTCGCGCAGGACCGCGAGATTGCCGATACCGCCGAGGCGGGCGACATTATCGGCATTCCAAACCATGGCACTCTGCGCGTGGGCGATACGCTGTCCGAGAAGGACCAGATCCGCTTCACCGGCCTGCCGAACTTCGCGCCTGAAATCCTGCGCCGCGTGCAGCTGAAGGACCCCACCAAAACGAAGCAATTGCGCAAGGCGCTCGACGATCTGTCCGAAGAGGGCGTGATCCAGGTCTTCTATCCCGAAATCGGCGCACAACACATCGTTGGCGTAGTTGGCCAGCTCCAGCTCGACGTGCTCGTTTCGCGGCTGTCGGCGGAATACAAGGTCGAAGCCGGCCTCGAAGCCTCGCCCTTTGCCACCGCCCGGTGGGTTAAGGGGGACGCCAAGGCGCTTGCCGATTTCGAAAGCTTCAACCGCGCCAACTTGGCGCGGGACCGCGATGGCGATCTTGTCTTCATGGCAAAGAGCCCGTGGGACGTGAACTATCAGGTCGAGAAGAACCCCGATCTTACGTTTAGCGCGACGAAGGAAAGATAGGTCACGCTGCCGCTTGCAGGGCGCGCAACTACGCGGCAAAGCGTGGGCATGACCGTATCAGGCCCCACTTCGCAGACCTTCATTTCCCAGCGTCTCAAGCTCAATTACTTCGACTGGGCTCAGACCGAGGCTGATCGCGAGAAGCCGCCGCTGGTGCTGGTTCACGGCGGACGCGACCATGCGCGCAGCTGGGACTGGACGGCGGAAATTCTGTCGCAGGACTATCATGTCGTCGCAATGGACCACCGCGGTCATGGCGACAGCGATTGGGTTTCGGACGGCAATTATAACGTCAACGACATGGTCTATGATCTTGCGCAACTGATCCATCAGCTCGGGCGCGGGCCGGTGACCATCGTCAGCCACTCGATGGGCGGCAATGTCTCGCTACGCTATACGGGCATGTTCCCCGATATGGTGACCAAGCTGGTCGCCATCGAAGGGCTCGGTCCAAGCCCCAAGGTGCGCGCCGAGCAGCGATCTACCCCGTTCCCTGAGCGCATGCGCGAATGGATCGAGAAGAAGCGCAAGGCCGCGGGCCGCATCCCGCGCCGCTATGACAGCATCGAATCCGCTTTCGAGCGTATGATCGAAGAAAACGCCTATCTCACCCGCGAACAGGCGCGCCACCTGACCGTCCACGGTGTGACCCGCAATGAGGACGGCACCTACAGCTGGAAGTTCGACCCCCATCTCAACGTGTGGCAGGTCGAAGATGTGGCAGACGAATTCGTCGCTGAGATATGGAAGGCGATCTCGTGCCCGACATTGCTGCTCTACGGTGCTGACAGCTGGGCATCGAATCCCGAAAAGGACGGCCGGATCGAGCATTTCAGCACTGCCGAGGTGATCGAATTTGAAGAGGCCGGGCATTGGCTCCATCACGACCAATTCGACCGCTTTATCGCCGTGCTGAAGGATTTCCTCAAAGACTAAGAGAGGCGGGATATGGCCGAGTTTTTCGATGTGCTGGGC
>JAYPMZ010000078.1:0-8369 GCA_038130205.1 Erythrobacteraceae bacterium | reverse complement strand
GAAGCAACCGGTGTTCTTCGTTGCGACCGCAGCGAGCGATGGCCGTATCAACCTCAGCCCCAAAGGCTATGACGCTTTTCGCATCCTGTCGCCGACGCGGGTCGCCTATCTCGATCTGGGCGGGTCGGGCAATGAGACGCATGCCCATGTCACCTGCGATCAGCCCGATTACGGGCGCATCACGATCATGTTCTGCAATTTCGAACAGCCCGCGCTGATCCTGCGCATATATGGCCGTGCAAAGCCGGTGCTGCCGCAGGATGCGGAATGGGGCGAACTTGCCGCGAACTTCACGATGATGCCCGGCACGCGGCAGATTTTCGATATCACGGTCGAGAGCGTGCAGACCTCTTGCGGCTATGGTGTGCCGTTCATGAGCTTTGAGGCAGAGCGCGACACCCTCAAGAAACACCACGGCAAAAGCGATCCGGCCGAATGGGAAGCCAAGACGGCCTCGCGCACGACCAGCATCGATGGCCTGCCCACCCGCGCCTCCACGCGCTATATTGCGGGCAAGTAGATTCCGACGTCAGAAGATAACAATCTGCGCGCATAATACGGGCATAAACGTAGGCGAATGCCCAAATTGTAACCAAAAGATTAAAAATTAGGCACAGAATTTTGTGCAGGTGCGAAGAATGTACCTGAATCCTGTGTGACAAAGTCGTTTCAGAAAAATGGCACGCTCCTTGCTCCCCTGACCGAAGCCGGATGAGCCGGCATAGCCAAAGGGGGCACGGATGAAGTTCATCATCGCCATCATAAAACCATTCAAGCTCGATGAGGTCCGCGAAGCGCTGGGTTCCATCGGGGTCGCCGGGATGACTGTTTCCGAAGTCAAAGGCTTCGGCCGCCAAAAGGGCCAGACCGAGATTTATCGCGGGGCCGAATATTCCACCAACATGCTGCCCAAGGTGAAGCTCGAAATCGCCGCCAGCGACGACATTGCTGCGCAGGTGGTCGAGACGATCCAGCAGACTGCCAACACCGAAGCGATCGGGGACGGAAAGATTTTCGTGCTCGACCTCGCTTCGGCGACGCGCATTCGCACCGGTGAAGCCGGCGAAACCGCACTCTAAAGGGGACAAGTTCCATGAATAAGAGAATTCTGACACTTGCCGCCTTTGCCATCGGCACGGCGGCGATTGCGCATCCGGCATTTGCCGCGACCCCGGAAGTCGCGGAAGTTGTCGAGGCTGCGGCCGAAGTTGCCGAACCGGCAACCGGCGTCGTTTCCGACGGCACCGCTTACATCTTTAACACGCTGCTGTTTCTGATCGGCGGCTTCCTGGTGATGTGGATGGCTGCGGGCTTTGCTATGCTCGAAGCCGGCCTCGTCCGCGCGAAGAACACCTCGACCCAGTGCCTCAAGAACATCGGTCTATATTCGAGTGCCGGTTTGATGTTCTGGGTCATCGGCTACAACATCGCCTATCCGTTTGGCGGCGAAGCGTCTTCGGCTCTGTTCGGCATGGCGGGTACGATTTACCCGATGCAGGACGTTGGCGCAGCTGACCTTGATACCGGCTATTCGGTAGCATCCGACTGGTTCTTCCAGATGGTGTTCTGTGCCACCACCGCCTCGATCGTTTCGGGGACGCTGGCTGAACGTATCAAGATCGTTCCGTTCTTCATCTTCGTGACCGTTCTGACCGCCGTGATCTATCCGGTTGTCGTGAGCTGGGAATGGGGTGGCGGCTACCTCGACACCGAATGGGGCTTCAGCGACTTTGCTGGTTCGACCCTCGTTCACTCGACCGGTGGCTGGGCTGCTCTGGTTGGCGCGCTGATCCTTGGTGCACGTTCGGGCCGTTATGGCGCTGACGGCAAGGTCAACGTCTTCCCGGGTTCGAACATTCCGCTCGCTACGCTGGGTACTTTCATCCTGTGGCTCGGCTGGTTCGGCTTCAACGGCGCTTCGCAGCTTGCCATGGGCACTGTGGGCGACGTGTCGGACGTGTCGAAGATCTTCGTCAACACCAACATGGCGGCATGTGCCGGCGTGGTTGTCGCGATCATTCTGACGCAAGTGATGTACAAGAAGGCTGACGTTACCATGGCGCTCAACGGCGCACTGGCTGGCCTTGTTGCGATCACCGCAGAACCGCTTGCTCCTACCGTTGGCCAGTCGATCGTAATCGGCGCAGTTGGCGGCGTGATCGTCGTGTTCGCTGTCCCGATGCTCGACAAGCTCAAGATCGACGATGTTGTCGGCGCCATTCCGGTCCACCTGCTGGCCGGTATCTGGGGCACGCTGATCGTTGCCTGGGCTGGTGATGCAACTTTCGTCGGCCAGCTGGTCGGCGTCCTTCTGACCATGGTTTGGGTCAGCATCGCATCAGCTGCCGTCTGGTTCGCTCTCAAGTACACCATCGGCCTGCGTCCGACGGAAGAAGAAGAGATGGCCGGTATGGACCACGTTGAAATCGGCGTGGAAGCCTATCCCGAATTCGCTCGAACCTAAGAGCGCAAACAGTTTGGTGGGGGGAGGCTCTCTCTCTTCTCCCCTCTCCCCGCCAAAAGACGTTCCTCCTGCGAACGAACAAACTTATGAAGGCCGGAGCGGTGTGACCGTTCCGGCCTCTTTTTTTGTGTTTCGCAAGCCCATCCGGGCGTGCGTCCTCGCTAGACGCGCAGCAGAGCTGCGCCCGCTGCGGGCGGGCGGTCGCCCTTGCGGCCCTTCGGGCCGTTACGGTGCTAGCGACGCGAAAATGCTCTATCCTGCACTTGCGAAGGAAGTTGACAAAGCTGACCCGGCTCGGTGCGTGGGTTCGTGCAGCAGCACTCTGCAATCATTGGTAAAATCGTCGAAAAAGCGAAGTTGACACTTCTGCCGAATTGCCCGCGAAAATTACACATTCAAAGAGCCCTTCCTCCATGCCTGCCAGAGGCCGTGTAGGAAAGTTCTTCGAAACCGGGTGCGTTCTACCCCTCGCTGGCCTTGATAAAGTCCGCGCAGCGTTCGCCGATCATGATGCTCGGCGCATTGGTATTGCCGCTGACGATCTTGGGCATCACGCTTGCGTCGGCGATCCACAGGCCTTCCAGACCGCGCACCTTCAAATGCGGGTCTACCACCGCGGCCTCGTCCGATCCCATCCGGCAGGTTCCGACGGGGTGATACACGGTGTCGGCGCGGTTGCGGATCAGCTCGTCGAGCGCAGCATCGTCGTCGAGATCGATCGGGTGGCGATCGGTCGGGCCAAAGGCCTGCAAAGCAGGTGCATCGGCAATCCGGTGAGACAGGCGCACGCCTGCGCGCATGACTGCCATATCGCGCTCGTCGTCGAGGAAGTTGGGATCGATCACCGGGGCGGCCGCCGCATCGCCCGAGCCGAGGCGCACCGTCCCGCGGCTTTCGGGCCGCAGCACGCAGGCGTGGAGCGAGAAGCCATGCGCATTCACACGCTCACGTCCGTGATCCTCAAGCACTGCAGGCACAAAGTGCCACTGTACATCGGGTGCAGGCGCGCCGTCGGTCACGGTCCAGAAGCCCCCGCCTTCGGCAAAACAGGTGGTCATTGCACCCTTGCGCTCGCGCCGGTGCTGGAAGATCGCGCCCGCCATCTTGAGCGTGCCCTTGAGCGTCCCGCCCATCGGCACATCGCTCTGCGTTTCCCAGCCGGAGACATAATCGATGTGGTCCTGTAAATCGGAACCGACGGCAGGCTTGTCGAGCACGACCTCGATGCCGTTCTGCTTGAGATGTTCGGCAGGGCCGATGCCGGACAGCATCAGGATTTGCGGGGAATTGAAAGCGCCGGCGGACAGGATTACCCCGCGCCGGGCATAGATCATTTCGGCACGGTTGCGGCCTGTGCGCACCATGACTCCGGTCACCCGCCCCTGTTCGACCACCAGTTTTTCGACCAGCGTGTTGGTGCGAATGGCGAAATTGCCCTGTTCTCGGATCGGCTCGACATAGGCGCGCGCCGCTGACCAGCGCTCACCGTCGCGCTGGGTCACCTGGTAGAGGCCGAAGCCGTCCTGCCGCTCACCGTTGAAGTCATCGTTGCGGCGCAGCTGGAGTTCGGCTGCGGCCTCGACGAAAGCCTCGCTGGCGGGATTGGGAGAGACCTGGTTCGAAACGAACAGAGGCCCGCCTTCGCCGTGGTAATCGTCTGCTCCGCGCTCGTTTGCCTCAGCCTTGCGGAAATAGGGCAGCACGTCGTCATAGGCCCAACCGTCGCAACCCATCGCCGCCCAGTTGTCGTAATCCCATGCATTGCCGCGAATATAGACCATCGCGTTGATCGCCGAGGATCCGCCGAGACCGCGGCCGCGCGGCTGGTAGCCCACTCGCCCGTTCAAGCCCTTTTGCGGCACGGTTTCGTATTTGTAGTTCGACGAATTGCGGATGAAGGGCATGAAGCCCGGAGTCTTGATCAGAACATTGTCATTGCGTCCGCCCGCCTCGAGCAGGCAAACGCGGCGTGTTCCGTCGACGGCCAAACGTCCGGCAACCGCGCTGCCGCCGCTGCCACCACCGATGACGATGTAATCAAAGCTCTCCATGGTCTCTCCCTTTGTTGGAGAGACTAGGCAGCTTGGCCGGGGCTTTCAATCGGGTTTCTGGGAGCAACCGAAATTGCCTCCCCACCGGTGCGTTCCTGCCAGCGTTCGCGGATCATGTCGGAGGTTTCGCGGCTGCCGTCGTGGCTCCATCCGGGCTCGCGAATCAGATAGGACAGCTTGTGCCTCCACGGGCTGCGCCAAATGTCTCTGAGCATTCCGATCCATTCGTGGAACACCGACCACAGCAGGTTGAAGCTGCCCAATTGCTTGACGATGCCATAGCGGATTTTCTCGTCATCACGCTCGGCCTCGAACGTGCCAAACAGCTTGTCCCAGATGATGAAGACTCCTGCGTAATTGCGGTCGAGATAGCGCGGATTGGTGGCGTGATGGACGCGGTGGTGGCTCGGCGTGTTCATCACCGCTTCGAACCAGCGGGGCATGCGGTTGATCGCTTCGGTGTGGATCCAGAACTGGTAGATCAGATTGAAGCCCGCCACGATCGCCAGCATCGCCGGATGGAAACCGAGCAGGACGAGCGGTACTGCAAACAACAGTCCGAAAGTGAAAGAACCGGTCCACGTCTGGCGCAGCGCGGTCGAGAGATTGTAGTGCTGCGAGGAGTGGTGGTTCACATGTGCGGCCCACATCCAGCGGATGCGGTGTCCGGCGCGGTGGACCCAGTAATATTTGAGATCGTCGAGCACAAAGGCGAGCGGCCACGCCCACCACACGGTCCACCATTTGCTATTCGCATTCGGGCCGAAATCAAACAGCCGATACTGGTAGGCTTCGATGAAGACATACGCTGCCAACCCACCGAACAGGGCCCCCGCAACGGTCGAACCCAGCCCGAAAGCGAGGCTGACCAGCGTATCCATCGGCTCATAGGCCTCGGGCCGTTTCAGGCGCGACCAGACCATCTCCGCCAGCACGGCGATGACGAAAAGCGGCACAGCATAAACGGTGGGCGAGAAATCCGGCATGATTGCCACTATAGCCTGTTGATCGCGTCGGCCCAATATGCCGGATCGTCGATGGACAGTCGCACCGCTCCGAAGCGCGCTTCTCCGGCATCGACGACAATGGCGTCCACTTCCTCGCGCACTGTGGCGCTGCGAGTCAGAATGCGTCCGGCAAAACGGTTGCCGTGGCGTTTGATGACCATGATCCGCCCGTCGGCATCGCTTGCCAGTGCCGCCGCACCGTCGCGGGCAATCGACACACGCTGCGCGTCAAAGCCCTCCTCAACCTCGCCTGCGCAGGCCCGCACTTGCGCCTCGTCACCCAGTCGCGGCTTGCCGCCCAGCTTGAGCGCACGCGCCACGAAATACAGCGCAAGTATGGCGATCAGCGAGCCGCCGGTTTGAAGAAATAGAGCTTGGGCTTCCATGCGCGGGAAGGATTGGCACGGCTCGCGATTTGCGGCAAGCAGGTGGCAAGGAGACAACCATGAAATTGACCCGCAAAATGCTTGCCGCCGCCGCCACAGGCGCCGTGCTTCTGGCGAGCGCGCCGCTGACCGCAGACAATCATTCCGCCCCCGATCCCATCGCCGTGGTCGAAGCCGAGGCAGACCGCACCGAGCGGGTCGCGCAGCAATTGTGGGAATTTGCCGAGCTTGGCTATCTCGAAACCCGTTCCTCGGGCCTGATGCAGGCCGAACTTGAAGCCGAGGGTTTCCGGCTGGAACAAGGGATTGCCGATATCCCCACCGCTTTCATGGCAGAATGGGGTGAGGGCGGCCCGGTGATCGCGATCCTCGCCGAAATGGACGCCCTGCCCGGCATCAACCAGTCAGGGCTCGCGACCCGCGATCCGGTCGATGGCAAGGGCGCGGGCCATGCTTGCGGGCACAATCTCTTCGGCGCAGGCTCGCTGACGGCCGCGATTGCGGTCAAGAACTGGCTTGAGGAAACCGGCACGCCCGGGCGCATCCGTCTCTACGGCACGCCTGCCGAAGAGGGGGGCTCAGGCAAGGTTTATATGACGCGTGCGGGCCTCTTCAACGATGTCGATATCGCGATCCACTGGCATGCCGATGACGAAAACAGCGCTGCGGCTCGCACCAGCCTTGCCAACCGTTCGGCCAAGTTCCGCTTCACCGGTATCTCTGCTCACGCAGCCGGTGCACCCGAGCGCGGGCGCAGCGCCCTCGACGGGGTCGAGGCGATGAACATGATGGCGAACATGATGCACGAGCACATGCCCCAACAGGCGCGCATGCACTATGTCATCACCAGCGGCGGCGAGGCACCCAATGTTGTGCCCGACTTCGCTGAAGTGTTCTATTACGTGCGCCACCCCGATCCCAAGGGCGTTGAGGAAATCTGGGACAGGCTCGAAAATGCCGCGCGCGGTGCGGCGATGGGCACGGGCACGCAAGTGGAATGGGAGATCATCCACGGCAACAACCCGCTGCTGGTCAATGACGCTTTGCAAAGGGTGATGCAGGCCAAGCTCGAGATGGTTGGCGGGGTCGAATACACCGAGGAAGAGCGTGCCTGGGCCAAGGAACTGTCGGCGTCTCTTGGTGATGTTGCCCAGCCGCTCGAGAACGCGGCGAAAATCGAGCCCTATACTCGCAGCCTCGGCTATGGCTCCACAGATGTTGGAGATGTTTCGTGGGCAACACCGACCGTCGGCGTGCGCACGGCAACCTGGGTTCCGGGAACGAGCGCACACAGCTGGCAGGCGGTGGCGGCTAGTGGCCACTCGATCGGCCACAAGGGCGCGCAGGTCGCGGCCAAGGCGATGACTCTGATGGCGGTCGAGCTCTACACCAACCCCGGACTGCGGGAGCAGGCGCGGGCAGAATTCGACGCAGCCCGCGGACCTGACTACGTCTATCGCTCCCTGCTGGGCGATCGTGACCCGCCGCTCGACTACCGCCAGTAGCCGAGATTACCCTTTAGAAAGCGCAGCGCGGCTCAGCGCGCGGCAAACATATCGAGCATCGGGCGGACCGGGCTGACATCATAGCCCGCCGCGTGTGCGGCTTGCGCGATCTCATCCGGGTTTTTGCCGAGCTTTGCTTGCGCGAGCGCCCAGAGAAGGGTCGAGCGCGTGCCCGTGCGGCAATAGGCGAGCACGCGGCCTTCAGCGCCGGCGAGCGCCTTGATCATTTCGTCCACTTGCGGCTCGCTGAAGCCGGAGCGGCCGATCGGGATAGCGCAATAATCAAGCCCGGCCTCTTTCGCGGCGGCTTCGATCGCATCACTCTGCGGAGCGTCGGGGTCTTCGCCGTCGGGACGATTGTTGATGACGAGGGTTACACCAGCCGCCTTGGCTTCCTCGATTTCGTCGAATCCGATCTGCGGGCTAGCCACGATCGCTTCGTTGAGAGTACGGAAATCGGCCATCTTGCTGCTCTTTCGAATTGGTGACTGTCTGCACACTAGATGGCGCTGCAATTCGCGGCTTGCAAGGTGATGATGCGCCTCAACAGCTAGCCAAATTGTCACAATTTTGCGCGATAAGCGCTTTACAGGTTAAAACATTCGCATAGCGGCCCTTTGTGCGCTATGTATGCGCCTTGGAACGAGAATCCGATCAACTGGATTCTCACATGCTGCTGGCTATGGCTCGTTGTCCACCTTGCTGGCGTCTGGAAATCGGGCAGCGAATTTAGGGTACATACTGAGTTATGGGATACGACAGGGGACGTCGCCGCGGACGGGACAAGCGGGACGGTTTCGGCGAAGACAATTTTGATCCATTTGGCGGCGGCGACGGATTCCCGCCCCCTTCGGACTATGGCAACGACCGTGGCGGCGATCGCTTCGGTGGTGGTGACCGGCATGGTGGCGGCGGCTACGGCGGCGGCGACCGGCACGGCGGTGGCGGCTTTGGCG
>JAYPMZ010000077.1:9739-13124 GCA_038130205.1 Erythrobacteraceae bacterium | reverse complement strand
ATTTCGAAGGCCGTTTCGAAATCCCCTTCGAAATCCTCGATGCGAATGAAGAACGAATGACGGCCCTGGGCATCGAGATATTTGGCGTGGGCTTCGAACTCGAAAGTCTTTCCCGCTCCGCCGGCAGCCAGGACAACCGTCCTGTAGCGCGCGTCGATCTGCGGCCAGCCTATCGGCTTGCCGTAACCCAGCATCTCCAGATAGTCGAGCTGTTGCGCTTCATCGACATTTTGCGACACTGCTTCGAAACGGCGCTCCAACGGTACGGGCCGATCAGTCATTGCTGAGAGCTGCTTTATCAGAGGAACGCCAGCACGCACTGATGGTCTGTAATATCTCTCTTAAGTGCATCGAAGCGTATTAAGCCAACGCCGGCTATTTGGCGACCCAATCAACCTAAAAGGCGGTTGAAATACAAGAGTAAGCCAAGACCAGTTCACAAACTCGCTGTCAGTCCCGAGCCAATAAAGTCGTACTGATGGCCTTCTTCGACCACTGCGAACGAAGGAGAAATCATATGGGCTATGCGCCGCGTCTGTTTTCGCAGCGTTCACCCCAAGAGCGGACGATCCGCAACCGGCCCAGTTGCAGACCTGAGCCAGTATTGCTTTTCGATTGGGAAGCGGATATCGGCCTCGATTGTCATCCCAATAGTCTTTGAAAATGGAAAGGAGAACATCATGCGAGCAGCGATTGACCGTCTCGAAACCGATTTCTCGATCCAATATTTTCAGGACGATATTGCATGGGCAATTTCTTTTCGGGCGCACGAGCACGCCTGATCCGCATCCGTAGCGACTTGGTCGCTACACCATTTAACAATTCAATTCTCAGAACACCTAGGTCTCTTCGGCTAGGCGCGCGGCGCCAAGGCGAATGGAGCTTTCGCACGGCCGAGTGCTCTTCTGCTGCAAATCGCAAGATGGCAGGAGGTGGAGCATGAAAAACAGAGTCTCGCTTTCGCTGATCGCACGCGACCATTCGCGCTTCGATCCGCTGGCGCTCGACCAACTCGAAGCCACCGCCCGCCTCGATGGCATGGGCCGCGTCGTCGGCCTGCCCGATCTCCACGCAGGGAATGGCATTGCCGTTGGAGCAGCTTTTTGGTCACACAGCCGCGTCTGGCCGCATCTTGTCGGCAGCGACATCGGTTGCGGTATGGCTCTCTGGGAGACGAGTCTTGCCCTGCGCAAATTCCGTATTGGAAAGGTCGAGCGCAAGCTCCACGGTCTCGACGATCCCTGGGATGGTCAGGCCGAACAAGTGATGACCGAGGCCGGTCTCCCGATCGGACTCGCCAGCTCCGCTCTCGGTACGATTGGCGGCGGAAACCATTTCGTCGAATTCCAACGTATCGAAGAGGTCATCGCAGCTGATCGACTAGCCGATATCGGTCTCAAGGAAGATCGCGTGCTGATGATGGTTCACAGCGGATCGCGAGGATTGGGGCAGGCCATCTTGCAGGATCATGTTGCCAGACACGGGACGGCTGGCCTCGATCATGGCACGGCGGAGGCTGCTGCCTATTTGCAGCGTCACGATCAGGCCGTGTCATGGGCGGTCGCCAATCGCATGGTCATCGCCGATCGCTTCCTTGCTGCACTTGGCATGTCCGGCAGGTGCCTGCTCGATATCGTGCACAACAGTGTCACCTTCCATCGCGGCGGTTGGCTGCACCGAAAGGGGGCGGCTCCAGCCGATCGCGGGCTTGTCGTCATTCCCGGCTCGCGCGGAGACTTCAGCTATCTGGTGGAGCCAGTTCTTGATCGAGCCGAAGACGCGCTGTGCTCGCTGGCGCATGGGGCGGGGCGCAAGTGGAGCCGCAAGGATGCCCACGCGCGACTTTCTCGCCGCTACCGGGTGGCCGACCTCCAGCGCACGAAGCTCTCCAGCCATGTGATTTGCGAAGACCGCCGCCTGATCTTCGAAGAGGCCCCCGAAGCCTACAAGGACATCGCCGGCGTCATCGCCGATCTGGAGGATGCAGGTCTGGTGCGGTGCATCGCCCGGCTGCGTCCCCTGCTCAGCTACAAGACGAGGGCGTCATGACCGAAGCACTCTTGCATCTCACTTCCGGCAAGGGGCCTGTGGAATGCCGTTGGGTGGTTGCGCAGCTGGCCAAGGCCTTTGCCGAAGAAGCCGCCAAGATCGGTGTGACCTGCGAGGTGCTCGATGCTCAAGACGATCTCCCGGCTTCCTTGCTGATGCGGGTCGCGGGCGAGGGCGCGATTGTCTTTGCCAAGGAGAGGACGGGGACGGTCTTGTGGGTCGGGGCCAGCCCATTCCGACCACGCCACAAGCGTCGCAACTGGTTTGTCGGCGTTGCCCCAGCTCGCTTGCCCGAGGAGCTTGCGGATCTGCGAGAGAGTGACGTCGATTTCCAGGCGATGCGGGCGAGCGGTCCGGGCGGGCAGCACGTCAACAAGACCGATAGCGCCGTGCGCGCGACCCATCGTCCGACGGGGCTGGTGGTGACAGCGCAGGAACAGCGATCCCAGCATGCCAATCGCAAGCTGGCGTTGGTCAAGCTGGCAATGCTGCTCGATGAACGCCGCTCGGATGCCAGTGACGATGCGCGGCATGCGCAATGGTCAACCCATCAGCAGTTGGAACGCGGCAACGCGGTGCGCACCTATGCGGGGCCTCGCTTCAAGTTGAAAGCGACCAGCCCGCCCGAATGACATCACCGCGACCCGGAAAGCTGCTCCCAGCTTATTCCGAAGCGAGCCAGATATTTGCGCAATCGATCGGCATCATTGGTCGATTTTCGTTGCTCGCGCGATTTTGCGAACAGGTGACGACCCGCTTCGGACAAGCTGCGGCTCTGGCGGCAGATGCCGAGGACATAGTCTAGTTGCACCCGGTCGAACGGGTCGATCGCCTCGAGTTGAACGGGGTCGAGTAGCTGGGCGAGATCGCCGCTCGGGGCGTCGGTGCTGGCCGAGCCCGACCACAGGGCTTCGAGCCTTGCGCGCTCGAGCGCGACCGCCTCGCGGTCGATCCGTCCGCTGGGGGAAAGTGTCGCCATGCGTGTCACGCTTGCAGCAAGGTCGCGAAAATTGCCGCGCCACTGGGCGGCGGGTCCTTCGGCAAAACCCAGATAGGCCTCGCGCGCTTCCTTGTTGAAGGTCACACGCTCGCCCTCGCGCTCGGCAAAGCGCTCGAGCTCGTAGTCGAGATTGGGGGCGATATCTTCGCGCCTCTCGGCAAGGCCAGGGAGGGCGAAGGTCCACAGGTTGAGCCGCGCAAAGAGGTCTTCGCGGAACGTTCCGGCGGTGACTTCGGTCATCAGATTGCGATTGGTTCCCGCGATCAGCTGGAACTCGCTGGCGACTTCCTTGTCCGATCCGACCGGCAGGAACCGCCCGTCCTCGATCGCGCGCAG
>JAYPMZ010000077.1:4429-9729 GCA_038130205.1 Erythrobacteraceae bacterium | reverse complement strand
TCGCCTGCTCGTCGAGGCCCAGTTCGCCTATTTCGTCGAGGAACAGCACGCCCTTGTCGGCACTCTTCAAGAGGCCGGCGCGGTCCTGTGCTGCGCCGGTGAAGGCGCCCTTCTTGTGGCCGAACAGCGCCGACATCGCGCTGTCGCCCTTGAGCGTCGCGCAGTTGACCTCGACGAACGCCCCCGCGACCTGATGGCGCAGCTTTTTCAGTTCGTAGATCTTGCGCGCCAGCTGGCTCTTGCCCGCGCCGGTCGGTCCCATCAGCAGGATCGGCGCGCGGCTACGCACCGCGACCGCCTCGATCTCGTCGATCATGCGGTTGAAGGCTGCGTTGCGGGTCTCGATCCCACTCTTGAGGAAGCTCGCGCTCTCGGCGCTCGTCTCGGCAAAGCGGGTGGCGATGCTGTCGTAGCGGGAGAGATCGAGGTCGATCGAATTCCACTTCCCGACCGGTTGGGGCGTACCGCCACGCGGCTGGGTTTGCAGCAGCTTGCCGGGCAGAAACCGCGCTTCGGTCAGCAGGAACAGGCAGATCTGCGCAACGTGGGTGCCGGTGGTGATGTGGATCAGATAGTCATTGGTGTCGGGATCGAAGGGATACTCGCGCGCGAAGTCGAGCAGCTTGGTGTAAACCTCCTCGAAGTCCCACGCATCGTCGAAATCCATCTGCTGCGGCACGATTTCGGTTTCGGGCGAGACGTCGCGAATATCCTGCACCACCCGATCGGCGAGGCGGCTGTGGTAGCTGCCGTGGAGCAGGACAAAGCGGTCCACACGCAGGTCCTCCTGCATGCAGATGCTGACGGTGGGCCGCCACTTGTTCCAGCGGCTTGGCCCGAATTTGGCGGCGTCGAGAGTCGAGCCGAGGAATCCGATGACGGTGAGCGGTTTCATTGCAATCTTATAAAATTGGATACGAGGTTAGACAAGGAGACTGTCTGGCGATCCTCTATGCCTATGCGATTGTTCGAGCTAAGTGAGAATTAATATAGGTAATTCAATATATTAAGTGTCAGCCCGCAATCCTCCCGTAGTTTTGGCACGCCCCCTGCAACGTAATGGGCGTCGGGCACGTCGAACTCCCGACACAGCGGCGGAAAGGGGTGGTTGGAATAGGCCAGCCACCCACACCGCCAAGAGATGGAGTTGGACGATGGCCATCAAGAACCTGTTTTCCAGCGCAGTCGCAAAGCTGCTTGTGCGCGCCGATGTGGTCAACCAGGCTGGCGGGATCGCCTATGCCTATGGCCCCGAGGCCAAGCTCGCGCAGCTTGCCGCGACCGGCACTTTCGGTGACGGCTTCTATGCGGGAGCCGAGGCGCAGCTTGCTGATGTGCTCGACACCGCGTCGAAGGTCGATCCCGAATGGGTCGCCAAGTGCGCTGTCTATGCCCGCCAGTCGGGCGCGATGAAGGATATGCCGGCGCTGCTCGCAGCCTGGCTGACCACCGCCGACCCGGACCTCGCGGTGCCGGTGTTCGGGCGTGTGATCGATAACGGCCGGATGCTGCGCAACTTTGTGCAGATCATGCGGTCGGGCCAGACCGGGCGGACTTCGCTCGGCTCGCGTCCCAAGCGTCTTGTGCGCGAATGGCTCGAGCAGGCCTCCTACCGCCAGCTGATGCAGGCGGCGACGGGTAGCGATCCGAGCCTCGCGGACATCGTCAAGATGGTCCACCCGGCGCCCAAGGATGCCGAGCGGCGTGCGTTCTATGGCTGGCTGATCGGCAAGCCGTATGACGTCGATGCTCTGCCTGCGGAAATCGCCGCCTACGAAGCTTGGAAGAAGGACAAGTCGCGTCCGCTGCCCGATGTGCCGTTCGAATGGCTGACGTCGTTCGAACTCACCGCGAAGCAGTGGGGTGTGCTAGCTGGCCGGATGGGCTGGCAGGCGCTGCGGATGAACCTCAACACGCTCGCCCGCAACGGTGCGTTCCGGGTCAAGGGTGTCACCAAGTCGGTCGCAGACCGGCTCGGCGATGCGCAGGCCATGGCACGGGTCAAGCCCGCACCCTACCAGCTGATGTCGGCACTGACTCAGGTCAGTGACGGCGTTCCGCTGGAGGTTCAGGCTGCACTTGAAAAGGCGCTCGAAGCTTCGGTGTCGAAAGTGCCGAAGCTCAAGGGCAATGTCGTTGTCTGCCCGGACGTGTCCGGCTCGATGCAGTCCCCGGCGACGGGGTACCGCAAGGGTGCGACTTCGATCGTGCGCTGCATCGACGTGGCGGCTCTGGTCGCTGCAGCTGTTCTTCGGACCAACGAGAAGGCTCGTGTGTTCCCGTTTGCGGAGCGTGGGGTTGATGTGAAGCTCGATCCCTATGCACGGCTCGCGGTGAATGCCGAGAAGCTGGCAGGGATCTGGGGTGGCGGGACCAATGTCTCGGCACCGCTAGCCAAGCTCAACCACGAGCGTGCCAAGGTCGATACGGTTGTGATCGTCTCGGACAACCAGTCCTGGATCGACAGCAACTACTACGGCCCTACGCAGGTGATGAAGGAGTGGGAGCAGCTCAAGCGCCGGAACCCGACCGCAAAGCTGATCTGCATCGATATCCAGCCTTACGGCTCGACGCAAGCGAAGGACCGCAAGGACATCATGAATGTCGGCGGATTCACCGACGCGGTGTTCGGGGCGATGGCCCGTTTTGCCAACGGTGAAGCGCGCGATTGGACCGAGATCGTGAACGAAGTTGAAGTGTAAACGCGCTCGGGCAGCAAGGCGGTAGCGCAGAAAGGAAGAATTGATGGTCACGGCGAATGCCGGGCAGGACTACATCTGTAATGCTGTGGTCGCGGGTTCGAGTCCCGCTCGCCGGTTCGCCTCTTCGGAGGAAACCGGCGGTAGCTCAGTCGGGTAGAGCTCAGTCCCTTTTGGGAAGTCTTGTCCACCTGTCGTCGCCGTGACCTTCAACCGAGAAAATATGATTTGGACAGGGCCGGGGCAAATGCCCGGTGGGACTACAACACCCACACCTGAAAGGCCCGACGAGTAAAGCGCCATGCACGATGCCCAATCAGGGGATCGGATATGGAGATGCGGGTTCGAATCCCGCCTTGTGGTTGTAGCTTAAGGGCCGCTGTCTCACCGACACTCGTTGCCCCGGCCTTGTTCAAATCCACGGCGAATGCCGCGAAGGACTACATCGTTTCAGGAACGCCAGATGCGGGTTCGAGCCCCGTCGGGTCCATCAGTTTGGGGGCCTGTAGCTTAAACGGAAAAGCGGGAAGCGTCTTTTGCACCCAATTTGTCGCCGTGGACGACACATTCAAACACGCTGGCGGATGCCGGTGGGACTACATCGGTAGAGGCCGAAAGGCCGAGCGGTTCGAATCCGCCCCGGAGCAATCCGGGATGTCTCACCAAACTCTCGCCGCCAGCACACGACAATCATCGTTGGCGAATGCTGGCGGGACTACATGGGTAAGAGCGCCCGCTTGAAAGCGGGAGGTCGGTGGTTCGAGTCCACCCCCGGATTGCCGGAGTAGCTCAGGAAAAAGCGTCTCGCCAAACACTTGTCGCCGACACTAGGACTATGAAGAAGGAGGTCGCCATGACCGAAGCCCAGGAACAGGCAAAGTACGAATTTACTCATGTGGAAGGCGGCGTCCCGATCAAGAGCTGGACGCGCGGCGTTCCGGTGGACGCGAAGGCCAAGGAGCAGATGGCCAAGGCTGCGAAGATGCCGTTTATCTTCAAGCATGTGGCCGCCATGCCCGACGTTCATGTCGGGATCGGCGCAACCGTTGGTTCGGTCATCCCGACCAAGGGCGCGGTGATCCCGGCAGCGGTCGGCGTCGACATCGGCTGCGGCATGATGGCCGCGCGGACTTCGCTGGTCGCGAGCGACCTTCCGGACAACCTCGCGGGCGTCCGGTCGGCGTTCGAGGCTGCGGTGCCGCATGGCCGGTCGTCCGGGCGGGGCTCGCGGGACAAGGGTGCATGGGGTGAACCGCCCAAAGTGGTGGTCGATGCCTGGGCAAACCTTGCCGAGCGGTTCGGCCGGATTATCGCCAAGTACCCGAAGCTCAAGAACTCGAACACGATCGTGCATCTCGGCACGCTCGGAACGGGGAACCACTTCCTCGAGCTGTGTCTGGATCAGGAACAGCGCGTGTGGGTGATGCTCCATTCGGGTTCGCGGGGCGTCGGCAACGCGATCGGACGGTTCTTCATCGAACTCGCCAAGCAGGACATGCGCAAGTGGCATATCAACCTGCCTGACGAGGACCTCGCCTATTTCCCCGAAGGGACCGACCATTTCGACGACTATGTCGAGGCGGTCGAATGGGCGCAGGACTTTGCCGCGCTCAACCGGCGGGTGATGATGACCCATGCGCTCGACGCGCTGCGGTCGGTCATTGCCAAGCCGTTCGATGCCGAATGCGAAGCGGTGAACTGCCATCACAACTATGTGGCGCGCGAGAACCACTTCGGCGAAAACGTGCTGGTGACCCGGAAGGGCGCAGTGCGGGCGGCGAAGGGCACCATGGGGATCATCCCGGGCTCGATGGGCGCGAAAAGCTTCATCGTGCGCGGTCTGGGCAATGCGGACAGCTTCGAAAGCTGCTCGCACGGCGCAGGCCGGGTGATGAGCCGGACCCAAGCGAAAAAGCTGGTGACGCTCGACGAGCACATCGCCGACACCGCCGGGGTAGAATGCCGGAAGGACGAAGGCGTAATCGACGAAACGCCGCGGGCCTACAAGCCGATTGAAAAGGTCATGGCTGCCCAGTCGGACCTTGTCGAAATCGTCCATACGCTCAAGCAGGTGGTGTGCGTGAAGGGGTAACTCTTTGCGGGCATCACCTGCTCCACACCTTGAAGTTCCAGAGTAAAGATGATGTCCAAACTTCCCGAAATTGCCTCTTCGGTACGCGCTGAAATCGATACGCGACTTGCCGCGCTTGCGAGCGAAGAGGGCGTGCGCCCTCTGATGGCGGTCGAATCCGGTTCGCGCGCATGGGGCTTTCCCTCGCCCGACAGCGACTACGACGTGCGCTTTCTCTACGTCCGCCCCCGGCGCGATTACCTTGCGCTTGGCAAGCTGCGCGACGTGATCGAGCGGCCTATCACCGACGAGATTGATCTCAACGGCTGGGATATTCGCAAGGCGCTGGGTCTGCTGCTCAAGCACAATGCGGTGTTGTCCGAGTGGATCGAAAGCCCGATGCGCTATGTCGCCGACGATCCGGTCGTTGGCGAACTGGCGGCGCTGGCCGATCGCCATTTCAATCCCTGCGGCTATGCGCGGCACTATGCCAATCTTGGCAAGGGCACGGTCGCGCGCTGGTTCGAAGA
>JAYPMZ010000077.1:0-4419 GCA_038130205.1 Erythrobacteraceae bacterium | reverse complement strand
ATTCCGGTGAAGCGCTATTTCTACGCGCTGCGTCCGGCGCTTTCGATCATGGCATTGAGGCGCGATCCCTCGCGTCGTCCGCCGATGGAAATGCGCGCGCTGATGGCGGCCTGCGATCTCTCGCCCGCGATGGTCGAGCAGATCGAGGAACTGATCGCGCTCAAAGCCCGCACCAATGAGGCGGGCAATGCAGTGCGGCGCCCTGATATCGAGCAATTGGTTCACGCCGAGCTGGAGCGCTCAGACGAGGCTCCCGAACGGCTTGATCCTGAAACTTTCAAGCAGGAAGCAGAGGATCTCTTCCTGAAACTGGTAGACGAATAATGATCACCATCGACGGTTCCAAAGGCGAAGGCGGGGGGCAGGTGCTGCGCTATGCGGCGGCGCTCTCGCTCGTCACCGGGGAGCCTTTCACGATTCAGAACATTCGCGGCGGGCGCGAGAAGCCGGGGTTGATGCGTCAGCACCTGACTTCGCTCGAAGCGGCCAGCGTCATCGGCTCGGCTGAAGTCAGCGGCCTGGCGGTCGGTTCGCACGAGATCACCTTTCGTCCCGGCACGGTGGTTCCGGGCGATTATCACTTCGCGGTCGGTACTGCGGGGGCAACGGGGCTTGTCCTCCAGACGGTGCTCGTGCCGCTAATGCTTGCGGAAGCGCCGTCGCGTGTCGTGATCGAAGGCGGAACTCATGCAATGGCGGCACCGCCGTTCGAATTCATCGCACGCACGCTGCTGCCGGTGATCGCGAAGATGGGGCCGCAGGTAACCGTTACGCTTGAGCGCCACGGCTTCTACCCGCGTGGTGGAGGGCGAATTGTGGTCGAATTCGATCCCGCGCCACTGAGCGCAGTCGAGTTGATCGATCGCGGCGCGCCAGTTTCCTACGAGGCCGAGGCAATTATCGCGGGCGTTCCCTTTGACGTGGCAAGCCGCGAACTTGGAGCGATGCGCAAGGTGCTCGGCGATTGGCCCGAGGACAGTTTCACCACTCGCCAGCTTTCCGCCGAGGAAGGTCCGGGCAATGCCGTGCTGATAACCAGCGCGTTCGAGAATGTGACCGAAGTCATGTCCGGCTTCGGCAAGCTCGGTGTGCCTGCAGAACGTGTCGGCAAGACTGCGGCCAAGCGATTGGCGGGCTACATTGCGAGCGGCGCGTTTGCGGGCCCGTATCTGCAGGACCAGCTGCTCATTCCCCTTGCGCTCGCGAGGGGCGGCGCATTTACGAGCGTCAAATTAAGTCTCCACACACGCACTGCATTCGACCTTATCGAACGCTTCACCGGGACCGGATTCCGAATTGGAGAACGCGAAGAAAAGCGGCTTCTGGTCGAAGTCCGGCGCTAGAACCGGGCTTGGTACAGCAATGTGCCAAGTCCCAAGCGCTTCTGGCTTCGATTGAGCGTGCAAACGTGGATTCGCGGAAAGACCGGCTCATGGCGTCCTCCGATGAAACCGCGGGCTTTTGATAAGTGCAGATCGTTAAGCCCAATTCGAGATGGAGAGCGACTTGTGCTTTCCGTTTCGGACCTTCTGGATCTCGGCGGAGACCGAATGTCTGATTCCAGACCAAAGTAGATCGTGCCTTCACATAAACGGCGTTATCATCCTGGCGGCTGGATACTTGCGACCTGAGCGCCGGGCAGTAATGTCGCGTAATGGAGCGAACTGCACCGTCAGGACTTGAGGTGCGACCGGATCGGTCGCTGCGCAGGTTTGCGCGAGAGACGCTGCTCACGCCAGTGTTGTGGGAAGAGTTGGATTCGCTCGTGGATGCGACAGGCCCGAGCTCGACGACAATACTGAAGGACGGCCTTCCTGAACAAATCCATGAAACTCCTTCGGCAGATTGGCTCCGAAAAAGAGAGCTGGAAGAAGCACTCCTTGAAGAGTTTCGTACTCAGATCGGAACGGGAAGGTGGGGTGTAAGGGCTATGCCGCGCGGTAAGTCTGACCGTGAAACGATAGCTATCGAACTCGTAGAAGGCACAGCGAAGGTCGACTTCGAGCGTAACAAGATTGGCCCGTTCTCGTTGGTCGAGATAACAGAGACCCCTGCAACAGATAGATACCTCAGTATCAAATGGTTCATCGAACAGGTCTGCTCGGTAGTACCGCCGAAGCAGGGTGTGAAAAAGCTTGAAATCCAGAACTTGGCAGATCGTTTGTTACCTTTTGACGTTCGCGATGACATCTTCAAAGCCGCGTGGGCCGACGCCAATATCCCCAAAGGATTTCGCAAGTCTGGGCGCTGACTTTGGAATTCGTTTCCGGATTACCCCCTGAAAGGAATCGGTAGTTTCCTATTGATGGGGAGCCTCTCAAATGAGGAGGCTCTCTTGGCTAAAAGGACGATGTTTCTCACCACGGCTGAATTGGCCGAGCGCTGGCGAATCAGCCCGCGCACCTTGGAAGGTTGGCGAGATAAGGGGATTGGTCCGACATATACGAGGATCGGCAACCGGGTTCGCTACCACATCGATGTAGTTGAGCGTGCTGAGGACGACTGGTCGTCAGTCGCGCCTGATCATCTCTGATTGAATTCGCAATCGCGGCTGGGCCGCGAAGGCGCATTCGGTCGGTTTGATACGTCTGGGGATGCGCCCAGTATAACTCCACTACCAGATGGGGTGAGGTCACAGTGGAAACCCGAGTCCGAAAGGCAGAGCGGGGACCTCCGGAATGGCACATAGTTTCGTAAGCAGCTGCTAAGTGGGTGGGCCGGTGCCGGCACCTCTCGCGTCCGAATGCGACGGCCGGCTCCGGGGAGCATCTGATACGCATAAGGGGAGGACCAACCCGGCCAGTTGGCGGGGGTTGGTCGTCCTATGCCCTCCGCTCTGACCTCACCAAGGATCATAAGGTAGATAGAGCAAGTTCAAACCGTTGCTTAGGAAGGCCTGTGACGCGGGAGCCATCCAACTAGCGGAGCGGCGCAGGCCTTCCCAAGCGCATCGATCAGAAAAATAGAGACACTACGGATCCGCGCATGCGCATGCATGCGCGCTCTCTCGGCACTCTCAACTCTCATGGGGAGGGGGGAGGTCAAAACCTTAGACCTTTTCAATGGGACACCGGCGGGGGGCAAAAAAACCTGCGTGGTCGAAACTCCGACCCCCCCCTATGCCGTTACAAAGCTTTGAAATAAAATTTCAAAGGAGGGTGCCAATTTCCGTCCTTCGGTTGCTATGAAGCGCAGAAGGCATCGCGTTCGATGAGGAGCAGATATCTCTTCGCCTATCGTTGCTTGTGAATGCCTGAGAAACGCTGCAAGCCTTGGCGATATGCGGGACGCCTATTTCTCTTCGACAATCAGCAGTTTTCTAGATCAATCGTCTGATCAGATTTTGGGTGAACTTGCCCGAGCCCATCATCATGCACTCGAGCATTTGCAGCGCAACGCCTGGTTAGCTCAGATCGAACTGCTCAAAGTTGAGCTGGCCGACCTTTCGAATGCATACATCTTTTTTGAGCTCTCGATCCCTCGGATGGGAAAGCGGGCCGACGCGGTAGTGCTCCATCGAGGTATTGTTTTCGTCATCGAGTTCAAAGTGGGATCCACTAGCTTCGACAGTTACGCAATCGATCAAGCACACGATTACGCGCTCGATCTCAAAAACTTCCATCTGGGCAGCCACGACCTTCCGATCGTCCCTGTGCTGTGCGCCACTGAAGCGGACCGCGGAGTTAATGCTGCGATTGCTTGGGCAGAGGACGCGGTTGCGGAGCCGGTATTGGTTGGGCGGGGCAGTCTTCGCGGCGTTTTTGAGATCGAGGTTCCTAGTGGCTTCACCATCCCAGGCACGATCGATGTTAGCTCCTGGCGGAGCTCTGGCTACCGCCCGACGCCGACTATCATCGAGGCAGCAGAAGCCCTATATCGACAGCACGCTGTTGACGAGATTTCGCGCTCCGATGCCGGGGCCAAGAACCTGCAGAGCACGTCCGACAAGATTGCAGAGATCATTGAGCGATCAAAAAGAGATGGCCGCAAGTCGATCTGCTTCATCACTGGAGTGCCCGGCGCTGGCAAAACGCTTGCAGGGCTTAACATCGCGGCGAAACGAGCTGAGCGTCACGAAGATGAACATGCTGTCTTTTTGTCTGGCAACGGACCGCTGGTCGATGTGCTCAAAGAAGCACTTGCAAGGGACAAGGTAGCCAGGGAGGGCGTGAAGAAAACTGATGCGAAACGAGCGGTCAGTAGCTTCGTTCAAAACATCCATCACTTTCGCGACCACTATATTGAGATAATCCAGCAGCCCTTTGAGAAGGTAGTCGTGTTCGACGAAGCACAGCGCGCTTGGACCAAAGACCAGGCGTCAAAGTTCATGCAGGCAAAACGAGGCCATAGCGGCTTCATGATGTCAGAGCCTGAGTTTCTCATCAGCGTGATGGACCGGCATTCGGACTGGTGCACGAT
>JAYPMZ010000076.1:11815-13191 GCA_038130205.1 Erythrobacteraceae bacterium | reverse complement strand
CTTTGGGAGCTTAACGAGGCCTTCGCCGTCCAAGTGCTTTACTGCCGCGACACGCTGGGCATTCCCGACGACCGGCTCAATGTGAACGGCGGTTCGATCTCGATCGGCCACCCCTTCGGCATGACCGGTGCACGCTGCGTCGGCCACGCACTGCTCGAAGGCAAACGTCGCGGCGTGAAATATGTCGTGATCACCATGTGCGTCGGCGGCGGCATGGGGGCAGCGGGTCTGTTCGAGGTGCTCTGATGCGCCTTCGCCAACCCCGTATCGAACCGCTCGATCTCGAAGCGCTCGATGCCGATCAGGCCGAAGTCCTCGCACCTTTCCGCGAGCGTGGCCCCGTGCTCAACATTTTCAGAACGCTTGCGCGCAAACCGAAAGCGCTGAAGGGGTTTCTGGCTTGGGGCAATTACGTCCTGTCGAAGCGCAACAGCCTGCCCGAACGCGAACGCGAACTTGCGATCCTGCGCACCGGCTTCAACTGTAAGTCCGGCTACGAATTTGCCCAGCACAAGCGGGTCGGAATCAATTGCGGCCTGACCGAGGAAGAGGTCGAGCGGGTCAAGCAGGGACCGGATGCGCCGGGGTGGAGCGAACTGGACAGCGCCATCCTGCGGGCCGCTGACGAGCTCGTGTCCAACCATTTCGTCAGCGACGCGACGTGGTCCGCACTCGCCTCGCTCGGTGATGAAGGGCGGATGGATCTGGTCTTTTCCGTGGGCCAGTACACGCAGGTCTCGATGATGTTGAACAGCTTCGGCGTCCAGCTTGAAGGCGGAGCCCAACCCGACCCCGAGCTCGTCAAATAGCATGGCGGGGCGTCTCGCCGGCAAGACCGCAATTGTGGTCGGGGCCGGGCAACAACCCGGCGAAACGGTTGGAAACGGCCGGGCGATTGCGCTGACCTTTGCCCGCGAAGGTGCCAGTGTCCTGTGCATCGACCGCGAAGAGACACGCGCCCGCGCCACTGCCGATGAGATCGTCCAGCAAGGCGGCACCGCGCAGGCACTTGCAGTGGACGTGACCGATCCGGACGCGGGAGATGCCATTGCAGCACGGTGCTCGGACGAATGGCAGCCCGATATCCTCGTTTACAATGTCGGCATCGGCTCAGCTGGCGACGGCCCCGCGCACCGTCACGACGACGCGGCGTTTGCCAAGATATTCGAAGTCAATTTCAGCGGCGCCCGGCGGATAACAAGGGCGATCCTGCCTCTGATGCGTGCCCGCGAGAAGGGCGCGATCGTCACCGTTTCGTCGCTCGCCAGTATCGCAGGCGCAAACATGCTCGGCTACGAAGTGTCGAAAGCCGCACTCAACCGTCTGACCGTTTCCATCGCCCGCGCAAACGCGAAATACGGGATCAGGGCCAACGG
>JAYPMZ010000076.1:0-11805 GCA_038130205.1 Erythrobacteraceae bacterium | reverse complement strand
CTGCCCGGCTTGATGGACACGCCCATGGCAATGGTCGGAACGTCGCAGCGCGATGGGCGATCAATCGAGGATCAACGAAAAGCGCGCGATGCGATGGTTCCGCTCAAAGGCGGAATGGGCAGCGGGTGGGACACCGCCGCAGCCGCCCTTTTCCTCGCCAGCGATGAAGCGCAATTCATAACCGGCGTACTCTTGCCCGTCGATGGCGGCGCGAGCACACGCATAGGATAGCAACACCCAAGGAGAGAGTGGGATGGCAACTTTGGCGAAATCGATTGGCTGGACGGCCCCTGCGGGCTGGCCTGCAATCAATCGTGAGCAATGCGAGGAAATACTCACCGCTCCCGGCCAGCGGTTTGAGATGGAAACGCTTGAGATACGCGGCATTCCGACCCGCGCATGGAAGAACGCTCCTGAAAACCTGCGCGTGCTTGCCATGGTCGGGGCCGCTTACGCAGACCGGGAATTTCTGGTCTATGAGGATGAGCGGGTAACCTATGATGCGTGGTTCCGCGCGGTAACGACGCTCGCTCATGAATTGCAGCGGCAAGGTGTCGAAAAGGGCGACCGTGTCGCGCTTGCCATGCGCAACCTGCCCGAATGGCCCGTGGCCTTTTTTGCGGCCGTGACAATCGGGGCGATCTGTGTGCCACTCAACGCATGGTGGACGGGCGACGAACTTGCCTACGGTTTGCAGAATTCGCGCACCAAGGTCCTGATTTGCGATCAGGAACGCTGGGAACGCATTTCACCGCACATCGCAGACATTCCTTCGCTCAAGGCGAGTTTCGTTTCGCGCGGCGATGTTTCGGGCGAGGCGGTGCACACGCTGGAATCGGTCATCGGCACGCCGAAGGACTATGCAGGGCTTCCGCAACAAGCATTGCCCGACGTCACCATCGCGCCGGACGACGATGCGACAATCTTCTACACCAGCGGGACCACGGGCCGCCCCAAAGGCGCGCTTGGTACCCATCGCAATCTGTGCACCAATATCCTTTCGAGCGGCTACAACGCGGCCTGCGCGGTCCTTCGGCGCGGCGAACAAATTCCAGAGCCGTCACCGCGTACGACGCTGACCGTAATCCCGCTGTTCCACGTCACCGCCTGTTCCGCTGGCCTGATGGGCAATATCGCTGCCGGGAACAAACTGATCTTCATGTTCAAATGGGACCCGGTGAAAGCGTTCGAGATTATCGAGCGCGAAAAGGTCAACTCGACCGGCGGCGTGCCCACGATTGCATGGCAATTGATCGAACATCCCGAGCGCAAGAACTACGACCTCTCCAGCATCGAAGCGATTGCCTATGGCGGCGCGCCCTCCGCGCCCGAACTGGTGCGCAAGATCCACGAGGTCTTCGGCGCCCTGCCCGGCAACGGCTGGGGGATGACCGAAACGATGGCGACGGTAACCAGCCATTCGAGCGAGGACTATCTCAACCGCCCCGACAGCTGTGGTCCGCCCGTCGCGGTCGCCGACCTCAAAATCATGAGCGAGGACGGCAGCCGCGAAATGCCTGTCGGCGAAATCGGCGAGTTGTGGGCGCGCGGACCGATGGTGGTGAAAGGCTATTGGGAAAACCCGGAGGCCACCGCCGAAACCTTCGTCGATGGCTGGGTGAAGACCGGCGACCTTGCCCGCGTTGACGAGGAAGGCTGGTGCTACATTGCCGATCGCGCCAAGGACATGATCATCCGCGGCGGCGAAAACATCTACTCTTCTGAGGTCGAGAACGTGCTCTACGACCACCCTGCGGTGACAGATGCGGCGCTGATCGGTCTGCCACACCAGCAATTGGGCGAAGAACCGGCAGCGGTCGTGCACCTTGCCCCTGGAACGCAGGCAACCGAAGCCGAACTTCAGGAATGGGTCGCGGCGCGGCTAGCGAAATTCAAGGTTCCGGTGCGCATCGTCTTCTCGGAAGAAACACTGCTGCGCAACGCGAACGGCAAAATCTTGAAGAAGGAGCTGGCCGCACTGTTCTAGAACCGGCTTCGGATATGGTGGATTTAAAGCCGCGCTGGCTCGAAACTTGGGCGGAAGGGTCCTAGGGGGTAGAAATGGCGGAAAGAGGCGAAAGCACGAAACGTTTCGGCGAAAAGCGCCGGGCGATTGTGCACGCCGCCTCTGTTCTCATCAACGAGGTCGGCGTTCAGGCGACGACCTTGTCCGAAGTCGCGCGGGCGATTGGCCTTAACGCCACCAGCATCACCTATTACTTCTCTCGCAAGGACCAGCTGGTTATCGCGGTCTATGAAGAGACGCTCGACCGGATGGAGCGCATGGCGAGCGAAGCGCTGGCCGAGCCGACACCTGCTGCCCGCCTGCACAAATATGTCGCGCTCCACGTCGAGTTGCGCGACCGCATCCGGCACGGCGAGCGCGGGCTGATCACGGCGCTGTCCGAAATCCGCACCTTGAGTGATGAGCGGCAGCAGCCCTTGCTTGAGCGGTACGGGCGGATTGTCGATACGATCCGGCGGTTCTTCGGAAATTCCGACACGCGTGAGAAACGCGCGCTGTTCTCCGCCCGCGCGCATATTCTGCTCGAGGCGATGATGTGGTGGCCAGTGTGGTCGCTGCGCTACTCCACGCTCGATTTTCCCCGCGTGCAAGAACGAATGGTCGACATACTCAGCTCGGGCATTCCTTCCGCCCAAGGGCACTGGGATCCGTTCACATTGGAAAACCGCACCTGGCGGACGAATGACGACGGAGACACCAGGCAGAATGAGGAGTTTCTGCGCGCTGCGACTATCATGATCAACGAGCGCGGCTATCGCGGGGCTTCGGTGAACCGGATTGCCGAGGCGCTCAACGTGACCAAGGGCAGCTTCTACCACCACCACGAGGCCAAGGACGATCTGGTGCTGGCCTGTTTCCAGAACAGCTATGACCGGCTTTCGGCGACGCAGATGGCCGGACAGAACGCCGAGGGTGACTATTGGACCCGGCTTGCAAGCGTGCTTCACGAATTGCTCGATCTGCAGTTCTTCGACCAGACGCCATTGCTGCGCACCACTGCGCTGCAAGCGCTGGAGCAGGAACATCGCGTGGATGTCGTCACCCGTTCCAACCGCCTTGCGCGGCGTTTTGCAGGGATGCTGATCGACGGCATTACCGATGGTTCCGTGCGAGCAATCGACCCGCTTGTTGCGAGCCAGATCATCATGTCAACGCTCAACGGTGCCTATGAGGCGCGCCGCTGGGCGGAACGCTTCGATGATGGCGAAATAGCGATCCGCACCTATGTCTCGGCCCTGTCCGAAGGGTTGCTGGCTGACGCTTGAACCTTACACGACGGCGCGATTGCGCGGCTCGCGCACCCGCAAAGCGAGCACCGCCAGTGCAACCGCCATCGCCCCCAGCACCACTATGAAAAGCGGCATGAAGCCCGTGACTGCTATGAGCACGCCTGCCAGAATTGGCCCCGTTGCGGCGATTGCTCCCTCGACGGTGGTAACGAACGCGAGCCGCATCGGAATGTCCTCGCTTGCGCCGAATTCGAGCACCATTGTCGTCGATGCGAGCATCCAGCCCGATCCGCCGACCCCCAGCAGCACAAACGCCCCGTAGATCGGCAGCGCGCTGCTTCCGGCGATCAGCAGGCCAACACCCGCAATCGAGGAAAGCAACGAGAGAACGTAAACCAGCTTGAAGCCGAAACGGTCGCCCAGCGGGCCCCAGAAGATGTTTGATACCGTATCCGAGCCAAGGAAGACGAAGCTCAATCCGCCGATCAGCGCTCCGTCCAGCCCCAGCTGGGTGCCTGCATAAACGGTCCAGAACGGTGCGCCTACGCGGGCCATGGTGGAGAAGCTGTGCGCGACGAGAAAGCCGGAGAAGTCGCGGTCGCGCAGCAGAACCGGAAATTCCTTGATCCTGTCCGCCATGCGCATTTGCGGGCGCGAGACGGGCGCGGCGGGTTCGCGGATCATAGTCTTGAGCACCACAAGGCCCGCGCTCGTCAGCAGAAACGCAAACAGGAATGTCGTCGCATAGCCGTTGCCAAGCCACTCGTCGGCGATCAGGTAATTGCCCGCCGCCCAAGCCAGAATGGCCGCGATCAGGCCACCTGCAAAATTGCGATAACCCTGCAATCGCCCGCGCTGGCGGATCGGGATCAGCTTGCTCATCAGCATCTGGAACGCAACCCGCTGCGCGCCGGTGAAAAAGCCGAGCAGGAGGAAGCTTACAAAGGTCGCGATCAGCAGCAAATCGCCGGTGAGAAACCAGCCGGCCAGCGCGAGACACAGAACCATCAGCCGCATCAGCGAGCCGACATTGATCGCATAGGGAAGAATATGGCTGCGATGTTCGATCCGCGACCCGCTCAGGATCGGGCTGATTGTCGCACCCAATTGCAGCAGCGCCGCGCCGAGGCCCACAGCAGCGGTGCTTCCCGTCAGGAGCAGCATATAGGCCGGGATAATGGTCGGCGCGTAGATCAGGCGAAAGCCCGTCATCCCCAACACGCCGTGGATGAAGTTTGCGCGGTAATTGCGCTTCAGATTCTCGTCAACGAAGCGCGCATGCTCGGCCAGCGCACGTTGCTGTGCGCCGGCCGGGCTTAGTCCTTCGGAATCCTCAAGCGGATCCAACGCCTCAATAGCCGCCCAAAGTGGCGAAGCGATCCTTGAGGAAGGAGGTGCTGCCCCAACTCGCTTCGAGCACACGGGCGCGCTTCAGATAGAAGCCCATGTCGTACTCGTCGGTCATCCCGATACCGCCATGCAGCTGCACGCCTTCGCGGCTCATCGTGTGAAGCACGCGGTTAGCCTCGGCCTTGGCGAGGGCCGCTGCCTGCGGGACGCGGAAGCCTGCATCCAGCGCCTGCAAACCACCCTCGACAGCGGAGCGCATCATCGCAAGGTCACCGAACAAATCGGCCATGCGATGCTGCAACGCCTGAAAGGTTGCCAGCACCTGATTGAACTGCACGCGCTGCTTGAGATAGTCGAGCGTCGTATCGAACACCGCCTGCGCCATGCCGAGCATCTCGCACGCGGTCAGAATGCGCGCACGGTCGAGCACGTCGTCGAGCAGACTGTCTTTGCCGCTTGCAAGCTTGTCCGCCGGTGCGCCGTCGAACGTCACCTCGGCATGGCTGCGCTGGTCGGTCAGCTTGCGGTCGGACAGCGAAACACCCTCACCCGCTTCGACCAGATAGAGGCCATCGGCAGCAGCGACCACGAACAGCGTCGCAGCGTGCGCCTCGTGGACGAAAGCCTTGGTCCCGCTGATTTTTCCGCCCGACACGGTGGTGGCGAAATCGCTAGGCGAATGGCGTGCGCCCTCATCGATGGCGAGCGTGCCGATGGCTTCGCCGCTGGCAAGCTTGGGCAGATATTTCGCCTTTTGCTCGTCGCTTCCGCCCAGCACGATCGCCGCCGCTGCAAGAGTTGTCGCGATCAGCGGGCTTGCGGTCAGCGTCTTGCCGAGTTCCTCGACAACCAGCCCCGCCGAAAGCCAGCCGAAATCGGAACCGCCATGCTCTTCGGGGATGATAACCCCGGCCCAGCCCATTTCCGCCATCGCGCCCCACGCGCCTTCGTCAAAAGCCTTGGGATCGCCGCTTGCCCGCACTTTACGGAACGCGGTCACGGGGCTTTCATTGGTCGCCCATTCGCGCGCCATATCGCGCAGCATTTCCTGTTCTTCGTTGAGAACCGCCATTTTCAGTCCCCCCTCTTACTGGTGATCGAGCATGCCAAGCACGCGCTTGGCGATGATGTTGTTCTGGATTTCGGTCGAGCCGCCGTAGATCGTCGTGGCCTTGCCAAACAGCCAGCCGCGTACGCCCGCAAGCTCGGCATCGGTAAAGCCCTCGCCTTCCCAGCCGAGCCCTTGAAGCCCCATGATCTCGATCAGCATTTCGGAGCGTTCCTGCCCCAGCTTGGTGCCCAGCTTCTTGAGCACCGAACTGATTTCGGAGACCCCGCCTTGCGCCTTGCTCTCTTCGGTCGCGCGGCGCGCGGTAAGCAGGAATGCGCCCCAGCGGATTTCGAAATCGGCGATCCGGTCGCGCAGCACCTTGTCGGCGATCTCGCCCTTGTCGTCGGTTTCGACGTATTTCTTGGCAAAAGCCGACATGCTCACCCCCATCCCGCGAGCCATGCTGTTGCCGCCCGACAGATTGGTGCGTTCGTGCTGGAGCAGGCGCTTGCCGATGGTCCAGCCCTGTCCCTCTTCACCGACGAGATTTTCCTTCGGCACTTTCACATCGGTGAAGAAGGTTTCGCAAAACGGGCTCATGCCGCTGATCATCTGGATCGGGCGCACTTCGACGCCGGGGGAGTCCATGTCGATCAGCACAAAGCTGATGCCCTTGTGCTTGTCCGACTTGTCGGTGCGCACGAGGCAGAAGCATTTGTGCGCCCATTGCCCGCCGCTGGTCCAAGTCTTCTGGCCGTTAACGAGATAGTGGTCGCCCTTGTCCTCTGCGGTGGTCTGCAGATTAGCAAGATCCGAACCGGCATTGGGCTCGGAGTAGCCCTGACACCAGCGGATTTCGCCGCGGCAGATCGGCGGGATGTGCTCTCGCTTTTGCTCCTCGCTGCCATATTCGAGCAGCGTCGGGCCGAACATCATCACACCCATGCCGCCTATGGGATTGTAGGCTCCGGCCTTCATCAGCTCTTCGTTGAGAATTGCGGCCTGTTTGCGGGTCAGACCGCCGCCGCCATATTCCTTGGGCCAGGTGGGAGTGCCCCAACCGCGCGCGCCCATCGCCTCGCGCCATGCCTTCTGGGCGTCGTTCTCACGCATGGCGCTCTCGACGCCTGCGAGGGGATTGCCCTTGCCCTTCAATTCATCAGGAAAGTCTTCGGCCAGAAAGGCGCGCACTTCCTCGCGGAAGGCGTCGTTCTCGCTTTGGCCTGCGAGGTCAGCTTGGGTTGCCATCGTCAGTTCCTTCTCCAGTAATTATTCCGCAGGGTTTGCTGCGTCTTCGAGATTTGTTGTCTGGTCACGTTCGCGCTTTTCGAGCGCGGTAACATTCGCCTCGTGGCTCGCGCGGTCGATCCGGTAGGCGAACAGGAAACCCGCTCCACCGATGTAGAGGATGACGAGCGCGGGCACATATACCAGCGCCAGCTGGCGCGCGATTTCGGGGTCGAGCGTACGCGGGTCCGATCCCGGCACAATGCCGACGAACGCAACCAGCATCCCGGCGAAGAAGACGCCGAGGCCCGAGGTCGATTTCTGCATCAGCGTGTTCGCCGCATAAAACAGCCCTTCGGACCGGCGCCCGGTCCTCAGCTGGCTCTCCTCGACGATGTCTCCGATCATGGCGTGTGTGAGGACTGCGGAAGAGACGCCACAAAGCAGAAACATCATCGAGAAGAAGAATACCGCGAAGATCAGCCGGGGATCGCCGTTCTCGAAGAACAGGCCGTTCAGGCGCAGCAGGTAAGGCGCGCTGGCAAAGATGACTGCTACGATTGCCAGTACGAATGCCGCGTTGCGTTTGCCGATCTTGCGCGAGATGTAAGGGGCGAAGAACAGGGCCAGAAACGCACCCGCCAGCGAATCGAGTGTCAACAGCGCCAGCTGGGCGGAGCTGAAACCCCAGAAATAGGTGCCGAAATAGATGTTCAGCGCAGAGGTCATTCCGACCGAAGTGTATTTGAGAACACCGAAAGCGAGGATCGCGAGGAAGCCCTTGTTGGAGAAGGTGCCGCCCATCTCGCGAAGGGTTCCCAAAGCTCCGATCTTTTCGCGTGGGGGCGGCGGTTTGAAATATCTGACGCGGTGGAAGGTGCCCAGGCTCGACACCAAGATTGCCGCAAACATCATCGCCGCACCGACAATGGCAAAGGTCTGGTATCCTGCCGGATTGAGCTGCCCGACCGGATATTCCTGCGTCGGGGCCAGAAAGACGAGCAACGTCAGAAACGCCATTCCGACCCCGCCCAGATAAGCGAAGAAATAACGGTAGCTCGCGACAGAAGTGCGTTCGTCGTAATCGCTGGTGAGTTCGGGGGCGAGCGCGGAACTTGGGATTTCGAAGAAGGTGATGAAGGTGCGCACGCAGCACCCGACCACCAATATGTACCAGAAGGTCTGCATGTCGCTCATTCCCGCAGGCGGAAAGAACAGGAACAGCAGGCTGCCCGCTGCCGGTAAGGCCGATGCAAACATAAGCGGATGGCGCCTGCCCCATTTCGTGCGCAAACTGTCCGACCATTGGCCGACAAGCGGGTCCGAAATCGCATCCACAACCAGCGCGACGAGGATCGCGAAAGAGACAAGCTCGGCGCGGACCCCTATCGCCTGATTGTAGTAGAGCAGCAGGAACGAACGGAACGCGACGTCCTTGACGCCGTAGCCGATCGAGCCGGAACCATAGAGGAACTTGGTCAGAAACCCGAGTTTGGGTGCCGTGGGATCGGTTACCATCTGCCCCTCCCTAGCGCGCCGGACCGCCGATGGGCGCATCGCGCAATTCCTGCTCGCGCGCCTCTGCTTCACGCGCACGCAAAATCTCGACATTGCTTTCGTGCCGTGCACGCGTGATCGGGTAGAACAGCAGGATCAACGCCCCCACGGTCCACAAGCCGAGCGATGTCGGAATATAGTGCAGCAGCAGGCTATCGACTGTCGCGTCTGAGATCGTCGCAGGATCGGCCCTTTCGGGAAAGCCCGATGCCGCCAGCACCTGCCCTGCCAGAAAAATCCCGACCGCGTTCGAACACTGCTGCATGAAGCTCGAAGCGGAAAAGAAAGTGCCTGCGGCATGGCGCCCGGTTTCAACCGCGCTATCCTCGACCACATCGGCAAGCATGGAAGCGGTGTTGATGAGCGAGATAGCCACCATCGATCCGTAGATCGCGCCGATGGCAAACAGCGTCGGCAGAAGCATCGGATCGCCGGGTACGAAGAACGCGTCGAAATAGCTGAGGATCAGCGGCGACACGCCAATCGAGACGCCGACAATCGCAAAGATCATCGAACTCGCACGCTTCCCGATCAGCCTCGAAAACAGCGGCGCGAGCGGTGCGGCGAGCGTAGCGGCCACAAGGCTATCAACCGTCAGGATCGCGAGCTGGATGGTATCCAGTTTGAACAGGTAGGTGCCGAAATAGAGCGTGGTCGCGCTGTAGAGACCGATCGCCGAATATTTGCACACGCCAAAACCGAAGATCGACAGGAATCCGCGATTGCGGAACGCGGCCAGCATCTCGCGCAAATGTTGCGCGAAGGACAGCTTCTCGCCTTCGACCGGAGCGCTCGCCTGCCGCATATAGGGCACACGGTTTTGCGTCCCCACGCAGCAGATCAGCATGGCAAGAAACATCAGCCCTGCACCGAGCGCTGCAAAACTGTCATAGCTTGCCGGATTGAGCTGGCCTTGCGGGAACGCCTCGCTCTCGACGAAAATGAACGCGAGGCAGAAGCTGGTGAAGCCATAGGCCCCCGCGTATCCGAACCAGTATCTGAGGCCGAAAAGCTTGGTTCTTTGAGCGTAAACCTCGGTCAGTTCAGGAGCCATGGCCGACGTGTTGATCTCGAACGCGCTAATCGATGCGCGCGTTGCTGCGGCCAGCGCGAAAATCCAGAACCCAAGCTGGATATGCGACAGGCCGTCGGGTGGGAACCATGTCAGGAAGAAGAATATCGTGGTGGGGAGGATCGCTGCATACATGAAAGGGTGACGCCGCCCCAACCGGCTGCGCGTCATATCCGCCCAGCGCCCCAAGAAGGGGTCCACGACTGCATCGACCAACAAGGTGCAGGCCAGCGCCGTGCCCACAATCGCCGCGGGGACGCCAACGACCTGATTGAAATAGAGCATCAGATAGCTGGAAAACGCAGCGCTCTTGATGCCGTTGGCCATCGCGCCGGTGCCGTACGCCACACGGTTTACCAGTGACAGCGGCGGGGCGGCGTCTACCGCTTGGGACGCGCCGGTCACTCTGCTGCTTCCGCCGCCTCGACCAATTCCTCTAGCGGGCCATACATCTCCACCGCCCGCTCCCGCCGCGCGATAAGCGAGTAATCGGGGAACATCGGATCGGCCACATCCTTGTATTCGCGCAGGTGCTGCTTTGCGACGGTCACCTTGTGCACCTCGGTCGGACCATCGGCGATGCCCATCACCATCGAGCCAATGAGGCTACCGACGAAAGGCATTTCGTTCGACACGCCGAGCGATCCGTGGATGTGGATGCAGCGCTGCGCGATGTTGTGGTAGACCGTCGGCATCAGGGCCTTGATCGCGGCGATGTCTTTGCGGACCTTCAGATAATCCTGATACTTGTCGATCATCCACGCGGTTTTGAGCACGAAGAGCTTGAACTGCTCGAGCTCGATATAGCTGTCCGCGATCTGCATTTTTACCGTTTGATAGTCTGCAACCACCCCGGTGCGCGTCTTGCGGCTGACCGCGCGGCGGCTCATCGCATCGAGCAAGCGCCGGCAATTGCCCACGGTGCGCATTGCATGATGGACGCGGCCACCCCCCAAACGCGTTTGAGAGATGGCGAAGGCCCCGCCCTGCTCTCCGAGCAGATGATCGGCCGGAACGCGCACATCGGTGTAGCGGACATAGCTTTCCGAACCGTCCTGCTGGCCGTAGACACCGACATTGCGGATGATTTCCACACCGGGCGTATCGACCGGCACGATGAACATGCTCATGCGCTTGTGGCGCTGTGCTTCAGGGTCGGTCACCGCCATGACGATCAGGAAGTCGGCCCATTTGCCATTGGTCGAGAACCACTTCTCGCCGTTGATCTTCCAGTGATTGCCATCGAGTTCGGCGCGAGTGACGAAATTGGTGGGGTCGGAACCGCCTTGCGGTTCAGTCATCGAGAAGGCCGAAACGATCTCGTTCTCGAGCAACGGCTCAAGATACCGCTCTTTCTGTTCTGGTGTGCCGTAGTGCGCAATAATTTCCGCATTGCCGGTATCGGGAGCCTGGCATCCGAATATGATCGGGGCGAAGGTCGCGCCGCCCAGAATTTCGTTCATCAGGCCCAGCTTAACCTGCCCGTAGCCTTGCCCGCCAAGTTCGGGACCGAGGTGGCAAGCCCACAATCCCTTATCTTTCACCTCCTGTTGCAAGGGGCGAACAAGCGCGTTGCGGCGCGGATTCTTGACATCATAGGGGTGGATTCCCAGCATCCCGAGAGGCTCGACCTTTTCGCGGACGAAGTGCTCCATCCAGTCGAGTTTCTCCTGAAATTCAGGATCGGTTTCGAAATCCCATGCCATTGCTCTCTCCCATCGGCACCGTTTTCGGCGCTCTTAAATCGGAGCATACCCAATTTTTGAAAAGTGGCAAGAACATCTGAATGACACGGAAATTGCCCCGTGACCAACCGCCAATCTCGTCAAAGCTGACCGATAGAAGAGATGCCCCGGCAGTAATACCGCTTGCGGGATAAGAGTTGTTTCTGCCTAGCAGGCTCGGCGGATACCGCGCTTGATCCGTCTTACCGCCCGTATTCCCTGAGGAAGTCGACGTGACCGCCTTCCGTCGCGAGCACGTGATAATTGCCATCGAAACGCAGGAATTGTGCGACACTCAGTCCCGTGCCGGGGCCGACCACGCTGATTACGCCCTGCGATGCCAAGGGGCGATCGGGCCCCGTGACATGAAGCAGATCGTCATCGGGCACATTCGCAACCGCTTGCGCGACCGCAGCAAAATCGTTCATCACGCTGACCGCATCGATGCCGAGCGGCCGGTCGAGAGTGCCGGTTTGTATCACCCAGCTGTTGTTCGTCATACGCTTCGCCATCGCCTGCAACGGGGCCGGCGATGGCGACGCGGGCGGGCGGACCGCCGAGATCGACCG
>JAYPMZ010000075.1:4205-13386 GCA_038130205.1 Erythrobacteraceae bacterium | reverse complement strand
TTCATGGGCGATCTGGTCGGACAGGTGTTTGCGATGATGGTGCTGACCGTTGCCGCGGCCGAGGCAGCCATCGGGCTCGCCATTCTCGTCATCTACTATCGCGGACGCGGCACGATTGCCGTGGACGACGTCAACCGGATGAAGGGATAACCCCCGGTGCAAACGCAGATCCTTCTCATCGTCTTTGCGCCGCTGCTGGCCGCGATTGTTGCGGGGCTGGGCAATCGCATGCTCGGCAACACGATCACCAAGTCGATTACGACTGGTGCGCTGTTCGTGTCCGCAGGGCTGAGCTGGCCGATCTTCATCGGCTTCCTCACCGGCAGCTATGCGCCTGAAGTCGTTCCCGTGCTCAAATGGGTGCAGTCGGGCGACATGGCCTTCGACTGGGCGCTGCGCGTCGATGCGCTTACCGCGATCATGCTGGTGGTGATCAACAGCGTCTCGGCGCTCGTTCACCTCTATTCGTGGGGGTATATGGAAGAAGACCCGGATCAACCGCGCTTCTTCGCCTATCTCTCGCTGTTCACCTTCGCCATGCTGATGCTGGTGACCGCCGACAACCTCGTCCAGATGTTCTTCGGATGGGAAGGGGTGGGGCTTGCCTCCTACCTGCTGATCGGTTTCTGGTTCCGTAAGCCCAGCGCCAACGCTGCCGCGATCAAGGCTTTTGTTGTCAACCGCGTGGGCGACCTTGGCTTCATGCTCGGTATCTTTGGCACGTTCCTCGTGTTCGGCACGACCTCGATCCCCGAAATCCTCGAAGCAGCCCCCGCGATGAGCGGTTCGCACATCACCTTCCTCGGCATGCGTCTGATGACGATGGATATCCTGTGCATCCTGCTTTTCATCGGCGCGATGGGTAAATCGGCGCAACTTGGCCTGCACACCTGGCTGCCTGACGCGATGGAAGGGCCGACGCCTGTGTCCGCGCTGATCCACGCTGCGACCATGGTGACCGCAGGCGTGTTCATGGTCTGCCGCCTTTCGCCTATGTTCGAAACCGCGCCGACCGCGCTGATGCTGGTGACGATCGTGGGCGCATCGACCTGCTTTTTTGCCGCGACGATCGGCACGACGCAGTGGGACATCAAGCGTGTGATCGCCTATTCGACCTGCTCGCAGCTCGGCTACATGTTCTTTGCTGCCGGTGTTGGCGCCTATGGCGTTGCCATGTTCCACCTGTTCACGCACGCCTTCTTCAAGGCGCTGTTGTTCCTCGGCGCAGGCTCGGTTATCCACGCGATGCACCACGAGCAGGACATGCACTATTATGGCGGTCTGCGTAAAGAAATCCCGCTCACCTTCTGGGCGATGATGGCGGGCACGCTCGCGATCACGGGCCTCGGTGTCTATCACCTCGGTGCGGGCTTTGCAGGCTTCTGGTCCAAGGATGCGATCATCGAAGCCGCCTTCGCTCGCGGCACCGGCGCTGCTACCTATGCCTTCTGGGCTGGCGTTATCGCCGCATTGCTGACGAGCTTCTACTCGTGGCGTCTGATGTTCCTGACCTTCTGGGGCAAGCCGCGCTGGATCGAGAGCGAGCATATCCAGCACTCGGTTCACAAGACGCCTGAAGAGGCCGGTGAAGACACGACGGGTGGCTATCACCCGCATGAAAGCCCGCTGGCCATGCTAATCCCGCTCGGCCTGCTGTCGGTTGGCGCTGTCGCAGCCGGTCAGGTGTTCGCACCGAGCTTTATCGACGATGCCGCATTCTGGGGCGAGGCGATTTTCTATAACGAGAACCTCATCCACGCGATGCACAACGTGCCGTATCTGGTGAAGTATGCAGCGTTCATCGTTATGGTCCTGGGCTTCAGCGGGGCAGTCTATGCCTATCTGCTCAAGCCCGATGTGCCGGCGAAGTTCGTCAAGAGCTTCAGCGGCCTGCACCGCTTCGTCTATAACAAGTGGTATTTCGACGAGCTCTACAACGCCGTCTTCGTGAAGCCTGCTTTCTGGTTCGGACGGCAGTTCTGGAAGCTTGGCGATATCGGTACCATCGACCGCTTCGGCCCTAACGGCATTGCTGCCGTGGTCCAGCGCGGCGCGGTCGCGGCCAAGACTATCCAGTCGGGCTATCTCTACACCTATGCGTTGATCATGCTTCTCGGCCTGATCGCCGCTGTCACTTACGTGCTGCTCTAGGGGCGTTTCGAGCAATGGATTTTCCCATCCTCACGACCATGATGCTGGTACCTCTGGCGGGCGCTATCGCGTGCCTGTTCATGGGCCAGGCGTCGCGCATGATTGCGCTGGGGGCGACCCTGATCACTTTCGCGCTCGGCGTGATCCTGTGGGCCAATTACGACATCGGCGGCGCGCAGTGGCAGTTTCAGGAGAGCTATTCGCTGGTCGCTGGCTTCAGCTACGCGCTCGGGATCGACGGCATTTCGCTGATGCTAATTATGCTCAGCGTGTTCCTGATGCCGATCTGTATCCTTGCCAGTTGGGAAGCGATCACCAAGCGCGTCGGTGAATATATGAGCGCCTTCCTGCTGATGGAGGTGCTGATGATCGGCACTTTCGCAGCGCAGGATATCTTCCTGTTCTACATCTTCTTCGAAGCGGGCCTGATCCCGATGTACCTTATCATCGGGGTCTGGGGCGGCGATAACCGCATCTATGCGAGCTATAAGTTCTTCCTCTACACGCTCCTCGGTTCGGTGCTGATGCTGGTCGCGATGTTCTGGATGGTGGCACAGGCCGGCACTTCGGACATCCCTTCGCTGATGCAATACCAGTTCCCGGCAGGAGCGCAGTTCTGGCTGTTCCTTGCTTTCTTCGCGAGCTTCGCGGTGAAGATGCCGATGTGGCCGGTCCACACTTGGCTGCCCGACGCACACGTTCAGGCACCGACTGCCGGTTCGGTTATTCTGGCAGGCGTGCTGCTCAAGCTCGGCGGCTATGGCTTTATCCGTTTCAGCTTGCCGATGTTCCCCGATGCCAGTGCCGATCTCGCTTGGGTGATCTTCGCTCTGTCGATGATAGCTGTCGTTTACACCTCGCTGGTTGCGCTGGTGCAGCACGACATGAAGAAGCTGATCGCTTATTCGTCGGTTGCGCACATGGCGCTCGTCACCGCGGGTCTGTTTGCTTTCAACGTGCAGGGTGTCGAAGGCGCGATGATGATCATGCTCGGTCACGGTCTCGTGTCGGGCGCGCTGTTCCTGTGCGTGGGCGTGATTTACGACCGCCTGCACACGCGCGAGATTGACCGTTACGGCGGGCTTTCGATCAACATGCCTTATTACGCGGTGTTCTTCCTGCTGTTCACCATGGCGAGCATCGGCCTGCCGGGGACCAGCAACTTTGTCGGTGAGTTCCTTGCTCTTGCCGGTATTTATCAGGCTTCAAGCTGGGTTGCGCTGATCTGCACCACCGGCATTATTCTGGGCGCAGGCTACATGCTTTACCTCTATCGCCGGGTTGCTTTTGGCGGCCAGACCAATCCCGACGCTGCGGCGATGAAAGACATTTCTGCGCGCGAATGGGCTATGCTTGCCCCGATTGCGGCAGTGGTGCTTTGGATGGGCGTTTATCCCGAGAGCTTCCTCGCTCCGATGCGGGCCGACATTGCCGCGCTCGACGCGCAGATCGCCGCCTCGGCTCCTGCTAGCGACGCCAACCTCGAAGCGGGCACGCCGCGCGAAGAAAGCGCCAACGCCATGCCTGCCGAAGCACACGCAGAGGAGGGCGGTCACTGATGGACTACGCAGCCTCTTTCACCCTGATCCTGCCCGAACTGGTGATTGGTATCGCCGGCCTGGTCTTGCTTCTTGCCGCTGCATGGGGCGGGGAAAAGATCGCACGACCGATCGCGATTATTGCTGCCGCAGCGCTGTTCGGTGCGGGCGTACTCACCGTCCCGAGCCTGCATGCCGGCGCTTTCGGGCCGGATACTCTGGCGTTCGGTTCGCTGATTAAGGTCGATAGCTTCGCGCTGTTTGCCAAGGCTTTGATCTACCTCGCAGCCATTGGCTGTCTGATCGTCGCGCCTGCCTTCTTCAACGGCCCTGCTGCCGGTGCCGACCGCGGAATGCGCGCCGAATATCCGGTGCTGGTTCTGTTCGCGACGCTCGGCATGAGCATCATGGTTTCGGCGAGCGATTTCATCACACTGTATCTCGGGCTCGAGCTCAATTCGCTTGCTGCCTATGTGCTTGCGGCGATCCTGACGAAGGACACGCGCTCGGCAGAGGCCGGCCTCAAGTATTTCGTGCTTGGCGCGCTGGCTTCGGGCATTCTGCTTTACGGGATGAGCCTGCTTTACGGTTTCACCGGGACGACCGATTTCGCAGGTGTACGCGCTGCGCTCACTGGTGAAATCAGCACAGGACAGCTGTTCGGCCTGATTTTCGTCATGGCCGGTTTGGCTTTCAAAATTGCTGCGGTGCCGTTCCACATGTGGAGCCCCGACGTTTACGAAGGTTCGCCGACCCCGGTCACGACCTTCTTCGCCACCGCTCCCAAGGTCGCTGCTGTCGCACTGACCGCCCGCGTGGTGTTCGAAGTGTTCGGCGGTCAGGTTATGGCATGGCAGCAGATCGTGATGTTCGCAGCGCTTGCTTCGATCGTGTTCGGCGCACTTGGCGCTATCGGTCAGGAAAACCTCAAGCGCCTGCTCGCCTATTCTTCGATCAACAATGTCGGCTTCATCCTGCTGGGTCTCGCGGCGGCCTCGCTTGCCGGCGCAAGTTCGATGCTGGTCTATCTCTTCATCTATGTTGCGATGAGCCTGGGTAGCGTTGTCGCGCTGCTGATGCTGCGCGGCGAAGATGGCGAGCTTTATGAAACCTTTTCCGACATTCGCGGCCTCGCGGTAACGCGTCCGGCGATTGCTTGGTGCTTGCTGCTGGTGATGTTCAGCCTTGCCGGTATTCCGCCGCTGCTTGGTTTCTACAGCAAGTTCGTGGTGTTCCAGGCGCTGGTCGAAGCGGACCTCGTGGTGTTCGCCGCTATTGCAATCGCAGCCTCGGTGATCGGCGCATTCTATTACATCAAGTTCGTGAAAGTGATGTTCTTCGATGAGCCCGCAGGCGTTGTAACCGGCAAGAGCGAAACTTCGCATTGGGTGTTGCTCGGCATCTGCGCTGCGATCATTTCGCCGCTTGGTTACCTGCTTACGCCTTCGCTGAGCGACCTAGCCGATAAGGCAGCAACCGCGCTGTCCATCGCTGTCTAGAACTTGAGCGATTTGATCCGTTTCATCGAGGAAACTGGGTCGACCAACGCCGACCTTGCCGCGGCGCTCAAATCGGATGAGCCGCCCGCCGAGGGCGAATGGCTCGTAACCCGGCGCCAGACTGCCGGGCGTGGTCGACAGGGCCGCGAGTGGTTCGACGGTGCAGGCAATTTCATGGGTTCCTGCGTGGTCGATCTGCGCGAGGGAGACCCGCCGCCAGCCAGTCTCAGCTTCGTCGCCGCGATAGCCGTTGCGCAGGCGATCCGCGCGGCTTTGGATGGCGATTGTGAACCCGCGCTCAAATGGCCGAACGATGTCTTGCTCGTTGGCGGCAAGGCATCGGGCATACTCCTCGAAATGGTAGGCCGCAGCGTAGTCGTCGGGATCGGCGTCAACCTGTTGCATGCTCCGGACTTGCCTGACCGCAAGACGGCGACGCTCGCGCAATTCGGCAACAGCCCGACGCCAGAGGTGTTTGCAAAGTCGCTTGCCGACAAATTCGCAGCCCAACTTTCGGCATGGCGGAACAGGGGATTGGACTCAATCCTCACCACCTTCCTCATCAATTCGAGCCACAGTCTCGGTTCGCCGGTATCCGTCCACGATCCGGACGGTTCACGGATCGAAGGTACCTTTGCCGGCCTCGAAGAAACCGACGGCGCGCTGCGGCTGCGCTTGGCGGATGGCTCCGAACGTGTCATTCGGGCAGGCGATATCAGTTAAGGAGAAAGCCGTGCTGCTGGCTGCCGATGTCGGAAACACAAATGTCGTCTTTGCCCTGTTCGAACCGGACGGGGAGGGCGGCTATTCCTTCCCGCCACGCGCTCGTTGGCGGATTGCCACCGACCCGCGCCGCACGGGCGATGAATATGCGGTGTGGTTGCTCCAGTTGCTCACCATCGAAGGCGTCTCGCGCGACGACATCACGCAGCTCGTCTATGCCTCGGTGGTGCCCCGCGCAGATCACAATCTGAGCGTGCTCGGTCAGAAGTATTTTGGCCTTACCCCGATCAAGGCAGGTGAGGGCAAGGCCGCGTGGCGGTTTGATATCGACGTCGATCAGCCCAGTTCGCTCGGCGCGGACCGCGCGCTCAATATCCTCGCCGCCCATCACAAATACGGCGGCGATCTGATCGTCATCGACTTCGGAACAGCAACCAAGTTCGAGGCGATCGATTTCACCGGCGCGTATAAGGGCGGATCGATTGCGCCGGGTATCAACCTCTCGCTCGACGCTTTGGTGGGCAAGACCGCCAAGCTCCCGCGGGTCGCGATCCGCGCGCCGGAAAGCAGCTCAGTGATCGGCCGCAACACCGAAGACCAAATGCTGATCGGGGTGTTCTGGGGGTATGTCGCGATGATGGAAGGCATTGTGGAACGGATGCGCGCAGAGATTGGCCGTCCGGTGAGGGTCGTTGCAACCGGGGGCCTTGCCATACTGTTCGGCGAAGCCACCGACATATTCGATGTGGTCGATGCCGACCTCACTATCGAAGGGCTTGCAATTCTCGCCAAGCAGGCGAGCGAGTGAGCCGCACCATTTTGACAAAGAGTATCACGTGAAAAAGAATTACGCTCCCGAACAGGAACTGCTGTTCCTTGCGCTCGGCGGATCGGGCGAGATTGGCATGAACGTCAATCTCTACGGCTGCGAAGGCAAATGGCTGATGGTTGACCTCGGCATGACCTTCTCGGGCGGTGAATATCCCGGTGTCGATCTGGTGTTCGCGGATCTCGACTTCATCGAGGAGCGCACGCGCGATCTTCTGGGGATTGTGCTGACCCACGCGCATGAGGACCACATCGGCGCCGTGCCCTATTTCGCGGGCGAACTGGGCGTGCCGCTCTACGCCACGCCGTTCACCGCCGATCTGGTCGCGCGCAAGCTCGAAGAGGCGGGGCTTCTGGGCAAGGTAGAGCTCAACATTATCGAGGAAGATCACGGCCAGATCGAGCTTGGCCCCTTCAGCATCACCTATCTCCCGCTCGCGCACTCGATTGCGGAAGGCAACGCGTTGCTGATCGAGACGCCCTATGGCCGCGTGTTCCACACAGGCGATTGGAAGCTCGACGAAGACCCGATCATCGGTGAGCCGACAACCGAGGAAGAACTGCGGGCCATCGGCGAAGAGGGTGTGCTCGCGCTGGTGTGCGACAGCACCAATGTTTTCAATCCCACCCCGTCCGGCTCAGAAGGGGCTGTGCACAAGGGTTTGATGGAAGAGGTCGCCCGTCATGCGGGCAAGCGCGTTCTGGTGACGACCTTCGCCAGCAATGTGGCACGGCTCCAGACGCTCGGCGAAGTCGCCCGCGAAACGGGACGCCAGATATGTGTCGCCGGGCGCTCGCTCGACCGGATTATCGAAGTCGCGCAGGACAATGGCTATTTGCAGGATTTCCCGCAGACGGTCGATTTCGACACCGCGATGGGCCTGCCTCGCGGCGAGGTCTTGATCCTTGCAACCGGCGGACAGGGCGAGCCTCGCGCCGCGCTGGCGCGGATCGCGGACGACAATCACCGGCTCGAACTCGTGCCCGGCGATGTCGTGCTGTTTTCCTCGCGACAGATCCCCGGCAACGAGATCGCTATCGGAAAGATGCAGAACCAGCTCGCGGCCAAGGGGATCGAGTTAATTACCGACCGCCAAAGCCTGATCCATGTGTCCGGCCATCCGGGGCGCCCTGAACTTGAAGCGCTCTACGACTGGCTCAAGCCCGAAATACTCGTGCCCGTGCATGGCGAGATGCGTCACATGCGTGAACAGGCCCGGCTCGGCAAAGATTGCGGGATTCCGGCGGGCGTTGTCCAGAAAAACGGCGATATCGTGCGCCTCGCTCCCGGATCGCCGGGTAAGCTGGCCGAGGTGTTGAATGGCCGTCTCGTACTCGACGGGGACATTATCGCCCCTGCTGACGGCGAATCCGTCACGACCCGGCGGCGAATGTCTTTCGAAGGCATCGTCATCGTCGTTCTGGCGCGTGGGGAAAGTCCTGTGATTGAGGCTATCGGCCTTCCGCTTGACGAAGACATGCCCGACTTCATCGAGGAAACGCAGCAGGACATTCTCAAGGCAATCGGCAAGCTGCGCGGGCGCGATGCGAGCGATCCCGCTGCCGTGCATGAAGCGACGCGGCTTGCCGCAAGGCGCGCGGCGCGGCGTTGGTCGGGCAAGAACCCGCAAGTGCGCGTGATCATGCCGGGGCTCGGCAAGGCGGAGGCAGGCTGATGCAGTGGACTTCGATCCTCGCGATCTATTTCCTCGTCTGGATCATGAGCGCCTTTTTGTTGCTCCCCTTCGGCGTGCGCACGGCAGAAGAAGCTGGCGTCGAGAAAGTGCCCGGACAGGCCGATAGTGCCCCCGTCAACTTTCGACCCGGACGGCTGCTGGTGCGCGCGACGCTCATCGCTATCGTGCTGACCACGATCTTCGTGCTCAATTACGAATATGGCTGGATCACCGCGAGCGATCTCGATTTCCTGCCCAAGCCTCCGGCAGAGGTTGGTGAGCCGGTCTAGGGTTTATGAGCGGAAGCGTTCGATTGCTTGCGCCAGAACCACATAGAGCTTGCCCATGTCCGACCCGAGGATGGTGACGCCCAGCGCGTTGCCGTCGCGGGTGGACAGCATCGAGCGCAGCATGGCCTCAAAGTCATGGATGTAGCGGCTCACATTGGCCTTGAAATCGTCGTCGCGCTGGTAAAGTTCGGCGATCTCCTTGGCTTCCCCATTGCTGAGCAAACGCACGGCACGGCGCGTAAAGATGCCGCGGTCACCTTTCAGGTAGGCGTCCCATGCGGTGTCGGTGACATCGTCGGAGAGCGCCGCTGCAATGTCGATGGCGTTCGAATTCAGGCTATCGGTTATGAGCGCCATGCGCCGTGCGAAGTCATTGCCGACCTGCTCTTCGGCCAGTTCGCGTGAACGGGCAATCCGCTGTTCTAGATTGACGGTGAGCTCGTTCACCTTGGCGAGTTGGTCGCGCAATTGCACCG
>JAYPMZ010000075.1:0-4195 GCA_038130205.1 Erythrobacteraceae bacterium | reverse complement strand
CGGCCTGAGTGGCCGCTGCTTCGAGCTTGCCGACGGCTTCGGCTGTATCCTTGCGCAAGGCACGCTCGATCTCCGCCACGGCGTCCTTCGAGATACTATCAGCCAATGTGCCGACCCGTTCGCGGGCACCCTCTTCCAAGGATGTGAAAGCGGACTCGGTCGCTGCTTGCAGCGTGCCCAATGCCTCGCGCAGAGCGGCTTGGGTTTCGCCGGCAAAGCCTTCGGACTGGTTGGCGAGGCGCGAGAAACCGCTGCGCAAACCCTGTAGTTTCGCAAGCGCTTCTTCCGAATGTTCGGCCAGTTTTGTGCCCAGCCGGTCGATTGAACTGTCGGCTTCGGTCAGCTTGGTTTGCGTGGTGACGAGATATTCAGACAGCTTGTCGGCATTCTGTCCGGTCGTGAACATCATGCCCGACAGCGCGGCGGCGCGTTCTTCGACGCCGCCCAGCGTGCCCGAGGCCGCTTCGATGGCCTTGGGCAGATCCTCGCGGCTGTGCTTGGCGCCAGACTGGATGATTTCGAGCAGGCGGATGCCCGCTTCTGTCAGTTCGCCCAATTGCTGCTGTGTTTCGGCGAGAGCAGTGCGCTTTTCTATAAGCTGAGCGTCCAGCGCTTCGAGGCCTTCGGTCAGACCGCCTCGCGTGTTCCGCCCTGTCTGGTCGATCTCGGCGATCAGCGCTGACAGCTTTTCGAGCTGATCGGTCATCGCGGTGGAGGTGGCGACAAGCTTTTCCGTTTCCTGAACTTGCGCTTCGCGGCGTTCGGTCAGCGCATCGTCGAGATCGGCAAGCCGCTGTGCGAGCACTTCGCTGGCCTGTGTTTCACGGGTTTCAAACTCTTCCTGACGGCGGCTCATTTCATCGAGGAACTTGCGATCGCGTGCTGCTAGCCGCTCGTCGAAACGGGTCGCTTCGGCGTTGAGGTTCTCGATACGCTTATGCGAGGCCGCGATTGCATGCTGGTCGAGCCGGTCGAGCGATTCAACGGTCTTGGTAACATCGTCTTCAAACCGTTGCCGAGCGGCGTGGAGCTGCTGCATCGCGTTTTCTTCGGCGGCGCGCAGTTGCAGCGCGGTGGCCTGCGTCTCGTTTTCGAGCAGGGCAATGCGTTCGCCCAAGGCGTCGATTGCGGTGGTCTCTGCGGCTTCCACCGTGTTGCGATAGCTTTCGACGTCTGCCTGAACCTTGCCGAGCCGCGTGCCTGCAAAAGCCTCGATCTGTTCAAGCCGGATCTGGAAGCCCTTCAGCACCTCTCCGACCCGCTTGTCGAGTGCGCTCACCTGGTTTTCGCTCGCCTTGCCGAACTGGTTGAGGCGTTCGAACCCGGTGACAAGTTTTTCGAGTTGATCATGCGCGGTGCGTCCGGCGTTGCCCACCTGATTCGAAACGTCGCGTGCGGAATTGGCAACCACGGGCAGATCGTCCCGCAAGCGGGTCATATTGCCGAGAGCCGCCTCGCTCGCGCTGCCGATGGCATCGACTTGCGCGCCATTGGCTTTGATCAGATCCTGCAATTCGGAAGCATGGGTCGATATCCGCTCGCTCGCCACCCGGCCCAGCGATTCCAGTTCGCGTGACTGTGCGCCCAGAAACTCTCGTGCGAGACTCAATTCGCGATTGACCACGGTCAGGCGTTGCTCGAGTTCGGCGCTTTCCTGCGACAGCAAAGCGGCGGTTTCGGCAAAGCGCTTCGCCTCGGCACGCGAATGGCGCATGGTGAGCAGCCATATGACGCACACCAGCAGGACCGGCACCGACCAGTCGATTATCCAACGCGTCCATTCTGCGGGAGTTGCCGAAGCCGCATTGAGAATCGCGCCCCGCATCGCCCAGAAATAGAGCCCGCTCCAAAGCACGATCGCGCCGATCGCAAGCGTCGGGGCTACCCAGCCGAAGCGCGAAGGAGCGGTTTCGAAAGCCGCTTCATCGACATAATCCTCTGTATAATCCGAAAGATCGAGCGGGGTCTCTTCAAGTGCGATTTCTTCAGATATTTCAACGCCGTCTCCGTCCTGCGAAGCTGCGTCCGATTGCGCCTTGCGCGCGGCTTGCGGGCCCACGGCCCGGATATGGTTTCCACCCGACATGGCGGGAGAATACCACAGGACTGTCCTGGATAAACCCCGCATTAACTCCCAGGCGCGTAACGTGATCGCTATGGCCTATGAAAACGGAGCCCTTGATGCGACCCTTGCTGCAGCCGCTGGCGAAGATGCGGCGCTGCTGAGCGAACTGCGTGGCGCATTTATCGAAAGCGCGCAGAAGCAGCTTGATCTGCTCAAGCGTTCGCGCTGCGACGGCAATTGGAATGTTGCGGCAATGCGTCTGAAGGGGCTTGCGGCGAGCTTCCACGCAGAAGACCTGCTGATCGCTGCCGAGAAAGCTCTGGCCTCCGCTCCGGGTGAACCGGCTGCGATCCGCGGTATCGAGACGGTTCTTTCCCGCTTTGCCGGCAACGCTCTGGAGCCTTTTCAGGCCTGATTATCGAAAATTGTGGGATTTAGGACCGCCCTGCGCTTGATGCGGGGCCGTTCGCGCGCCTAGCGAAGGTGCGCGGCAGCTTCCCTTGCCGCGCTCTCGCCAAGGACCCAACGCTTGCGCACCGCATTTCTTGCCGCCGTCAAACGCACCACTACCGGTGAGCTGCGGGCCGAGCTCGCGCTGGGCGGGCGGAGCGTTCTTGCGTGGCAAGTCGATCTGGTGCGCGCGCTGGGGTGCAAGCGGATCATATGCCTTTGCGAAACGCCGGGTGGCGAGGTGCTCGCTCAACAACGCCGCGTCGAAGCAGCAGGTGGTGAGTTTCACGCCATGCGAAGCAATCTACAGCTTGTGAGCCTGCTTCGCGCTGATGACGAGTTGGTATTGCTGCTTGATGGGCTGATTGCCGACGGTGAAACGATCAAATCCTGCGCCATTTCCCAGACCGCACCCGAAGGACCGTTGCGCAAAAGCATCGCGACGATTGGCGCGGACCATCCTTTCGCCAAGGCCTATCCCGAGGATTTCGAGCGGATCGACAAGGATCGCCATTGGGGCGGATTTGCTGTGATGCGCGCATCGCAAGCACAGAAATTGGCCGACATGCCGCCTGACAGCGACGCGATGTCTCTATTGCTTCGGATCGCTTTGCAGGCCCGTGTCGAATGTGCCGAATTGAAGGCCGACGCGCTCGACAACGGTAATTGGATACTTGCGACAGACAACGCGGCACTCACCCGCGCAGAAACGGCCTTGATCGAAGCAAGCGCGTCAACTCCTTCACGGGCAGGCCCCGGCCAGGCTGTCGCCGCGCTCATTGCCCGCAAGACTGCACCAAGAGGGCTCGAAAACGGAAGTGAAATCAGCGCAATAGCAGCGATTGTTTTTGCCCTTTCCGGTGTTGCTCTCAGCGGTTTCGGCTTGGTGGCTTGGGGCATCGGCATTGCCGCAATCGGAGCCTTTGCCGCGACGTTGAGCAATGGTTGGGGGCGCTTGCGCGAGGCATTGTGGTCGCAAGGCACAAGCAGTCGTTTGAGCAGTGCGCTATCCCTTGCGATCGACGTGTTAGCGACGATTAGCCTCATGCTGGCAATCGGAATTTGGGACGCTTCACCGCCTTTGCTTGCGCTATCGCCGATTGCGATCGGGCTCGCGCGGGTCCTCGGTGGCAAGAGCGAGGCACCGCTCGCGACGTTCTGGCGCGATCGGACCGTGCAACTTGCGGGTTTCGCCGTCGCCGCAGGATTTGGCATTTTGACGGAATTGCTCGCACTGTTCGCTCTTGGGGCAGTCTTGCAATTACTACTGCGCGCTGATCGAGATTGAGCTAACCGTGGCTTAACCATGGCTCGGCTAGAGCCTAGGATATGGGCAAAGTGCCGATGGATCGGACCGAAACAACCTCTGCGGAGGCCATCCTGAAGGATGAACTCGCGCGCGGCGACCGCGCGCTGCGCGGTGTTGCGCCCGTTATATCGCACCTGCTCGAAAGCTCGGGTCCAGCGCTCGTCAGCGATGCCATCGTCGCCCGGCTGCGCGGTATGCTGGCCGGTCTCGCGCAGCAATTGCTCGATGCGGCAAGCGAGACGCCGCACCGTGCATCAGCAGATCCGGTGTCGATCGATGCACTTGCCGATGCTTTGGCGGGCGAGGGGGCTTTGATCGGCCACCTTTATGCGCTGGCGATGGAAGGCTATCTTACCGAACGGCTCGAACAG
>JAYPMZ010000074.1:13673-14068 GCA_038130205.1 Erythrobacteraceae bacterium | reverse complement strand
GGTCCGACGCTGGTCTTCTTGCCCGGCTATATGTCCGACATGGCTGGCGGAAAGGCCTCTGCTCTGTTTGCCGAAGCCGAAGCGCTGGGACGCGCCTGCCTGCTGCTCGACTATTCGGGCTGCGGTGAGAGTTCGGGCGATTTTGCCGATGGCACGCTGTCGAAATGGCGCGAGGAAGTGCTAGCGCTGATCTGGGAGCATGTTCCGGGCGAAGTGCTGCTGGTCGGCTCTTCGATGGGCGGGTGGCTGATGCTGCTGGTGGGCGAGGCGCTGGGCGAGAAGCTCGTCGGCATGATCGGTATCGCCTCTGCGCCGGATTTCACCACATGGGGCCGCTCGGATGCGGACAAGGCCAAACTCGCGGCAGGAGAGACGGTCTTCGACCCCAAACCCTA